>CAMCDX010000030.1 GCA_945873695.1 uncultured Clostridia bacterium | reverse complement strand
GGTATTGTGAAGGCGTCGAAAAAGTCCGTCGGACTTTTTCGACAGCCTGAAACGAGGCCGAAAGGCCTCGTTTTCCACAGAAAGTCCTTTACCGCCGGACCATCAGCCGCTTCATGCCCTTCTCCAGGCCCTCGGCGGACAGATCGTACATCTCAAAGATCTGCGCCAGCTCATAGTGGGTCTGGGTCCAGTAGCCGGGCTTTGCCGGCATGGGCTCCGGGTTCAGCCAGATGAGATAGGGATACTGCTTCCGGAACCGATCCAGCCACTCCATGCCGGAGGGGCCGTAGGTCCGGGTGCCCCAGTTGAAAACGGGCTCCCTCAGCTCGGAGGGGCTCATGGCGGCGTCGCCCACGATGATGACCTTGTAGCTGCTGTCGTAGTTCTGCAGGATCCACTCCGCCGTCACCTCGCCGCCGCCCCACATCCGGGGGGTCTCGTACAGGGTCATGGAGATGCAGTTGTGGAAATAGTAGGTGTGGAGCTCCTTGAAGTGGTTGGACTTGGTGGCTGCCTGGAACAGCATGCTGCACAGGCCGGAGTAATAGTCCATAGACCCGCCGGAGTCCATCAGCAGCAGGACCTTCACCGTGTTCTTCAGGGGATTCTTGTACTGGACCTTCAGCAATCCCGCGTTCTCGCAGGTGTCGTGGATGGTGGCATCCACGTCCAGCTCCTTGTCGGCGCTGTCCGCCTGGACAGACAGCTGCCGCAGCAGGCGGAAGGCCATCTGGAACTGGCGGGTGTCCAGCTTGTTGTCCTTGCGGAAGTCCCGGTACTTCCGCTCTCCCGCCACGGACATGGCGGTGCGGTGGCGGCTCTGGCCGCCGATGCGGATGCCGTTGGGATTCCAGCCCTCGTTGCCCCAGGGGGTGTGGCCCTGGGTGCCCACCCAGTAGTGGCCGCCGTTGTGCTCCTCGGTCTGCTCCCGGAGACGCTGCTCCAGGCGTTTCAGCAGCTCCTCCAGGGTCTCGTCCCGGCTGCCCTTCTCCTTCAGGTCCTCCACCACCTTCCAGAGCTCCTCGGCGGGGTGGTTCAGCCACTCCATCAGCTCCTCCGGCAGCTCTCCCTGGAAGGGGACGTCCTTGAAAAATTCCAGAAACACCTGGTCGAAGCGGTCGTACTCCACCTCACTCTTCACCAGGATAGCCCTGCACAGCTGGTAAAAGCCCGTCAGGGTGGACCCGTGGAGTCCCTTTTCCATGGCCTCCAGCAGGGTGATCCACTCGTTCAGGGACACGTCCATTCCCCGCTGGCGCAGCAAATAGAAAAACGCAGCAAACATAGGCCTTACCGCAGGTTCTGCCGCAGGGTCTGCAAGTCTTTATCCTTCTTCAGCAGCACGCCGGCGAAGGGGATCTCCGTCCGGATGCGCTCCGGCTCCACGCCGCCGGCCACCATGGCCCGCAGCCAGTCCACCAGCTCGGAGGTGCTGGGCTTCTTCTCGATGCCCCGCAGCTCCCGGACCCAGTAGAAAGCGGCCAGGGCCTGCTTCACCAGATCGTCCTCCAGGTGGTCGAAGTGGACACGGAGGATGGCCTCCATCTGCTCCTGGCCGGGGAAGTCGATGTAGTGGAACACGCAGCGGCGCAGGAAGGCGTCGGGCAGCTCCTTCTCCGCGTTGGAGGTGATGATGACGATGGGGCGCTGCCTGGCCTTGACGGTCTCCTTGGTCTCGGGGATGTAGAACTCCATCTGGTCCAGCTCCCACAGCAGGTCGTTGGGGAACTCCAGGTCGGCCTTGTCGATCTCGTCGATCAGCAGGACCACCTGCTCGTCGGCCTGGAAGGCCTCGCCCAGCTTACCCAGCTTGATATACTTGGCGATGTTGTCCACGCCCTCGTTGCCGAATTGGCTGTCGTACAGGCGCTGCACCACGTCGTAGACATACAGGCCGTCCTGGGCCTTGGTGGTAGACTTCACGTTCCAGATGATGATCTTCTTGTTCAGGGCGTCGGCCACCGCCTGGGCCAGCATGGTCTTGCCGGTGCCGGGCTCGCCCTTGATCAGCAGAGGCTTCTGCAGGGTCATAGCGATGTTGACCGCGTTCATCAGATCGTCGGAGGCCACGTAATTGCCGCTTCCGGTAAATTTCACGTCCATAGTCGTTTCCTTTCTGGTGTTGTTTTTTGCTGGTCTATTATATCAATAGTTTGTTAACAAAACAAGTCTCTTTTTCAGCCCAGCGCCACATCCAGCACCATCATGATGAGAAAGCCCCCCACGAAGCCGCAGGTCCCTGCCCGGCTGTGGGCCTGGGGCACCAACTCCTCCACCACCACATACAGCATGGCCCCGGCGGCGAAGCTCAAAAGCCAGGGCATCAAAGGCCGGGCCACGCCGGCCACCAGCACCACCAGCACGCCGAAGACCGGCTCCACGGCGCCGGACAGCGTCCCGCCCAGGAAGGCCCGGCCCCGGGTCCGTCCCTCCTGCCGCAGGGGCAGCGCGATGGCGGCGCCCTCGGGGAAATTCTGGATACCGATGCCCAGGGCCAGGGCCGCCGCGCCGGCCAGGTTCTCCCCGGTGGCGGCCAAGGCGAAGGCCAGGCCCACCGCCATGCCCTCCGGCACGTTATGTAGGGTGATAGCCGTCATCAGCAGGGCGCTCTGCCGCCGCTTCTCCGGCATCCGCCGCAGATGGGGCAGGAGACTGTCCAGCGCCGCCAGAAAGCTGACCCCCAGCAGCATCCCCGCGGCGGCGGGCAGCCAGCCGGGGAAACAGCCGTCCTCCACCGCCTGGTCGATGGCGGGCAGCAGCAGGCTCCACACCGACGCCGCCGTCATGACCCCGGCGGCAAAGCCCAGCATGGCTTTCTGGTATCGGGGTTCCGGCGCCCCGGAGAAAAAAAATACCGTGACGGCCCCCAGAGTGGTCATCAAAAAGGTAAAGCCGGTGCCCAGCGCGGCCCAGCCGAGAGACTGTAACATACGCATCAACGCCTTTTTATGGATTCGGGCGGAAGCCCGCCCGTATGCCAGTATAAGCAAAGGCCACGCCGGGGGTGCGAAAACCGGGCGGCTCCCGCCGCCCGGTCATAAACTTGTTTACATCCGTTTTTTGACCATCTGATTGACGATGATCTCATACAAAAATCCAGCCAGCATGAGAAGGATCGCGATGCCCGCCAGATTTGGATTCAGCAGAGTCAGGAGCAGTGCACCTATTACAACGGCCCCGCCGATATTTAAAACGACTGCCGCCCACTTGCCGAACATACGCCGGGAAGCATTCCGGAATTCCACACTTTCGGTCTTATCTTTTTCGTAGGCATCCTCATTCAGCGCCACATACAGGAGCCGGATCGACAGCACGGCGCAGTAGAGTCCCATCACAAAGCCGTTGTCAAAATCAGCCCGCATACTGCGCCACAGTTTCAAGGCTCCCAGCGCCCCCATGGCCAGCCCACACAGCAGGTACTTCCAACTGTAAATCTTCGTCCGCCGTGCCTTCTTTTTCTTGATGATAGCATATCCGCCCCCTTTCCGCAACTCGCGGCTTGCATTTCCGCCCATTCTGTGTTATTTTATAGATAACGGCATACAATTGAAAAGGGCTCATATAATTTCGCTGTGCAATGGCGCGAAAGTTTCTACGGGGCCGCCGAAAGGCCCTGCTATGAGTGTCTGACGGAGGGGGCAGCCCCATCCGTGCAGGCGCTCCTTTTTTGTGCCGACATTTCGAATGAGAGGTGTTTTGTATGGCTATCACGATCTTGAAAGGGGCCATCGTGTCCGCCCGGTCGCTGGGAAAGCTGGACATCACGGAGAAGGGATATCTGGTCGCCGAAAACGGCGTCATCACGGGGGTGTTCCCCGTCCTGCCGGAGCATTACGCCGGCGCGCCCGTGGAGGATTTCGGGGACGCCCTCATCCTCCAGTCCTTCGCGGACCTCCATCTTCACGCCCCCCAGTACCCCATGCTGGGCATGGGCATGGACCTGCCGTTGCTGGACTGGCTGAACGCCTACGCCTTCCCCACGGAGGCCCGGTTCGCCGACCCGGACTACGCCCGGACCATCTACCGGGAGCTGGCCCATGAGCTGATCTCCCACGGCACCACCCGGGTATGCATGTTCTCCTCCCTTCACACCGACGCCACCCTCATCCTGATGGACGAGCTGGAAAAGGCCGGCGTCACCGGCTTCGTGGGTAAGGTGAACATGGACCGGAACAACGCCCCCGGCGTGCTGGAGGAGACCACCGAGGAATCCAAGCAGGAGACTTTGCGGTGGCTGGAGGCCTGTCAGGACTTTACCCACGTGAAGCCCATGCTGACGCCCCGGTTCACCCCCTCCTGCACCGATGAGCTGATGGCGTTTCTGGGAAAGCTGGCGGCGGAGCGGGACCTGCCGGTGCAGTCCCACCTGTCGGAAAACAGCGCAGAGATCGCGTGGGTGCGTCAGCTGCACCCCGACTGCCGGCAGTATTGGGAGACCTACGCCAAGTACGGTCTGTGGAATGACCGCACCGTCATGGCCCACTGCGTCTGGTCCGACGAGAGGGAGCGGAAAGCCATGCGGGACGCCGGTGTCACCGTGGTCCACTGCGCTGACTCCAACCAGAACATCTGCTCCGGCGTGGCGCCGGTGCGGGTGATGCTGAACGAGGGGCTGAAGGTGGCCCTGGGCAGCGACATCGCCGGCGGCGACCACCTGGACATGTTCGACGTGGTGGCCTCCGCCATCCGGGCCTCCAAGGCCCGCCGGATGATGGACGGCTGGCAGACGGACTTCCTGACGGTCCCCGAGGGCTGGTACCTGGGCACCTCCGCCGGGGCGGCCTACTTCGGCGAGCAGCCTGGCTTCGCCCCCGGCAATCCCCTCCACGCCATAGTCCTGGCGGACGACCGCCTGCCCCAGCCCCATCCCCTGACCCCCGCCGAGCGGCTGGAGCGGTGCGTGTACCGGCGGCAGCCGGGCGCCGTCCGGGCGGTGTGGAGCGACGGAAGAAAGGTGTTTTCCGCCGAATAAGGGCAAAAAAAGAGAGCCTCACGGCTCTCTTTTCAGCTTGTCGAAAAACCACTGCTTAAAGCAACTGGGTTGCATTTTGCAGGGGGAGTACGAGGGGGCGGGAGCCCATTCGTGTGGAATCAAATGCCTGCAAAAAGCCTGCGCCAGCAGGCGTTTGCGCCGCGCAGCGGCAGATTTTCGGGCAGCAGAGCGGCCAGAAAATCGAGGCATTGTGAAGGCTGTCGAAAAAGCCCGTCGGACTTTTTCGACAGCCTGAAAAGAGAGCCTCACGGCTCTCTTTTTTATTGGATCTCCTGCTCCAGGTCCGCGAATTCCTCGCCGGAGAAGAACTCCGCCAGGGAGATCTCCAGGCCGTCGCAAAGCATTTTAACTGTGACGATAGACACATCCCGGCGGCGGGCATCCATCATGCTGTATACCGTAGAGGGCGTCACCCCAGCTCTTACCGCCAATTCATTGTATGTGATCCCGCGCTGGTGACAAAGCGATGCAAACCGCGCGGTAACCGCATCCTTTACCCCATGCCGATCACCTCACGGTTATCGTACCCATTTTTACGCAATTGAGTATACGCACTTGCGTATACTCGGGAATTGTGATATGATTCCTTTGAGGTGATTTTATGTACGACCCACGGGAGGAACAGGAGTTTTACCGCTGTCTGGTCTCCGACGCCAGCAGCCGGGCACTGTGGAAGATCCGGGAGATCCTTGCCGACGACACACTGGACGACCCCTCCTGTTTCCAGCGGATCGAAGCCATCGTAAAGCTGATGGAGGAGCTGGACATCTACTGCGGAAACAGGCACGATTTTGGATGAAAAAAGGCCCCGCCGAAACGGCGGGGTCTCAGCTTGTCGAAAAACGTCTGCTTAAAGCAACTGGGTTGCATTTTGCAGGGGGAGTACGAGGGGGCGGGAGCCCCTTCGTGTGGAATCAAATGCCTGCAAAAAGCCTGCGCCAGCAGGCGTTTGCGCCGCGCAGCGGCAGATTTTCGGGCAGCAGAGCGGCCAGAAAATCGAGGTATTGTGAAGGCGTCGAAAAAGTCCGTCGGACTTTTTCGACAGCCTGAGGCCCCGCCGAAACGGCGGGGTCTCTTTTTCAGAATAAATGGATCAGCCCCAGCGTCACCGCTGTGGTGATGCCGCCGGCAATGACCAGCCCCAGCAGGATAGCGGGCAGGGCGGTCCGCAGGCGGATATCCAGCAAGGACGCCACCAGGGCGCCGGTCCAGGCGCCGGTGCCGGGCAGGGGGATGGCCACCAGGACTACCAGGCCCGGGAGGCGGTACTTCCGCACGATGCGGCCCTTCAGATGGGCCCGCCGCTCCAGGGAGACGATCCTGGACCCGAACAGGCGGGTGTCCCGCAGCCAGCCAAAGACCCGGCGGACCAGCAGCATGATGAACGGCACCGGCAGGAGATTGCCCAGGATGGCGGTGGCACAGGCCACCGCGGGCGGCAGGCCGGCGGCGATGCCCACCGGGATGGCGCCCCGCAGCTCCACCACCGGCACCATGGCGGTGGTGAAGGTCAGCAGCAGTTTTTCAAATACAGTTTCCAAAATATCCTCCAAACGTGGGCCACGGCCTCCGGCAGTCCCGGAGACCGTGACGGCGTTATGGGCAGTTTACTCCAGATCCAGGCGGCGCTTCAAAAAATAAGTTGTTAAGAAATAGAAGATCGCGCCGTAGAGCACCTCGCCCGCGATCAGGGCCAGCATGGACCAATGCATGGCGGTCATACCGGAGATATTGTCCGTCCAGCCCAGCAGCAGGTGGTGGAGCCAGGTTTCATCCAGCAGCACGATACCCGAACCGCCCAGGAACTGCATGGCAAACAGGGTGACGAAGAACCACAGCACGGACCAGGCCATCTTGTGGCTGGAAAAGCTATGTCCGATGGCCAGGGAGGCATAGAACTGCAGGCACATCGCGCAGCAGCCCACAAAGCACAGCACCAGGAACTCTACCGCCAGGGCGGTGCCGTTGATGGCGTAATAGGCGGTGAGATTCCGGTAGAGCTCCCTAAACAGCTCCTGGAAGCCCTTCGCGATCTGGTGGATAACCCCAACGTCAGCGGCCATGATGAGGCAGGCCAGACCCACCACGATCAGCGTCAGGGCGAACCAGACGGCGGAGACGATCAGTTTGCTCCAGATGTGCTGGTGGACGGAGACGGGCAGGGTCATCATCACGTAGCCTTCGTCCTGAAGCAGGTTCTTGTAGAACCGCTGGACCATGACCACCATGCTCATGACGCACACGCCGAAGATGGCGATGACAAAAGCCACGATCAGCAGACCGCCCAGGATGTCCAGCACCTTGTTGGGCGTATCCAGCAGAACCCGGACGGAGAGATTGGCGCCCACGGCGGTGCCCAGCAAGACCAGGAACAGCGGCAGCATGACGCGGCCGGTGGCACGGAATTCGTGCTTTAACAGTTTCCTCAGCATTTGAACACCTCCCGGAACAGCTCATCCACGCTCATGCCCTTCTCCTCCCGGATCTGGTCCACGGAGGACTGGAGCATGACGCGGCCCTGGTTGATAAAGATCACATCATCCAGCACCTTTTCCACATCGGAGATCAGATGGGTGGAGATGACCACCGCCGCCTCCGGGTCGTAGTTGCCGATGATGGTGGACAGGATGTAGTCCCGGGTGGCGGGGTCCACGCCGCCGATGGGCTCATCCAGCAGATACAGCTTCGCCGCCCGGCTCATGACCACGATAAGCTGTACCTTCTCCCGGGTGCCCTTGCTCATCTGCTTGATGCGCTGCTTGGGGGAAATGTCCAGATGCTGGAGCATCTCCTCCGCCGCGTCCCGGCGAAAATCCTTGTAAAAGTCCTGATAGAAGTCCAGCAGCTGGCCAGCGGTCATCCACAGGGGGATGCTGGTCCGCTCCGGCAGATAGCTGACCAGAGCGTGGCTCTCCTTCCCCGGCTTCATGCCGCACACCAGGATCTCGCCCTCGCTGGGGGTCAGCAAGCCGTTGGCCAGCTTGATGAGGGTGGTCTTGCCGCTGCCGTTGGGACCCAGCAAGCCCACAATACGGCCCGGCTCCACCGCCAGGTCCACCCGGTCCAGGGCCTGGGTGTGGCCATACCGCTTGCTCAGTCCCTTACATTCCAGAACCGCCATCCGTGATGCCCTCCTTCGTCGTCTCCTGCCGCAGCAGGTCCAAAATTTCTTCCCGCTGATATCCCAGGCGGGTCATGGCCAGCAGGAACGTCTTGATATGGTTCTCCGCTAGGCCCAGCTTCGCCGCGTCGATCATACGCTTGTCCTCCGTCACAAATCTGCCCGCGGTCCGCTGGCTGTACACCAGTCCGTCCCGCTCCAGTTCCGCCAGCGCCCGCTGCATGGTGTTGGGGTTCACCCCGGCCTCCGTGGCCAGGTCCCGCACCGAGGGCAATCGCTCCCCCGGCGGAAAGGCGCCGGAGACGATGCCCACCTTGATCTGGGCGATCAGCTGGGCGTAAATCGGCGCGTCATTGGAAAACTGCCATTTCATGGGACCACCTCCCGTTTTTTCTTGTATTAAGTGATTAATACAATAACACATACTAGGAATTTGTCAAGAGGTTTTTGCAAAAATTTTTCACCCCGGCAGAAATCCCGCCGGGGTGAACCTTCTCATATTGCTTTTTGGACATCCCGCCGCTTTCCCAGCAGCAGGACCGCCAGGCCCGCGGCCGCGGCCAGCAGCACCAACAGCAGCCAGCCTTGGTACTGGTTCCAGATCCCCTCCGAAACAACGCTCACATTCAGAGGTACGTTTTCCCGCATCAGTGCCAGGATAGCAACCCGTGCCGCTTCCAGTACAGCCCAGAGCACCGGCAGGACCCCCGCGTGATACCACCGAAGCCGCCCGGCTAAGCGGCGGCCCAGCAGTACAGCCAGGACTCCTGTCAGGGCGACGTTCCCGTATCGCATCACATACGTCAGCGCCATCCAGCCCCGCATCCACCAGGAGTCCTGAAAGGCCAGCAGCATCCACATCCGCGTCATGCCCCAGAGGCCCCAAAGAGCAGGAAGCCAGCCCAGCAGCCAGCCCCGGTCTTGGAACCATTCGCCGAACTCCCGGCGCCGGGGCGGGTTCTGGGGTTTTTCCGGGGCATCCTTCAACAGATAATCCGTGGTAACGCGGAAATAGTCGCTGATGCGGATGATCTTCTCCGCCTCCGGCATGGTCTCGTCCCGCTCCCACTTGCTGACAGCCTGCCGGGAAACGTTCAGCAGCTCCGCCAGGCCGTCCTGGCTGAGGCCTTCCCGGGCCCGGAGCTTTTGCAGCTTTTCTCCAAAGGTCATGGCGTTTCCTCCTGTTTTGAACTGCATCCAGCATAGCAGAAGGCGTTCTCCACCGCCAGCAACCAAAGGCGGAACTTCCGCAACCTCAGGTAGCGGAAGCGGTTTTCAGCGGTATTTTGCCTCCAGCCGGGCCACCACGTCCGCCAGGGCGCTGTCCCGGGCGTGGGAGACGATGGTGGCGCCGCAATCCCGGACGGCAGGCACACAGTTGGCGGGGGCGAAGCCCTCCGCCGCCGCGGTGAGCATGGAGATGTCATTGGCCTCGTCGCCGGCACAGTAGACATGGTCCATGGAGATGCCCAGCCGGGCGGCCAAGCGGCGGACCATGCCGCCTTTGTTGGCGCCCTTCGCGGTCATCTCCAGCAGGTTCTGCCCGGAGAAGATCAGCTCGTAGTCTTCGCTCCAGCCCCGGCTGTTCAGGAAATCCCTGGCCGCCTCCAAGATGTCGTGATCCGCCTCGAACAGCAGCTTGCCCAGAGGCAGGGGCACCTCCAGCAGGGACGGCGCCTCCGTCACCCGGACCTTGGCCAGCCGCTCGTGCTGGCGGGTGATCTCGTTGGGCTGGACGGCGTGGATGACGTTGTCAATATGGTAGGCCTCCACCGCCATATCCGGGAATCGTTCCAGCATCTCCTGACCCCGGGTCCGGGCCCGGCCGTCCAGCATGGCGGTCTCCAGGTACTCCTCCTTCTCGAAATCATACAGAGCCGCGCCGTTGCACACCACACCGGGGGCGTTCATGGGCACCACGTCGGCGTACTTGATGAAGGCCGCCAGGGCCCGGCCGGTGGCGATGGCGAACCTGCCTCCCTCGGCTATGAAATACTCCAGGGCCCGCCGGTTCTCCGCGGACAGCGGCGGCACCGGCGCGCCGGTGCGCAGGGCCTCCTCTGTGTAAATCAAGGTATTATCAAAATCGCTGGCCAGCAATACGCCGGTAAAAATTCCCATAATGCGCTCCTTCCGTTCAAAATCCCGCCGCCCGCAATGCGGACGGCGGGACCTGGTCTCCGTTTTTTATTCGGTCTTGGGGGCGCTGCCGCCCTCGCCGCCCTTGTTGCGGCGGCGTCCGCCCCGGTGGTGGGGCCGGTGGCGGCGCTTGGCCTCGCCGCCGGCGCCGCCCTCGGCAGCCTTGTTCTCACCCTTGGGCTGGGGAGCGGGCTTGGGCTGCTTGGGGTTCTGGGGCTTGGGGGGACGGGGTTTGGCGTCCTTTTTTTCTCCGCCGCTTTTGGATTTGTCCTGCTTTGCCTGCTGGAGCTGCTTTGACGGCTCCGCCTTGGGCTGCTGGCCCTCGCCGCCTTTGTTCCGGCGGCGTCCGCCCCGGTGGCGGCGGCGGGACTTGCTTCCCTCACTGCTGTCGGCACCGCCGATCTTCTCGCGGATAGGGGCATCCTCCAGCTCCCGGTCCATATAGAAGGGCGTAGTGAGGATGGGCTCGGCGAAGGTCTCCTCTTCCTTCTCCTCCACATACCGGGCGGGCCGCTCCGGGATCTCGATGCCATCCCGGCTGCCCTTGCCGTTCCGCAGGACGCAGACCTCGCAGTTGTGGTAGCACTTCATAGGCTCGTTGGGACCGGCGGTATCCAGGGCCACCTTCATGGTCTCCCGCAGCAGGTCCACGCTTTTCACGTTGCCGGGGCCGTCGGGGGTCTGGACAAAGGACTCCACCTTGGGCATGCGCTTGGCGGCGTCCTCATAGGCGTTCTGCTCATACTTCAGGCAGCACATCAGCCGGCCGCAGGTGCCGGAGATCTTGGTGGGGTTCAGACTCAGGTTCTGGGTCTTGGCCATCTTGATGGACACAGGCATAAAGCCGTCCAGGAACTGGGAGCAGCAGAAAGGCCGCCCGCAGATACCAAGGCCCCCGATCATCTTGGCCTCGTCCCGGACGCCGATCTGCCGCAGCTCGATGCGGGCCCGGAACACGCTGGCCAGGTCCCGGACCAGCTCCCGGAAATCCACCCGGCCGTCGGCGGTGAAGTAAAAGATAATCTTGTTGCCGTCGAAGCTGGCGGAGACGTTCACCAGCTTCATCTCCAGGCCGTGGTCCGCGATCTTCTTCTCGCAGATATCGAAGGCCTCGCTCTCTTTTTTCTTGTTATACTCCACGGTGCGGCGGTCGCTGTCCGTGGCCATCCGCAGCATGGCGCAGAGGGGCTTCACGATGGCGGAGTCCTCCACCTCGTGGTTGCCCTCGGTGCAGGTGGCAAACTCCGGGCCCTGGGCGGTCTCCACGATCACCTGGTCCCCCATCTTCACCTGGACCCCCTTGGGGTCAAAATAATAATTTTTGCATCCGCCCCGAAAGCGGACGCTGATCACTTCTGTCAAAGGATACCCTCCAATTCCACCGCGAGGGCGCCCAGGACGTGGCTGACGCCCACGTTATAGGCACATTCCCCGTGGTACTTCCGCAATAGTTCTATTGTGCGCATAATTTGGTTTTTTGTCAAGTTTTTTGCGAGAAACGGGACGATTTCCCCGTCTCCCCCCTCCGGCGGCCAGCCATACAGCAGCAAAAGCGCCGACGTGAAGGCCGCCCGGGCGGACTCCAGCAGGGCGGACAGGTCCTCCCTGCTCAGCTTCTTTTTCTCCAGCCGCACCGCCAGTTCCGTCACCGCCCCCCGGCGGCCGCCGATGGCCCGGCACAAGGCTTCGGCGTTCTCCGCGTTTTCCTCCGTCTCACCGGAAGCGGGCCGCAGCTTCAGTTCCACGCACCGGGAACGGAGGGTCTGAAGCACCGCCGCGCCGTTTTCCGCGCAGAACAGAAAGGCGGCGTAGGGCGGCCCCTCCTCCACGATCTTCAGCAGCACGTTCTGGTCCTGCTCCGTCAGCAGGGCGCAGTCCGGAAAGAGATACACCTTCCGCCGGCCCTCGTTTGGGCGGATATAGGCGTCGGAACGGACCTGGCGCACCACGTCCACGGCAATGTTCTTGTGGTCCGGGTCCCGGACAGTGACCACGTCCGGGTGGATGTCCTCCGCCACCTTCCGGCAGGCGGGACAGACGCCGCAGGGACGGCTGCCCTCCGCCGTACACTCCAGGGCGGCGGCGGCGAAACGGGCGGCGGCCAGCCGGTGTCCGCTGCCGGTAAACAGCAGGGCGTGGGACAGTGTGCCCCGAGTAGCGGCCTCCCGGATGCGGGCGGCGACGGGGTCGTTTTCAGGCAGGCCCATCAGGCTCATGGCGTGTTTCCTCTCTCCTTGGTCTTGATTTGCTCATTTTACCACAGTTCCCTCCAAAAAGGAATACGGGAAATCCGCCCGTCAGCCTTCGGTTTTCTGAACGGACCTTTTGCGGGCCTTTCCTCCCTGCCTCCCCGGTCTTCCGCATCCTCATAAATCCGCCCTCCGCTTCGGTTCCCGCTGGCCCGGAGCCGCCCCGACAGGCACCGTGTCCGCAGGGTCTGTTCAGAGCGGAGTTCCGCAAACGTTTTCGTTATAAAACCTGATTTTTTTGTTAAAAATTGCAACAGTTTCGTGAAAACGCTCCAAGTTTCCGTCGTTTTCTTATGGCATTTATGCATTGTTTTCTAGCAGGTGTCCTATTATAATATTAACGGTTCTTTTCCAGCAAGCGTTTACAAAAAGACACCCGCATTTTTTCTGCCTTTTGGCAGTGACAAAAAACGGAGGAATGAAAATGAGCAAAAAGTATTGTTACCTGTTCACCGAGGGCAACGCCAACATGCGTGAGCTCCTGGGCGGCAAGGGCGCCAACCTGGCTGAGATGACCAACATCGGCCTGCCCGTGCCCCAGGGCTTCACCATTACCACCGAGGCCTGCACCCAGTACTATGAGGACGGCCAGAAGATCAACGACGAGATCGTGGCCGAGATCATGGAGTACATTGAGAAGATGGAGGGCATCACCGGCAAGAAGTTCGGCGACGCCGAGAACCCCCTGCTGGTCTCCGTCCGCTCCGGCGCCCGGGCCTCCATGCCCGGCATGATGGACACCATCCTGAACCTGGGCCTGAACGAGACCGTGGTGGACGTGCTGGCCAAGAAGTCCGGCAACCCCCGCTGGGCCTGGGACTGCTATCGCCGTTTCATTCAGATGTACTCCGATGTTGTCATGGAGGTGGGCAAGAAGTACTTTGAGCAGCTCATCGACGAGATGAAGGAGAAGAAGGGCGTCACCCAGGACGTGGAGCTGACCGCCGAGGACCTGCAGGAGCTGGCTGGCCAGTTCAAGGCCGAGTACAAGGCCAAGATCGGCACCGACTTCCCCTCCGACCCCAAGGAGCAGCTGATGGGCGCCGTCAAGGCCGTGTTCCGTTCCTGGGACAACCCCCGCGCCAACGTGTATCGCCGCGACAACGACATCCCCTATTCCTGGGGCACCGCCGTCAACGTCCAGTCCATGGCCTTCGGCAACATGGGCGACGACTGCGGCACCGGCGTGGCTTTCACCCGCAACCCCGCCACCGGCGAGAAGAAGCTGTTCGGCGAGTTCCTGACCAACGCCCAGGGCGAGGACGTGGTTGCCGGCGTCCGCACTCCCATGCCCATCGCCGAGATGGCTGAGAAGTTTCCCGAGGCCTTCGCCCAGTTCGAGGGCGTCTGCAAGACCCTGGAGGATCACTATCACGACATGCAGGACATGGAGTTCACCGTGGAGCACGGCAAGCTCTACATGCTGCAGACCCGTAACGGCAAGCGCACCCCCGCCGCCGCTCTGAAAATCGCCTGCGACCTGGTGGACGAGGGTATGATCGACGAGAAGCAGGCCGTGGCCATGATCGAGCCCCGCTCTCTGGACACCCTGCTGCATCCCCAGTTCGACGCCGTGGCCCTGAAGAAGGCCGACGTCATCGGCAAGGCTCTGGGCGCCTCTCCCGGCGCCGCCTCCGGCAAGATCGTCTTCTCCGCCGAGGACGCCAAGGCTTGGGCCGAGCGGGGCGAGAAGGTGGTTCTGGTCCGTCTGGAGACCTCTCCCGAGGATATCGAGGGCATGAAGGCCGCCCAGGGCATCCTGACCGTCCGCGGCGGCATGACCTCCCACGCTGCCGTCGTGGCCCGCGGCATGGGCAAGTGCTGCGTCTCCGGCTGCGGCGACATCAAGATGGACGAGGAGAACAAGAAGTTCGAGCTCTCCGGCAAAACCTACGTCGAGGGCGACTGGATCTCCCTGGACGGTTCCACCGGCACCATCTATGACGGCGCTGTCCCCACCACCGACGCCACCATCGGCGGCGAGTTCGGCCGCGTTATGGGCTGGGCCGACAAGTATCGCCGCCTGCAGGTCCGCACCAACGCCGACACTCCCCACGATGCCGCCCAGGCCCGGAAGTTCGGCGCGCAGGGCATCGGCCTGTGCCGCACCGAGCATATGTTCTTCGAGGGTGAGCGCATCCGCGCCATCCGCCGCATGATCTGCTCCGATACCGTGGAGCAGCGGGAGGCCGCTCTGTCTGTTCTGGAGCCCATGCAGCAGGGTGACTTCGAGGGCATCTACGAGGCCATGGAAGGCTGCCCTGTCACCATCCGCTTCCTGGATCCCCCCCTGCACGAGTTCGTGCCCACCGAGGAGCACGACATCGAGCTGCTGGCCGAGGACCTGGGCAAGTCTGTCGAGGACATCAAGGCCATCATCTCCTCTCTGCACGAGTTCAACCCCATGATGGGCCACCGCGGCTGCCGTCTGGCTGTCACCTATCCTGAGATCGCCGCCATGCAGACCCGGGCCGTCATCAAGGCCGCTCTGGCTGTCCAGGCCAAGCACCCCGACTGGAACATGGTCCCCGAGATCATGATCCCCCTGGTGGGCGAGGTCAAGGAGCTGAAGTACGTCAAGAGCGTGGTGGTCAAGACCGCCGATGAGCTCATCAAGGCTGCCGGTTCCTCTATGCGTTATCTGGTGGGTACCATGATCGAGATCCCCCGCGCCGCTCTGACCGCCGACGAGGTCGCCAAGGAGGCTGACTTCTTCTCCTTCGGTACCAACGACCTGACCCAGATGACCTTCGGCTTCTCCCGCGATGATGCCGGCAAGTTCCTGGGTGCCTACTATGACAAGAAGATCTACGAGAACGATCCCTTCGCCAAGCTGGACCAGACCGGCGTTGGCAAGCTGGTGGCCATGGCCTGCAAGCTGGGCCGCTCCACCAACCTCGACCTGCACCTGGGCATCTGCGGCGAGCACGGCGGCGATCCCTCCTCCGTGGAGTTCTGCCACCGTACCGGCCTGGACTATGTGTCCTGCTCTCCCTTCCGTGTGCCCATCGCCCGTCTGGCTGCCGCTCAGGCCGCCATCAAGGAAATGTAATTTCCTGATCCCGGGCATTTCACAAACACTAAGGACGCTCTGCGGATTTCCGCAGAGCGTCCTTTCAGGCTGTCGAAAAAGTCCGACGGACTTTTTCGACGCCTTCACAAT
>CAMCDX010000029.1 GCA_945873695.1 uncultured Clostridia bacterium | reverse complement strand
CCTGCAAAATGCAACCCAGTTGCTTTAAGCAGTGGTTTTTCGACAAGCTGAGGAGCGGCAGGCCGAACGGAATGTTCGGTCTGCCGCTCCCCTCTTTTGTTTGATCAGAGGCTGAATTCCTCGTTTACATAAGTAGGCTTGCCGCCCAGCATGGTCAGCAGTACTTTGGTGTCCATGATGGTATGGACGGGCACCTCGTTCAGGTCCTTCTCCAGCACCACCAGGTCGGCGTACTTGCCCACCTCAATGCTGCCGATCTTGTCGTCCCAGTGCATGCCGTAGGCAGCGTTGATGGTGTAGCCCTCCAGGCACTGCTCAATGGTCAGCTTCTCCGCCTCGGACTCCAGGATGGGAGCCTCGGGATTGTTGAAGATCTGGCGGGTGACACCCATCTGGATGCCCTTGAGGGGCTCGTTGCCCATCTCGTCGGCGGGGAAGTCGCTGCCCAGGGTCATCCGGGCGCCGTGGCTCAGGATGGACTGCAGCCGGAACTGGTGGTGATACCGCCAGGTGCCCAGCGCGCCCTCCGCCTCGGGGGCGTCGTAGTGCCAGATGGAGCTGGTATTGGCCAGGACGTTGTATCTGGCGAAGAGGGGGATATCCTCGGGGGCGGTCATCTGGGTGTGGGCGTTGATGATGCGGGTGTCGAAATAACCGGCCTCCCGGACGGCCTTGGCGGCCATCAGGGTCTCGTGGATGGCACGGTCGCCGATGGCGTGGATGTGGATGTCGAAGCCCGCGGCGGCGGCCTCCAGGCAGGAGGCGACCAGTTCCGGGCTTTGGATCGTCAGCTCGCCGTTGGCGCCGTCCGTAAAGGGCTCGTACATGGCGGCGTTCTCAGATTCCAGGGTGCCGTCGTTGATGATTTTCAACGTGGCGATGTTGTACATGTCGCTGTGGTGGGCGGCGTGGTGCTTCTTCAGATCCTCCACAGCCGTCTTCAGCACCTCCGGGCCTTCCACCATGACGCAGCCGCAGATGCGCTGCTGCAGGTCGCCCCTCTTCTCGAATTCCGTCATGTACTCCATGCATTTGGCGCCCAGTTCGCCGGAGGCGCCGCAGTCCACAAAGCCGGTGACGCCCAGGGCGCTGTACATGTCGAAGATCTCGTGGTAGATCCGGGTGATGGCCTCGGGATCGAACCAGGGCAGCTGGCTCATGATGACCTGCTCCGCCACGGTCTCGATCACGTGGCCGGTGGGCTCGCCGCTCTCGTCCCGGCGGAAGTAGGAGCGGCCGGGCAGGGGATCCGGGGTATCCTTGGTGATGTGCAGCACCTCAAAGGTCTTGCTGTTGCACCACGCCTCGTGGACGCCGTTACTGATCAGCAGCAGGGGCTTGTCGGGACAGATGGCGTCCAGCTCTTCCTTCCGGGGGCCGGCCTCGTCAAAGACCCACTCGGGGTAGCCCATGCCGAAATAGGTCTCGTTGTCAGGGTTGGCCGCCACATACTCCCGGACGGCGGCCAGGATGTCCTCCTTGGTCATTCCGGCGTCCATCATCAGGCCGGAGGTGAGGACGGCGCTCATCAGGGGATGGCAGTGGGCGTCGATCATGCCGGGGATCAGCATCTTGCCGTCCAGGTCCACCACCTTGGCGCCGGCCTCGTAGGCTTTGACGCCCTCGTCATTGCCCACGTAGACGATCTTGTCGTCCTCCACCGCCACGGCGGAGACGTAGGGCATCTCACGGTTCATGGTGTACACATGACCGTTTTTGAAAACAGTAATCATAGTCAGGGATCCTCCTCATTCGTTATGGATAATTTGGACGCGGCGGTCCGGGGGTCTCAGAACACCTGGCCGAAGGCCTCGTTCACATAGGTGGGCTTGCCGCCCATCATGGTCAGCAGCACCTTGGTGTTCATGATGGAGTGGACGGGGACCTCGTTCAGGTCCTTCTCCAGCACCACCAGGTCGGCGTACTTGCCCACCTCAATGCTGCCGATCTTGTCGTCCCAGTGCATGCCGTAGGCGGCGTTGATGGTGTAGGCCTCCAGACACTGCTCAACGGTCAGCCGCTCAGCGGCGGACTCCAGGATGGGCGCCTCGGGGTCGTTGTAGATCTGGCGGGTGACGCCCATCTGGATGCCCTTGAGAGGCTCCTTGCCCATCTCGTCGGCGGGGAAATCGCTGCCCAGGGTCATCCGGGCCCCGTGGCTCAGGATGGACTGCAGCTCGAACTGGTGGTCGTACTGGGCGTCGCCCAGGATGTCCCGGTTTTCGGGCGCGTCATAGTGCCAGATAGAGCTGGTGTTGGCCAGCACATTGTACTTGGCGAACAGGGGAATATCCTCAGGAGCGGTGATATGGGTATGGGCGTTGATGATGCGGGTGTCGAAATAACCGGCCTCCCGGACGGCCTTGGCGGCCATCAGGGTCTCGTGGATGGCCTTGTCGCCGATGGCGTGGATATGGAGGTTGTAGCCCTCCGCCGCGGCCTCCCGGCACTTGCTGTACAGGGCCTCGCCCTGGATCATGGGCTCCACCACGGAGCCGTCGGGATAGGGGGCGTACATGGCGCAGCTGCAGCTCTCCACCGTGCCGTCGTTGACGATCTTCAGGGTGTTGACGTTGAACAGGTCGCTGTGATACTTGCCGTGCTTGTCTCTCAGCCGGTCCAGGGCGGTCTTCACGCTCTCGGTGTCCTCCACCATGACACAGCCGCAGATGCGCTGCTTCAGCTCGCCCCGCTCCTCAAAGCCGGCGATGTGGCTGATGGCCTTCTCCTCAAAGGCGCCGAAGGTGCCGCAGTCGCCGAAGCTGGTGACACCCAGGGCGCTGTACTGCCGGAAAATGTCCTGGTAGACGCCGGCCACCTGCTCCGTCTCAAACCACCGGATGCCCTCCATGACGAACAGCTGCGCCGCCGCCTCCACCAGATGGCCGGTAGGCTCGCCGTTTTCATTGCGGTGGAAGTAAGAGAAGCCGGGGATGGGGTCCGGGGTGTCCTTGGTGATGTTCCGCAGCTCAAAAGTCTTGCTGTTGCACCAGCCCTCGTGGACGCCGTTGCTCATCAGGTACAGGGGCTTGTCAGGGCAGATGGCGTCCAGCTCTTCCTTCCGGGGGCCCCGCTCGTCGAAGACCCACTCAGGGTAGCCCTGGCCGAAGTAGGTCTCGTTGTCGGGATGGGCCTCCACATAGGCCCGGATGGTCTTCAGGACCTCGTCGTGGGTCATCTCGGCGTCACACAGGATGCCGGAGGTAACGAAGGCACTCATCAGGGGATGGCAGTGGGCGTCGATGAGGCCGGGGATCAGCATCTTGCCGGCCAGGTCCACCACCTTGGCGCCGGCCTCGTAAGCCTTGGCACCCTCGTCATTGCCCACGTAGACGATCTTGTCATCCTCCACCGCCACAGCGGAGACATATGGCATCTCCCGGTTCATGGTGTACACGTGTCCGTTTTTGAAAACAGTAGTCATTGAAAAGACCTCCTCATTCATATACATGCAGTCTGCCGCATCTTCAAAGGACGAGGCAGAAGCCGGCAATCCGAAAGATTGCCGGCTTCTGTTGGCTTGCGCAGGCGCGCCTGCGGCGCGGCGGTCACCGGAACACTCAGAACCTCTCGCCAAAGTCCTCATTCACATAGGTGGGCTTGCCGGCCAGCATGGTCAGCAGCACCTTGGTGTCCACAATATTGTAGACAGGAACCTCGTTCAGGTCCTTTTCCAGCACCACCAGGTCGGCGTACTTACCGACTTCGATGCTGCCGGTCTTGTCATCCCAGTGCATGCCGTAGGCCGCGTTGATGGTGTAGGCCTCCAGGCACTGCTCGATGGTCAGCCGCTCGGAGACAGGCTCCATAATCGGCTCGTCGGCGCTGAGCTGACGGGTGACGCCCATCTGAATGCCCTTCAGGGGCTCCATGCCCATCTCGTCGAAGGGATAGTCACTGCCCAGGGTCATGCGGGCGCCGTGGTGGATGATGGAATTCATCTCGAACTGGTGCTTGGCCAGCTCGCCCAGGACAGGCTCCGCGTCGGGGGTGTAATAGTGCCAGATGGAGCTGGTGTTGGCCAGAACGTTGTACTTGGCGAAGAGAGGGATGTCGTCGGGGGCGGTGACATGGGTGTGGGCATTGATGATACGGGTGTCGAAGCAGCCCGCCTCCCGGACGGCCTTGGCGGCCATCAGGGTCTCGTGGATGGCCTTGTTGCCGATGGCGTGGATGTGGATGTCGAAGCCGGCCTTGGCGGCGTCCACGCAGGCGTTGTACAGCGTCTCGCCCTCGCACATGGGCACGCTCACTGTGCCGTCGGGATAGGGCTCAAACATGGCGGCGCTGCCCACTTCCACGGTACCGTCGTTGACGATCTTCAGGGTGTTGATGTTGAACAGGTCGCTGTGATGCTGGGCGTTGCGCTCCTTCAGCGTCTCCACGGCCACCTTCAGGCGGTTCTGGTTGCCCACCATGAAGCAGCTGCAGATACGCTGCTTCAGCTCGCCCTTCTTCTCCATATCCGCCACATAGTCGATGCCCTTGACTTCAAATTCGTCAAAGGTGCCGCAGTCCACGAAGCCGGTGACGCCCTGGGCGCTGTACTTGTCGAAGGTCTCGTGATAGATGTGTCTCACGGTCTCGGTGTCGAACCAGGGCAGTTGGTTCATCAGCACCTGCTCCGCCACGGTCTCCACGATGTGGCCGTTGGGCTCGCCGTTCTCGTTCCGGTGGAAATAGGAGTAGCCGGGGATGGGATCGGCGAAGTCCTTATCAATGTGCAGGGCCTCCAGGGTCTTGCTGTTGCACCAGCCCTCGTGGCCGCCGTTGCTCATCAGGAACACGGGCTTGTCGGGGCAGATGGCGTCCAGCTCTTCCTTGAAGGGGTGGGGATCGAAGACCCATTCGGGGTAGCCGATGCCAAAGTAGCAGTCCCGCTCGGGATGCTCCGCCACAAAGGTTCGGATGGTCTCCATGACATCATCCTTGGTCATCTCGGCGTCGCACAGGATGCCGGAGGTCATGAAGGCAGCCAGGCTGGGATGGCAGTGGGCGTCGATCATGCCGGGGATCAGCATTTTGCCGTTCAGGTCAATGACCTTGGCGCCATTTTCATAGGACTTAGCGCCCTCGTCATTGCCCACATAAACGATCTTGTCGTCCTCAATCGCCACGGCAGACACATAGGGCATCTCCCGGTTCATGGTGTAGACATGACCGTTTTTGAATACGGTAACCGTTGCAATCAACCTCCTTGCGATGGGTTTATCAGTTTATCAAGTTCTCTTGTGATACCGGGATCAGAAAATGAAGCCCAGCACCAGGTACACCACAGCGGTGATGACGAAGCAGACCCAGTAATAGGGCTGGCAGGCCACCCACTGGTCATAGATCTGCACACGGCAGGACTTGGCGGCAATGATACCCAGATCGGAGATGACGCAGGTGTTGGCGCCGAACAGGCCAGCGGAGATGATGGCAGCGAGGCACATGGGAACATTGGCACCCACCTGGGGCAGAACGACCATCAGCGTGGGGAACAGGATCAGGAACAGGGTGTAGTTCATGGTCATAATGTACTCCTGCAGGCCGAAATACACAAAGAACACGAAGGGCAGCAGGGCGGCCAGGGGAACCAGGTTGCAGACATTCAGCATGAAATCGGCGAACTCCATCGCCTCCAGAACAGAGCCCAGAGAGTAGCCCAGGATCAGGATCAGGGCCATGTCCATCATATCACGGCAGCCCTGGATATAGCAGTCGATGTATTCGCTGAGGTTGAAAATGCCCTGGCAGATATACAGAATGCCGCAGACCAGCATGGGGAGCATGAAGCACAGGAAGCCGTTGAAGTCGAAGGCGAACATGGCGTAAACCAGCAGGACCATGGGGATGATCAGGTTCCAGACGCTGACGTTCTGCTTGCGGGGATCGTTGGCCACCATCTCCTCGACCATGGCGGCGTCGTCCTCTTCACCGCTCTCCGCGGCGCCAAACTGAATACCCTGCTCAGCCAACTCATAAGCTTTCTTCATCTTGCCCAGCTTGGGGAACTTACCCCAGGCAAACAGCAGGCACATGATGCAGGCCACGATGGGGAAGATCTGATAGGGGATGGTCTTGTAGAAGACCTGGGCAGCCTCATCCAGGCCGTTGACATTCTCGGCCGCGGCGATCTGATAGATGATAAAGAAGCCCCAGGCGCCGAAAGGCAGCAGGCAGGAGACACAGGTGGAGAAAGTCTTTATAATGAAGGACAGAGCCATACGAGGCTTCTTCATGGTGTCCATCAGGGGGGAGAAGGCGGCGCCGGAGGTCAGGGAGGCGATGTAGTCGTCCACGGACATGGCTCCGGTAAAGATGCCGGCGCTGGTCAGAACCAGCTTCTCGTTTCTGCCGAACTTCTTAACGATCAGTTCGCCGAAGGACTTGGTCACACCGCTGCGGGTAAACATCACGATCATGCCGCCGCACAGCAGGAAGGAGGCGATCATGAGAATGGTCTCAGGATCACACAGGTTGTATACGGTGTTCTCCACGAAAGCTGTCACAAAGGCGCCCTTGTACCACATGATGTAGTTGGCGATGGTGCCCAGGACGATAGCCTCGTAGACATTCTTGATAATGATGGCGTAAGCGAATTCGCCGATGGTAGGCAGCAGGCACAGGAAGGAGCCTCTGATCACATCGTTGGGCAGCAGGTACAGGCCGATATTGAAAATGATCCAGAAGATCCACACGTTTCTTCTCTTGGGTTCCATGCGCTTGGGATTCATGTAATAGACGATTCGTTTGAAGATATTACTGCTATTCATCTTATCTCTCCTTTAATATTTGAATCTTGCCTTAGCTGTGCTTCCTCTCTATATCAATCAAAGTGTCGGCAGCAGCCGCACTTTGCTAAAACAAGAAATTGGGATCTTCCAGGCGCGGGTACACGCGCGCGGAAGGGGCCGGTCCCTGCTGACGAGACCCATCCATACATGTAAAAAAGACAGGAGAAGCTTGCTCGCGCAACTTCCTCTGTCTTTTGCCAGTTGGTTATAGCCTCATTGGCGCCACCTGGTGGTGGTCTTTCCAAAGTTCCGTCAAACAGCCTTCTTGTTTACCTGTCAGTTTCGGCGGAGCACTCGCTGGATGCTCCGCGTTTCCGCTTCGGTCTTCCGTGAGGAACGTCTCAGACTGTTGTCATACGGGTCACTATTTAGTTTTGATATTTATTATTTGTATGTTAATTATATAGAAAAACCGACTACAAAGTCAATCTTCATTTTTAATAAGGATGTTCCCAACTTTTTGTAAAGAATGTGCAAGAATATTCCGTGCCTGTGCCGCCGGCTTTGGCAATTCTTTCACAAAGGCAGTGCCGTCATCCTGCCCAATTTTTAGAAAAAGCCTGTTCCCCGGGGCCGTCACGCTCCCGGGGAACAGGCTTCTGTTTTTTGCCTTTAAGCGGGATATTCGGCTTGTTTCGCCGAAATTCGGTGAATCAGCGGGCTTCCGCCGCCGTCCACAGCGTCAGGGCGGAGAGGGTGAAGCCGTCCACGATCTCGCCGGCGGCGCACATGTCCCGCAGCGCCGCCCTGTCGGCCCACCGCACCCGCTGGATCCCCTCCGTCGGGTCCGCGGGGCGCTCTGTGGGCGCCATGGACAGCTCCGCCAGATACACCTCCGCCCGGGCGGCGATGATGCCGCTGTCCGCCTGGACCTGGCCCAGGAGGGTGAACGCCGTCTTTTCCGGGTCGGCCCCCAGCTCCTCCCACAGTTCCCGGGCGGCGGTGCCCCTCAGGGGCTCCCCTGGACTCATGAAGCCCCGGGGCAGCTCCCACACGGAGTCCCGGCTGGCGTGGCGGTAGTGGCGCAGCAGCGCCGCCCGTCCCCGGTACACCGGCAGGATCACCGCGCCGGCCTTTCCGCCGGTGTGGATCACCCGGGCGTAGGCAAAGGGCGGCTTTCCCGGCGGGGCCACCAGGTCCCGCAGCACCAGATAGAAGGGGCTGTTGTCAAACACCAGTCCCAGGGGCTGGTCGTGCTTCCGGGACCAGTCCCGCAGGGTCTTCTCCTCCAGCACCAACGGCAGCGTTCCGCTCTGGCGGAAGTAGTTCGCGTATACCGGGTCCCGCTGTAAGGCCAGGTAATCGGCGATGGTATCTCGTTTCATAGGCTCCTCCTCAACATTCACTGTGGCTCCAGCTGACGTCGTCACCGCTGCCGCCCTCTTCCATTTCGTAGATCCCGTCCCGGTCGGACACCCACAGGCTCTCCACCACCAGCTCCGTGTCCGCCACGGACATCCGCACCCGCTTTTCGTTGGACATCAGGTTGTAGATATCCCGCAGGGCCAGCTGGTCGCAGCCCAGGGTCCCCGGCTCTCCGATCCTGCCGTTCCGGTCGTACTTCTGTAAAATAGCCACGCACTCCCGGACGTAGCGGACCAGGTCGCCGCTGTCCAGAGCCCGCCGGTCCCGGACCAGCTCCGCCTTTTTTCGGCGGACCAGGTCCCGCTCCCGTTGGTCGTTTCGGTCCTCCGGCACCAGGAAGGCGTATTGAGCCTCCACGGTCTGGTGGATATTGGGGGTGGCCCTCCAGGCGTTGTGGCGGGTGTAGAGGATGTCCAGCAGCTTCTCAAAGAAGTCGTACAGCCGGGCGTCCTTCCCGGCCTCATCCCGGGCCCGCAGTTCCCTCAGCTTTCCCATGTAATCGCTGCGGTCCCGGCAGTCCGCCAGGTCCGTCTCCCGCAGGCGCTTCAACTCCCGGTACAGCGCCGCGGCGCCGTCCTCCAGGTCCCTCCGGCCGGACAGTGCCTCCAGGTGGCTGCCGATCATGCCGGGGAGGCCGCCGGGGATGGCGGACCTGTTCTCCGGCCGCGCCTGGTGGAAGGCCTCCATCAGGTCCCGGCGGACCCGCAGGTTCTCGTCAAAGATCCGCACCAGCTCCACATACTCCAGGATCAGCTCCCGTTCCGGCTCGGTCATCTCCCGCACCACCCGGCACCGGCCCGCAAAGTCCTCCGCTTCCAGATAGTCCGCCGCCAGTTTCCGCAGCCGCTTTGCCTCCTGGTAGAGGGGGCTGCCGGGCTCCAGGCCCGTCAGGTTGAAGAAGGGATAGTGGGTGAACCGGAAGCCGTCGTTCCGCAGGCTGAAGACCGCGTACTCCCGCAGGGTGCGGAAGGTGATGCGCTTCTCCGGGTCCCCGGGAGCCGGCCGGCTGAACAGGGACAGGGTGACGAAGCCCAGGTGGATCAGCTCCAGGAAGTCCCGGTCCGCCGCCAGCCGCAGGATCAGGGGCTGGTCGATGATCTGGTTGCCCATCAGCACCGCCACCTGGCACTGAAGGATGCGCTCGGCAAACTCCGTCTGCACCGCGGCCCGGGACGGAGACCCGGCGGAGTCATAGAGGCCGTTGACGAAGGGCCGGCAGAAGCTCCGGCTGTCATAGTGGACCGCCCGCGCCACCGGAGGCAGGGATGGCAGGGCCGCCCGCTGCTTTGCCGCCGCCTCCTCACAGGCCCGGACCCGGTCCTCCATGGCGAACCGCCGGAAGACCCGGCCGGCGGTATCCAGCGCCCAGCAGGCGCGATAGGGCGCTCCCCTGCGGGCGTAATAGGCGGCGGCGCCAGCCAGCAGATTTCCGTAAAAACGGCAGTAGTTCTCTTCCTGGTGCGGGGCCTCCGGCTCCTGGTCGTAGAGGTTCTCCCACTTGTCCTTCCCGTTGAGGATGTCGGCGCCGTATTGCAGCAGGGCCAGCATCCGGCGCCAGTGGTCCTCGTAGAGCGCCAGCACCTCCGCCGCCAGCTGGTCGTTCCGGACCGGTCCCGACGCCCGCAGCCAGTAGTGCAGGTGCCACAGCAGCGACGACGCCGGCAGGGACAGGTCCTCCGCCAGCAGGGTCTTGGGGCGCAGGGTCTCCAGCTGGGCCAGCAGCCCCTTCTGGCCGGAGACGCCGCAGCGTCTCAGGACCTTCAGCAGCTCCTCCCTGGAGGTATCGCCGGCGCATCGGAGCAGGAGCCTGGGCAGATACTCGCCGGTCCTGCCGAACCGCTCCTTCAGGATGGGGCTTTGCCGCCCCCGCTCCCGGAGAAAGACCCCCATCAGCCGCAGCAGCACCCGGGCCATGGGATCGGTGCCGCCCAGCAGCAGCACCCACGGTCCCAGGGCGGAGAGCTGGTCCCGCACCGCCGGGCTGTTCCGGGGGCTCAGCGTCCACTGGTCGTCCTCCGCCGTCCACAGCCGTGGCTCCGGCCACTCCAGCTTGTACAGGGCGACATAGCCCGCCGCCTTCAGCAGGCCGTCCTCCGGCGCCTGTCCGCAGGCCAGCAGGACGAATATCAGCTTGTCCCCCGGCGTCTCCACCGCCGGCACGGCGTCCGCCCGCGGGACCAGTGTGCTTTTCAGCAGGGAGAGCAGCAGCCTCCCACACCGCCGCAGCCGGTCCTCCTGGGGCTCCTTGACGGCGCTGGGGAGCTCGGTCATCCGTTCCAGCTGCCGCAGGGCCCCGTCCATGTCCCGCCGGCCCATGCCGCCGGGGCCTTGCCAGTTCCCCCGGCTCCGAAGGGCCTGGCAGAACAGCCGGACCCGCTTCCAGGGCTGTCTGGGGATCAGCTCCCACTCCAGCAGGACCTCCGGGTCATCCAGTCCCCGCAGCAGGGCGTCGCAAGTCTCCTCCCGGAGGATGGCCGTGTCCAGGGCGGGGTCGAACTGGGTATACAGCGCCTCGGAATAGGGAATATCCGGCAGCAGCGCCCGGAGCCAGTGGACAAAGTCCCGCTTCACCGTCTCCCGGGCACGGGTGCCGCCCACCGTCAGCCACAGCTGCAGCAGCTGGGAAAAGCAGAGCTCCCCCTTCCGCTGGACCACGTCCCGGGACCGGGCCACCTTCACGGGCAGGTTCAGCTCCGTGGGGAACAGCAGGTTCCGATAGTGGTTCAGCGGCGTTTTCAGACGGAAGTTCAGCGGGTCCGTCTTCTGATCGTACAGCTCATCCAGCTCCGCCAGGGTCAGCTCCGTCACCGGCCGCTCCCGGTCCCAGTGGAAGTAAGCCGCCGCCTTCTGTGGGATCCCCTGGCCCGGGTCCATCAGCGCCTTGATATAGGCGTCCGCCGTGTCCTTTTTGGGCCCGGCCTCCCGCTCCATATCGGCGGTCTCCATGATGCGCCCCACCCGGTACAGCAGCCGCTCCGCGCCCGCCGGCGCCGGAGCCGTGCCGAACCGCTCACGGGTATAGGCGTAGGCCAGGTGGCGGCACTCCTTGGGCTTCAGCGGCCGATCCAGCTCCAGCAGCTCCCGGTGCTCCCAAACCGCCTGATTTGTCTTTTCAAAAGCTTCCATCAGCTGGCGCAGCTGCCGCTTCGTCAGGCCCTTCCTCCACTCCATTCGGCCACCCCCTTCGTTTTTCAACGCCATGGTAACACGTTTGGAAATTTCCGTCAATCGCGGCGCGTCCCCCGCCTTTTTTAAAAACCGCGAATGTTTTGCGTTCAGTCCCCCGCTCCGAATGTTTTGGCGTTTCGGCGCTGTTCGTTTTCCCCGCCGGGTCTGTTAGGATTACCTCACAAAAAGAACCCCACCCTAACAGAAAGGAGCTTCCGCCATGAGCAGATTCCCCCGCGCCAGCGGCCTCTCCCCTCCAAGCCTCTTCCCCCTTCACGTCCCTTTCAACCCGAT
Organism: uncultured Clostridia bacterium; assembly: GCA_945873695.1. GTDB lineage: Bacteria > Bacillota > Clostridia > Oscillospirales > Oscillospiraceae > Oscillibacter. Next base: position 4,358 of record CAMCDX010000029.1, on the reverse strand, counting down.
AGACTGAACATAGGAGGATTTTCCATGAAAAACATCCTGAAAAAGGCCGCCGCCCTGCTGGCCGTGGCCATGGTGCTGGCCAGCCTCACCACTGTGGACGCCTTCGCCCTCAGCGACAACGTCCACGACATCCTGTTCGACTACGAGTGGTATTACGCCGCCAACCCGGACGTGGCCAAGGCCTTCGGCAAGAATCCCACCGCCCTGCGCCGGCATTACGAGCAGCACGGCAAGGCCGAGGGCCGGGCCCCCTCCGCCCTCTTTGACCCCAAGGTGTACCTGGGCCTGTACCCCGACCTGCGTGCCGCCTTCGGCAGCAACTATGTGGCCGCCTACAACCACTTTGTCTCCTGCGGGATCAATGAGTCCCGCCAGGGCAGCGCCCATTTCTCCGTTGCCGTGTACAAGAGCAACTACGCTGACCTGCGCCAGGCCTTCGGCAGCAACAACCTGAAGTATCTGAAGCACTACCGTGAATACGGCAAGCGGGAGAACCGCAACGCCATCACGCCCATCTCCCCCGCGCCCACTCCCGCCCCCGTGTCCTCCCTTCGCTCCCCTGTGCCCTCCGGCGCCCGGTTCAACACCCGCTCCAAGGACTTTGACGGCAAGACCTGGTATCACGACATCAACGTAGGCATCACTCTGGGCACTCCCGTGTACGCCATCACCGACGGCACCGTCTCCTACCGCCAGGCCTACACCACGGTGAACGGCACCCGCTACCTGACCAGCTACGGCAACCACATCGTGTTCACCTCCGCTGACGGCACCTATACCGCCAAGTACTGCCACCTGAACAGCTTCGAGGGCGTGTCTCTCCAGATCCCCTCCTCCCGGTCCCTCCAGCGCAGCGGCAGCAGCGGCCGCGCGGACCTGGCCACCCGCCCGGTGAAGGCCGGCGACGTCCTGGGCTACATCGGCCGCACCGGCAACGCCAGCGGCGTCCACCTGCACTTTGAGCTCTACCGCAGCGGAACCCGCATCGATCCCACCTCTGTGATCCCCGGTCTGATCCGCTGATCCTCTCCCTGCCCGGGGTCTCCCCGGGCAGGGAACATTTTCTGCGAAGGTTTTTCCGCCAGCGGCCCTCCGCGAAGGTTCTGCCCGTCCGGCGCCATGGATTTCCCCGCCGAAGCTGGTAGGATGGTCCCAACCAAGAAACCCGAACCACCACACAAGGAGGTATCCCCCATGATCTACGAGTTCACCACCGCCAGCGGCAACACCTTCTCCACCATGGAGAGCATCCAGGGCACTGTGGTCGCCCATAACGGCCAGGGCATCACCATCCGCTACCAGTCCGGCGATGTGCGGGAGGACTTCTTCGCCTTCCACTTCCGCACCACCCCCAACGACACCGCGGTCCTCTTCTCCCCCAAGGGCCCCGGCGATCCGGCCCGGGGCCGGCTGCCCCGGGCGGTGGTGGAGAGCGTGCTGGACACCGCCATCCCCGTGGCCCTCCGGGCCTGACCGTGGCCGTCCCAGAAAGGAGCTGTGACATATGTTCCCCACCGGTCCACCGTCTTTTCCCGTCTGTCCCTTCCACCTCACCGACTTCTGTATTGAAAGGAGCATCTCCCATGACTGAACAGATCCTCCGCTGCCGGCGGCCGATCCGCATCCTGGCCGCGGCCCTGGCCCTGGCCATGACCCTCGCCTGCGTTCCCCGGGCCCAGGCTTATATGTGGCCCGCCGGAGACCAGAACCTGAACATCAAATGTTATACCCTCTCCACCGGCAACACCGCCGTGTACAGCACCAAGGACTGCGCCGTCAAGTGCGGTACCGTCTTCGGCAGCGACCTTATCACCCTTCTCAACGCCTGCGGTGACGCCATCCAGATCTCCTACCCGATCTCGGGGGGGCGGACGGGCTACGGATGGATCAAGGCCTCCGCCCTCTCTCCCGGAGATCTGAACAATTCCTTCTCTCTGCGCATGAAGGTCTCTGGTAAGCTCCCCCTCTACCGCCGCTCCACCGGCGACGCCACCGTGGGGACCGTTTTTACCGGGGACGAAGTCTTTCTCGTGGCCGCCGACGCGGACCATGAGAAGGGCCGGGCACAGATCATCATGCCGGTCAGCGGCGGCTGGAAAATGGGCTGGGCCTCCTTCCGGGACATCGAGCGGGCCGGCTTCCGGGCCATCGGCGGCGGTCAGGTCATCGAAGACGGCCGGTACAAGATCTACGTCAGCCCCTCTCACTGCCTGGACGGCGACGATCCCAACAACGTCCATGTCTGGCAGGCTCTGACCGTCCCTCAGCAGGAAGTCCTCATCCGTCACTGCGGCAACGGCCTCTACGCCGTGATCTTCTGCAACAACGGCCTCTATCTGGACAAGCAGGGAGGCGGTTCCGATCCCTCGGTCCTGCAGGGCTACCCCAACAACGCGACGGATGCCCAGCGCTTCTTCATCGCGGACCTGGGCGGCGGCCGGTATGAGTTTTTTACCAAATCGGGGTTGGCGCTTGATGTGGACCACTACCAGACCTCCACCAACGGCACCAGGATCTTAGCGTGGTATTACAACGGCCAGTCCGTGACGCTGAAGAAGCTGGACAGCGGTCCCATGAAGCGCACCCAGCCCAGCGCCGTCAACGGCGGCAGCGGCAACATCCAGGTGGCCGGTGTGGACATCGGCTACCGGCTGGGCCAGTATTTCACCGACAACGGCTCCGTCTGCTCCGGCTGCCACGGAAAACACGCGGGCAATTATGCCACCAATGAGAGCTACTGCAACTGCAAATGTACGGCTATCGTCAACGGCCGCCGGGTAGAGCTGGGCGGCATCCAGTGCCTGGGCTTCGCCCGGTACGTCCAGTCCGTGCTGTACGGCGGCAGGAACGAGTACAACGCCGGCTCCTCCTTCTGCAAGGTAAGCGGCTCCCACCTCTCCGGCTCCGCCATGAGCGCCGCCGCCGTCAAGCGCCTCATCACCTCCGCCGGCGTGGGCGCCCACATCCGCACCGCCGGCAGTCAGCACTCCATGATCGTTACCAGCGTCACCTCCTCCGGCTTCACCGTCATCCAGGCCAACGGCACCAACAACGACAATTACAGCGGTCACTGCGCCTGCCGCATCGGCCAGACGACCTACACCTGGAACTCTTACATCAAAAGCACCTACGGCCAGCGGGGCCTGGATTACATCATGGTCTTCGCGGGCTGAACCAACCAGGACCGGCGGGACGTCGATCCCGCCGGTCCCCGACGAATGGAGGTATCCTATGGAAACTGAATACACCCGTATGCTGGACCAGATCGGCGCCCTTCTCGCCCGCCAGGCACTGGGCCTGGTCCTGACCGATGAGGAGACCGAAACGCTGGAGGATCTCATGGCCCGTCTCCGGGCCAGTTCCGGGCCGCCGGAGGACGAGACGGCAGCCTTCCGGCAGAAGGTCTGTGACTGCCTGGACGCCATAGACCGCCGCCTCTCCGCCCTGGAGTCCTCTTCCATCACCCGGGCCGCCCCGTCCCGTACGGAGCGGATACGCTCCGGCATCTCCGACCTGCTGCTGGGCGCCTCCCTGGGGCTGCTCTCCTTCATCGGTCTGGCCGTGACCCTGTTCCTTCTGGTGGAGGGGCTTGTCTTTCTGGCGGACCTGATGAACATCTCCCCCCTGTTCCTGGCCTTTCTGGGCGTTGCCAGCTTCCTGGGCCTGGCGCTTCTGCTGGGCAACAAAAAGCTGGCCAACGCCATTACCAACATCCTGACAGACAGCCGAGAGGAGGACCTGTATGATGATGAAAGCGAACTTTGACGGCCACGTTCACACCGCTGCCAGCGACGGCCTCTTCCCGGCGGAGGAGGTCCTCCGCCGGGCCAGCGCGGCGGGTATCCGCTGCCTGGCCATCACAGACCATGACCGGACTAATCCGGACTGCCTGGCCCAGTCCCGCCAGTCCGGCGTCACGGTGGTCTCCGGGGCGGAGATCACCGCCCGCGCCCACCTGCCCGGTCTTCAGCCCTTCACCGTCCACCTGTGCGCCTACTTCATCGATCCGCTGGACGGTCCGCTGAACCGGCTGCTGGCCGCCAACCGCTCCGGCGGCGGCCAGGTGTACCTCCGGGCGGTGCTGGAAAAGCTGGACGACCTGGGCATCCCCATCTCCCTGAAGGAGGTGCTGGCCGGCGGACAGGGCCACGTCTCCCGGAAGAATATCGCCCGGATCATGGTCCGCAAGGGCTATGTGGGCAGCGTGCAAGACGCCTTTCGCATCTATCTGGGCGGCAGCCGCCCCGGCGACCAAAAGCTGGCCTATGTGGACCGGAGCGCCTATTTCTCCTTCGCCTCCATGGAGTGAACTGCCCCAGATTGTACGGACAACACAAAAAAGGCCCCAGGTAGGAAAA
>CAMCDX010000028.1 GCA_945873695.1 uncultured Clostridia bacterium | reverse complement strand
ACGGCGACCAGATGGCCATTCACGTGCCCCTGTCCGCCGAGGCCCAGGCCGAGGCCCGCATCCTGATGCTCTCCGCCAACAACCTGCTGCGTCCCCAGGACGGCGGCCCCGTCACTGTGCCTACCCAGGACATGGTGCTGGGCTCCTACTACCTGACCATGGACCGCATGGGCAAGGCGGAGAAGGGCGCCGAGACCATCTGGTGCGAGGACGCCGGCGACACCGGCCTGCCCGCCCAGTCCGTCGTGGACGCTGACGAGTTCCTGACTGCCAACGCCGCCCTGTCCAAGGAGCAGAAGAAGGCCACTTACCGGCCCCTCCATGTCTACGCCAGCGAGGACGAGGCCCTGATGGCCTACAACGATCACGTCATCGGCCCCCACTGCCCCGTTCTGGTGCGCCGCACCTTGAATGTGGAGGGCATCGACTACACCCGCGTGGTGGAGGTCACCCCCGGCCGCATCATCTTCAACCACAACATTCCCCAGGATCTGGGCTTTGTGGACCGCTCCGATCCCGCCCACATCTGCGACTACGAGATCACCTTCACCTGCGGCAAGAAGCAGCTGGGCCAGATCGTGGACCGCACCATCCAGAAGCATGGCTTCACCATGGCCGCCGAGGTGCTGGACGCCATCAAGGCCACCGGTTATCACCACTCCACCCTGGCCGCCATCACCGTCTCCATCGCGGATATGAGCATCCCCCCCAAGAAGTACGAGATGGTGGCCGCCTCCGAGCAGGCGGTGCTGGACATTGAGAACCAGTACAAGATGGGCTTCATGACCGATCACGAGCGATACAAGGCCGTGGTCCAGGTCTGGGAGAAGACCACCAACGACGTCTCTGACGCCCTGCAGAAGAACCTGGACCGCTACAACCCCATCTTCATGATGGCGGACTCCGGCGCCCGTGGCTCCATGAAGCAGATCCGTCAGCTGGCTGGTATGCGCGGCCTGATCGCCAACACCGCCGGTAAGACCATCGAGATCCCCATCAAGGCCAACTACCGTGAAGGCCTGACCGCCCTGGAGTACTTCATTTCCAGCCGCGGCGCCCGTAAGGGCCTGGCCGATACCGCTCTGCGTACCGCCGACTCCGGTTACCTGACCCGCCGCATGGTGGACGTCTCCCAGGATGTCATCATCCGGGAGGAGGACTGCCATGTCACCCACGGCATCAAGGTCTCCGAGATCAGCGAGAACGGCCAGGTCATCGAGAGGTTCTCCGACCGGCTCCGGGGCCGCTTCCTGGTGGCCGACGTGGTGGACGCCGAGACCGGCGAGGTCCTGGTGCCCGCTACCCGGATGATGGACGAGAAGGACGCCAAGCTGCTGGAGACCCACAAGTGGGTCCAGAACAACCCCAGAGAGGGCGACCGCTGCGAGTTCGACCCCGCTGTGGAGGACAGCAAGCCCACCGTCATGATCCGCACTGTCCTGACCTGCAAGGCCCACAGCGGCGTGTGCGCCAAGTGCTACGGCATGAACCTGGCCACCCAGCAGCCCGTCGGCCCCGGCGAGGCGGTCGGCATCATCGCCGCCCAGTCCATCGGCGAGCCCGGCACCCAGCTGACCATGCGTACGTTCCACACCGGCGGTCTGGCCGGCGGCGACATCACCCAGGGTCTTCCCCGTGTCGAGGAGCTGTTCGAGGCCCGGAAGCCCAAGCGGATGGCCACGCTGGCCGAGATCGGCGGCAAGGTCAAGTTCGAGGAGGCAGCCAAGGGCAGCCTGCTGAACATCATCGTCACCGCCGAGGACGGCGACACCCGCACCTACGCCGTGCCCCACACCGGTCTGCAGGTGAAGGACGGCGACACCATCGAGGCCGGCACCCAGCTGACCTACGGCGCGCTGAACCCCCACGATGTCCTGCGCATCCGGGGCGCCGACGCCGTGTACAACTACCTGATCCAGGAAGTCCTGCGGGTGTACCGTCAGCAGGGCGTGGATATCAACGATAAGCACATCGAGGTCATCGTCCGCCAGATGATGCGGAAGGTCCGTCTGGAGGACGCCGGCGACACCAAGCTGCTGGACGGTTCCATGGTGGACGTTCTGGAGCTGGACGACGCCAACGAGGAGATCGACCGCCGCAACGCCGCCGGCGAGCGGCAGGAGAACGGCGAGCCTCTGCGGAAGGCCGTCGGCACCCAGCTGCTGATGGGCATCACCAAGGCGTCTCTCGCCACCGACTCCTTCCTGTCCGCCGCTTCCTTCCAGGAGACCACCAAGGTCCTGACCGAGGCCGCCATCAAGGGCAAGGCCGACCGTCTGGTGGGCCTGAAGGAGAACGTCATCATCGGCAAGCTGATCCCCGCCGGCACCGGCCTGCAGGCGTATCACACCTTCGCCGAGGAACTGGTGCCCGAGACGGTGCCCGCCTCCGAGGAAGTGCCCGTTTTCGAGGACTGAGTCCCGCTGAACACGTAAAAAAGAGGACCGCGATTCGCGGTCCTCTTTTTTACAAAAGGTATGCTCAGGGACGGGGGATGCGGAAGGACTGTTCGCCGTTGGCCTCGTCGGTGACGGAACCGGCCGGGAAGACGATGACGACGTTGCCGTCCTCATCCACGTAAAAGGACGTGGTCTCGTCGATGGCCGCGTAGTCGGTCAGAGGGGCGTCCTCCGTGATGGGGAAGTAGGTGACATCCGGGGTCTTGTCCATGCGGTTGCCCATCTGCATCGTGATGGTGTCGATGATATAGGCCTGGTAATCGGCGCCGCAGAGGTCCTCCAGGGTCTTCTGGTCCTCGGGGGGCAGCTCCTGGGCGTTGGAAGTGATGCCGCAGCCGGCCAGCAGCAAAAGCAGAGACAGGAGAGCCGCGAGATAGACAAAACGTTTCATCAGAAATTCCTCCTTTTCTTTGCGTTCTGCCATATAGACGCCGGAGGGACGGAAAAAGTTTGCGTGAAAGGGCGCAAGTCGTTCGATTCGTCAAAAAACAGCGTTTGTGAAGGCTGGGATTTGTGAAAGAGGCAAAATAAGAGCTCTTTTTTCGGAAATGCTTGACGATTGCGCTTCCTCATGCTATAATTCCAAATTGCGCGGATATATTCTGCGAATTTTGCCATGCGTTTCAGGAGGAATTCCCGTGATCACGGAGCTTGCTTCTCAGGAGAAAGTCATCGGCGTGAAGCAATCCCGCAAGGCGATCCGGGAGGGCCGGGCGAAGCGGGTATATCTGGCCTGCGACGCCGACCCCGCCATCACCGACCCGGTGGCGGAGAGCTGCCGCCGCGCCGGCATTCCGGTGGAGACGGCGCACACCATGGCCCAGCTGGGCCATGTCTGCCGCATCACCGTGGGCGCGTCCGTTGTGGCCGTGCTGCGGGAATGATTTTGGTTTTTTCGGAATAATCGCAAGGTTTTCCGCAAAAAATAAAGGCTGTCCGCGTTAAGCGGCTGCCCAAAATATGTAAGAAAGGAGAAATTCAATGCCTACTTTTAACCAGCTGGTCCGTAAGGGAAGAACCCAGGCTTCCTACAAGTCCAATTCCCCCGCTCTGCAGTTCGGTCTGAACACTCTGAAGACCAAGACCACCGACCTGCCTTCTCCTCAGAAGAGAGGCGTCTGCACCGCCGTGAGAACCGCGACCCCCAAGAAGCCCAACTCCGCTCTGCGTAAGATCGCCCGTGTGCGTCTGACCAACGGCTATGAGGTCACCGCCTATATCCCCGGCGTGGGTCACTCCCTGCAGGAGCACTCCGTCGTCATGATCCGCGGCGGCCGTGTCAAGGACCTCCCCGGCGTCCGTTACCACATCATCCGCGGTACTCTGGATACCCAGGGCGTTTCCGGCCGTATGCAGAGCCGTTCCAAGTACGGCGCCAAGCGTCCCAAGCAGAAGTAAGATCTGCGAAACACTGAAAGCTTTGCCGAATAGGTTTATATATATGTGTGAACATGTTACCGCTTCGGCAGGCATCACGGAAGGCTGAAATATCGCCTTTTGAGTACCTATGAGATCATAGAATTATTATGAAGGAGGGAAGCATAGTGCCCAGAAGAGGTAATGTTCCCAAGAGAGAAGTTCTGCCCGATCCCGTATACGGCTCCGTCCTGGTGACCAAGCTGGTCAACAGCGTCATGCTGGACGGCAAGAAGGGTGTGGCGCAGAAGGTGGTCTACGCGGCCTTCGACCAGATCAAGGAGAAGACCGAGAAGGACCCCACTGAAGTGTTCACCCAGGCTATGGAGAATATCATGCCCAGCCTGGAAGTCAAGGCCCGCCGCGTGGGCGGCGCCAACTATCAGGTGCCCATGGAAGTGCGCCCCGCCCGCCGTCAGACCCTGGGTCTGCGGTGGCTGACCGCTTATGCCCGTGCCCGCAGCGAGCGGACCATGGCTGAGCGTCTGGCCGGCGAGATCATGGACGCCGCCAACAACACCGGCGCGGCTGTGAAGAAGCGCGAGGAAGTCCACAAGGCTGCCGAGGCCAACAAGGCCTTCGCACACTTCCGCTGGTAAGTTAGGAGAAACAGTATGCCGAGAAAAACAGCGCTTGAAAATACCAGAAATATCGGCATTATGGCTCACATCGATGCAGGCAAGACGACGACTACCGAGCGTATCCTGTTCTACACCGGCGTGAACTATAAGATCGGTGAGACCCATGATGGCACCGCCACCATGGACTGGATGGCCCAGGAGCAGGAGCGTGGTATCACCATCACCTCCGCTGCTACCACCTGCTATTGGTCTGGTTCCAAGAACCAGTACAAGCCCACCCGTATCAACATCATCGATACCCCGGGTCACGTGGACTTCACCGTTGAGGTCCAGCGTTCCCTGCGCGTGCTGGACGGCTCTGTGACCGTGCTGTGCGCCAAGGGCGGCGTGGAGCCCCAGTCCGAGACTGTGTGGCGCCAGGCCGATAACTACAAGGTTCCCCGCATGATCTACGTCAACAAGATGGACATCATGGGTGCCGACTTCTACAACGTTCTCCGTATGGTGGACGAGCGTCTGAAGTGCAACGCCGTGCCCATCCAGCTGCCCATCGGCAGTGAGGAGAGCTTCCGGGGCATCATCGACCTGATCGAGATGGACGCCGACGTCTACTATGACGATCTGGGCAAGGACATGCGTGTCGAGCCCATCCCCGAGGACATGGTGGATCTGGCTAACGAGTACCATGAGAAGCTGATGGATGCCGTTTCCATGTTCGACGATGAGATCATGGAGATGTATCTGGGCGGTGAGGAAGTGCCTCAGGAGAAGATCCGGGCCGCCATCCGCAAGGCTACCATCGCCAACGATATGGTCCCCGTCGTCTGCGGCACCTCTTATAAGAACAAGGGTGTGCAGAAGATGCTGGATGCCATCGTGGACTATATGCCCTCTCCCGTGGATATCCCCCCCATCAAGGGTGTCAACCCCAAGACTGACGAGGAAGAGGAGCGTCCTTCTGACGACAACGCTCCCTTCTCCGCTCTGGCCTTCAAGATCATGACCGACCCCTATGTGGGCCGCCTGAGCTTCTTCCGCGTGTACTCCGGCCACCTGACCACTGGTTCCACCGTGCTCAACAGCGTGAAGAACCAGAAGGAGCGCGTGGGCCGCATCCTGCAGATGCACGCCAACCACCGGGAGGATATCGAGGAGGTCTACGCCGGCGATATCGAAGCCGCCGTCGGTCTGAAGAACACCACCACCGGCGATACCCTGTGCGATGAGAAGCATCCCATCATCCTGGAGTCCATGGAGTTCCCCGAGCCCGTTATCCGCGTGGCTATCGAGCCCAAGACCAAGGCCGGTCAGGAGAAGATGACCATGGGCCTGATCAAGCTGGCCGAGGAGGACCCCACCTTCAAGACCTACACCGACGAGGAGACCGGTCAGACCATCATCGCCGGCATGGGCGAGCTGCACCTGGAGATCATCGTGGACCGCCTGCTGCGTGAGTTCAAGGTGGAAGCCAACGTGGGCGCCCCCCAGGTCGCCTACAAGGAAACTATCAAGAAGGCCGTGGATCAGGACACCAAGTACAAGCGCCAGAGCGGCGGTTCCGGCCAGTACGGCCATGTCAAGATCAGGGTCGAGCCCAACGAGTCCGGCAAGGGCTACGAGTTTATCAACGCCGTCGTGGGCGGCTCCATCCCCAAGGAGTTCATCCCCGCTGTCGACGCCGGTATCCGCGGTGCCCTCCAGGCCGGCGTGGTGGCTGGCTTCCCCGTTGTGGACGTCAAGGTCACCCTGTATGATGGCTCCTATCATGAGGTCGACTCCTCTGAAATGGCGTTTAAGATCGCCGGCTCCATGGCCTTCAAGGAGGCTATGCGCAAGGCCGATCCCGTCCTGCTGGAACCCATCATGAAGGTCTCCGTTATCGCTCCCGACGATTACCTGGGTACTGTCATCGGCGACCTGACTGCCCGCCGCGGCCAGATCCTGGGCCAGGAGGCCCGCCCCGGTGCGCAGCAGGTGGACGCTCTGGTGCCTCTGGCCAACATGTTTGGCTATGCCACCGACCTGCGTTCTTCCACCCAGGGCCGTGGCCAGTATACCATGGAGCCCCACAGCTACTGTGAGCTGCCCAAGAACCTGCGGGATAAGATCGTGGAGACCCGCGGCAAGGGCCAGGACTGATTGGGAAAAAGGGATTGATTTTCCCTAAAAGATACTGTAAAATAAGCAGTGCTATGGATTTGTGCATTGCTGCAAGTTGATTTTGTGAATTGACAGGAGGATCATCAAATGGCTAAGCAGAAATTTGAAAGAAACAAGCCCCATGTTAACATCGGCACCATCGGTCACGTCGACCACGGCAAGACCACTCTGACCGCCGCCATCACCAAGTGGCTGTCCCTGAAGGGCCAGGCCGATTTCGAGTCCTATGATAACATCGATAAGGCTCCCGAGGAGAAGGAGCGCGGCATCACCATCAACACTGCTCACGTTGAGTATCAGACTGATGCCCGTCACTATGCTCACGTTGACTGCCCGGGCCACGCCGACTATATCAAGAACATGATCACCGGTGCCGCTCAGATGGACGGCGCCATCCTGGTCATCGCCGCTACCGACGGCCCCATGGCTCAGACCAAGGAGCACATCCTGCTGGCCCGTCAGGTGGGCGTGCCCGCCATGGTCGTTTTCCTGAACAAGTGCGACCAGGTTGACGATGAGGAGCTGCTGGAGCTGGTCGAGATGGAGGTCCGCGAGACCCTGTCCAACTATGAGTTCCCCGGCGATGACATCCCCGTCATCAAGGGCTCTGCTCTGAACGCCCTGATCTCCGAGTCCACCGATCCCGAGGCTCCCGAGTATGCCTGCATCAAGGAGCTGATGGACGCTGTTGACTCCTATATCCCCACTCCTGACCGTAAGGCCGACCTGCCCTTCCTGATGCCCGTCGAGGACGTCTTCACCATCTCTGGCCGCGGCACCGTCGCTACCGGCCGTGTGGAGCGTGGCCAGCTGAAGCTCAGCGAGGAAGTCGAGATCGTTGGTCTGACCGACGAGAAGAAGAAGACCGTCGTCACCGGTATCGAGATGTTCCACAAGCTGCTGGACTACGCCGAGGCCGGCGACAACATCGGCGCTCTGCTGCGTGGTGTTGACCGTCAGGGCATCGAGCGCGGCCAGGTTCTGGCCAAGCCCGGCTCCATCCATCCCCACACCAAGTTCAAGGGCCAGGTCTACGTCCTGTCCAAGGAAGAAGGCGGCCGTCACACTCCCTTCTTCAACAACTATCGTCCTCAGTTCTATTTCCGCACCACCGACGTTACCGGCGTCATCACTCTGCCCGAGGGCACCGAGATGTGCATGCCCGGCGATAACGTCGAGATGAGCGTTGAGCTGATCACCCCCATCGCCATCGAGAAGGGCCTGCGCTTCGCTATCCGCGAGGGCGGCCGTACCGTTGGTTCCGGCGCTGTCACCGAGGTCGGCGACTAATTGCCAACTGAGAAAAGGACTGCTGCGTATGCAGCAGTCCTTTTTTGCTCATTTTTCGGTCTGCGGAAAGGCCAGGCCTGCCTGGAAGCCGTCGGCACCGGGGCTGCAGATGTCTCCGGCCACCGGCAGGCTCTCGCAGACGTACAGGTTGGCCTGGACACCGTTGGGGCGGTCCGGGTAGTTGCGGACGGTGTAGGTGTAGCGGGATACCTGTTTGCCGGAACAGGCGGACAGATCGAAGCCCTGCTCCAGCTGCAGTTCGTTGTAGCTGAGGTAAGGCTCCTCCAGGGTCTCGGGCAGCAGGAACAGGAGGGTCTCTACCGGCTCCGGGTCCACCTCCCAGCCCAGAGACTGGAGATAGGACACTCGATCCTCATTGGTCAGCAGCGGTGTGTCCGCGTCGGGGCGGGCGTCGTTCCCACCGCCTGCCAGCAGGATGATGGCCGCCAGAATGGCGCCCAGCAGGATGACCGCAAAAACGGCCTTTTTTCTGGAAAACCGTGTGGTCCAGATCAGCATGCAGGATCCCTCCATATCAAATCTTCAAAGAAGCGTGGCTCTGCTTGTTTTCTATTCATTTTCGGCGGGATTTATGATAGGATAAGAGCACAAGCCAATGGAAAGGAAACGGTTACATGGAAAAACAGCGGCTGGACAAGATCATCGCCTCCACGGGGAGATTTTCCCGGCGGGAGGTGAAGAACCTGGCGCGCCAGGGACGGGTGCTGGTGGACGGAGTCCCCGCCCGGTCGGCGGAGGAGAAGGCGGACCCGGAGACGGCCCGGATCACGGTGAACGGCGAGACGCTGACCTACCGCCGGTACACCTGGGTGATGCTGAACAAGCCCGCCGGCTACCTGTCCGCCACGGAGGACGGCCGGGGAGCCACGGTGCTGGACCTGCTGCCCCAGGACCTCCGGCGGCAGGGCTTGTTCCCGGTGGGCCGGCTGGACAAGGATACCGAGGGTCTGCTGCTGCTGACCAACGAGGGGGGACTGGCCCATGACCTGCTCTCTCCCCGGCACCATGTGGATAAGGTCTACTACGCCCGGGTGGCCGGCCGGCTGACGGAGGAGGACTGCCGGGCCTTTGCACAGGGCATCACCCTGGAGGACGGTCTTGCCTGCATGCCCGCCGGACTGGAGATCCTGTCGGCAGGGCAGGAGAGCGAGGCCCACGTCACCCTGCGGGAGGGAAAGTTCCACCAGGTGAAGCGGATGCTGGCCTCCCGGGGGAAGCCGGTGACCTATTTGGAACGGGTTCGGATGGGCAATTTGACATTGGATGAGAGCCTCCCACGGGGTAAGTATCGCTTTTTGACACCGGAAGAGGTGGAATGTCTCCGAAAATTTTAAAAATTGAGTGTGAAAAATCAAATCTTCACCAAAAAGGCACTGCTTTTTTTGTTGAAAAAAGAAAAAACATCTTGCTTTTTGACGAAAATCCCGATATAATGATGTCGTTGACAAATTGCACAAAGGTTCCGTGTGATTTTAGGTGAGGAGGAAGACCATGTCTGGGAGAATTTTTCAAAATGTGGTATTGCAGCTGAAAGAGAATACGGATCGCACCGTTGGCGTGATCGACGGTGAGGGCGCCGTTATCGCATGCAGCGAGCTGTCCATGATCGGCCAGCGGTGGCCGGAGCACGTTTCCGTCATCAACAACGCCTCCGGTTCCATGATCGCCTCCGATGGAAAGACCTTCAAGGCCCTCAACGGCTGGGGCAACCAGTTTGACTACGCGGCTTTCGCCTTTGGCGACAACGAGATCAGCAAGACCGTCTGCGCCATGGCCACCGTGGCTTTGAATGCCGCCAAGGCCTATTACGAGGAAAAGCATGACCGGGGCTCTTTCATCAAAGATATTATCTCCGACAATATCATGCTGGGTGACATCTACATGCGGGCCAAGGAACTGCGGGTCACAGCCGACGTGCCCCGGGGCGTGTTCGTGGTCCGGTCACTGAAGAAGGGGGATTCCGTTCCCACCGACGTCATCCAGTCCCAGTTCCCCGACCGGCAGAATGACTTCGTCCTCAGCGTGGGCGAGGGCGACGTGGTCCTCATCCGCCAGATGCCCGAGGGCGCCGGCATCAAGGAGCTGAACAAGATCGCCGCCTCCATCGAGGAGTCCCTCCGCTCCGGCACCGAGTCCACCGTGGTGGTGGGCATCGGCACCGTGGCCACCCACCTGCGGGACCTGGCCAAGAGCTACAAGGAGGCCCAGATCGCCATTGAGGTGGGCAAGGTCTTCGACACCGAGAAGTATGTCATCAACTACGAGAACCTGGGCATCGGCCGCCTGATCTATCAGCTGCCCACCACCCTGTGCGAGATGTTCCTCCAGGAGGTCTTCAAGAAGAATCCCATCGACGCGCTGGACAAGGAGACCCTCTTCACCATCCACAAGTTCTTCGAGAACAACCTGAACGTGTCCGAGACAGCCCGGAAGCTGTTCGTCCACCGCAACACCCTGGTCTACCGGCTGGAGAAGATCAAGAAGCTCACCGGCCTGGACCTGCGGGAGTTCGACGACGCCATTACATTTAAGGTAGCCCTGATGGTCAAGAAGTACCTGACCTCCCGGGGCATCGATTCCTGAATCGAATAGAGGAAACAAGGCCCCGGCTGTATACACAGCCGGGGCCTGCTGCATCTATCCGGAAAGTTATGAACAATTGTAAACTATGGTTGCATTGGCCGGAAAAACCGTATATAATGGGATAAACTGAAACATTATGTCGACTTGACCACCAGATAGGGTGGGGCGGCTGTTTTCAAATATCCGATCGAGGTGTCCAAATGATCCGACTGAAAGACGTGGAAATGGAGTACGACAACGGCACCCGGGCCATCCAGGGCATTACGCTCACCATCGAGGACGGGGAGTTCGTTTTCCTGGTGGGGCCTTCCGGCTCCGGTAAGTCCACCATCATCAAACTGCTGACCGGCGAGGTGGAGCCCTGCGCGGGCCGCATCATGATCAACGGTTTCTCCGTCAGCAATATCTCTGAAAAGCAGATCCCCCTGATGCGCCGGACCCTGGGGATCATTTTCCAGGACTTCCGGCTCATCGAGAAGAAGACCGTGTACGACAACCTGGCCTTCGTTATGCGGGCTGTGGGCGCCAGCCCCAAGGAGATCCGCAAGCGCATTCCCTACGTACTGGAGCTGGTGGGCCTGGAGAAGAAGGCCGGCAGCTACCCCACGGAGCTCTCCGGCGGCGAGCAGCAGCGGGTGGCCATCGCCCGGGCCCTGGTGAACAACCCTGATACCATCATCGCCGACGAACCCACCGGCAACCTGGACCCGGAGCGGTCCCTGGAGCTGATGAGCCTGCTGGTGAAGATCAACCAGCTGGGCACCACCGTGGTGGTGGTGACCCACGAGAAAGACCTGGTAGACCGCTTCGGCAAGCGGGTGGTCACCATCGACTCCGGCCATGTGGTCAATGACAGCGTGGGCGGCTATGTGGGAGGGCACATCCATGGCTAAGCACGACGTTCGCTACTTCGCTCATGAGGGCCTTTCCAACATGTTCAGCCACGGATTCATGTCCTTCGCCGCCATCGGCATCACAGTGGCCTGCCTGCTGATCATGGGCACCTTCACCCTGGTGGCGGTGAACGCCAACGAGCTGCTGCGGGACCTGGAGCAGGACAACGAGATCCTGGCCTACGTGGACGACAGTTATACGGAAGCGGAGGCCAAGGCCCTGCAAAAGAAGCTGGAAGCCATTCCTAACGTGGCCTCCGCCACTTACATCAGCAAGGAGGAGGCCATGGAGGCCTTCACCGCCCAGTACCCCGACGAGGCGCTGTTCCAGGATCTGGACCCGGAGATTTTGCGGGACCGGTATGCCATCAAGATCACGAATCTGGAACAGATCCGTCAGACCAAGGAGGCTGTGGAAGGGGTCGCGGGCATCGCCAGGGTCAACGCCTATGAGGAGATCGCCGGCGGCTTTATCACCGTGCGGAACGTGGCCACGGTGGTGTGCGTGGCGCTGATCGTGATCCTGTTTGTGGTGTCGGTGTTCATCATCTCCAACACCATCAAGCTCACCACCTTCGACCGTCGGGAGGAGATCGCCATCATGCGGATGGTGGGCGCTACCAACGGCTTCATCCGCTGGCCCTTCGTGTACGAGGGCTTCCTGTTCGGCTTTCTGGGCGCCCTGGTGGCTTTCCTGCTCCAGTGGGCGCTGTACGAGGCGGTGGCCAAGGGCGTGGCCGCCAACGACGCCCTCCAGCTCATTCACGTCATCCCCTTCAGTCAGCTGTGGGGTCCTGTGGCGGCGGTGTTCGCCGGGGCCGGCATCGTGATCGGCGTGGGCGGCAGCCTGTCCGCCATTCGAAAGTTCCTGCAGGTGTAAGGAAAAACGCAAGCGGCAAACAGACCATGGAAAAGGAGAAGATAACTTGCGACATTTACGGCGGGGAACACGGGTGCTGGCAGCGCTGCTGTGCGCCCTGATGCTGGTGGCGGCTGTGCCGGCACCGGCGGTGGCAGTGACCCAGGCGGATATCGACGCGCTGAAAAAAGACGCCAGCGGCCTGGCTCAGCAGAAGAAGGAACTGAAGAACAAGATCAGCGCCCTGTCCGACGACATCTCGGACAACATGAAGAAAAAGGAACTGCTGGACGGCCAGATCAGCGTGCTCAGCAGTGAGATCGCCAACGTGGAGGAGCAGATCCGTACCTACACCGATCTCATCACCCAGACGGAGGCGGAGCTGCTGGATGCCCAGCAGCGGGAGGAGGCCCAGTATGAACTGTTCTGCCGCCGGGTCCGGGACATGGAGGAGCGGGGGAACGTCAGCTACTGGTCGGTGCTGTTCAAGGCCAACAGCTTCACGGACCTGCTGAGCCGGCTGGACATCGTCAACGAGATCATGGACGCGGACCAGAAGGTCATTGACGACCTCCAGGCCCTCCAGGTGGAGATCGAGGAGAAGAAGACCGCCCTGGAAGACCAGAAGACCCAGTCCGAGGCGGCCAAGACGGAACTGGTGGCCAAGAAGACGGAACTGAACGTCCAGCGGGAAAGGGCCAACAAGCTGGTGCAGGAGCTGCGGGCCAGCCAGTCCGAGGCCCAGGGGGACCTGGACGACTTGTCCGCCGAGGAGGAGGCCATTCAGGCGGAGATCGTACGGCTGTCCAAAAAGCTGGCGGAGGAGCAGGCGGCCCAGGGGAAGCCGTCCAACGCGGCCCTGGGCGGTTACATCTGGCCGGTGAGCAGCCGCCGCATCACCTCCACCTTCGGCGGACGGGCGTCCCCCGGCGGCATCGGCTCCACGAACCACAAGGGTGTTGATATCGGCGGCGTAGGCTACACCAGTCAGATCTATGCGGCCAAGGCGGGCACGGTGATCGTGTCCCAGTACAGCAGTTCCTACGGCAACTACGTGGTGGTTTCCCACGGCAGCGGCAACACAACGCTGTACGCCCACATGAGCAGCCGGAAGGTGTCCGTGGGGCAGTACGTGAACCAGGGGGATGTGCTGGGTATCACCGGCTCCACCGGCAACTCCACGGGGCCCCACCTCCACTTTGAGATCACGGAGAACGGTACGCGCATCAACCCGCTGAAGTATCTGACGGGCTATGTTTTGGCCGGATAAGCAACATAAAAACGCCTCCCGCTCCATACCATGGAGCGGGAGGAATTGCTTTATGATGGGACTGTTGCTGTGGAAGGAGCCCCGGGAGGGGCGGAGAGAGCGGGCCGTGACGATCTCGGACCGGGCCGTGCTGCGTATGCGGTTCACCTGCGGAGAGGTCCTCCGGGGACCCAAAACGCCGGAGCCCCTGGTCCGGCGGCGGGTCCGGCGGGCGGCAAAGCAGCTGCGGAAGCTGGGAGTTACCCAGGCGGTGCTGCCGGAACCCTTTCCCTACCTGGAGGAGCTGGCGAAGCTGGGCATCCGCCCGGTATCCACGCTGCCGCTGCGGCGGGCCCTGGCGGCGGACTGGGCCCGGGCGGTTCTGACGTCCCGGGGCTTGTCTCCCGGCTCCGCCCGGGTGGCGGTGGCTGGTGAACAGCTGACCGGGGAGCTGGTGCGGACGGTGACGGAGCTGGCCCTGGGCTGTCGGTATGTGCTGCTGGACCTGCCCTACGGCGGGGAGGAGCTGTGCCGCCAGCTGCGGCGGGAGTACGGCGTGTCGCTGCTGATGGGACCCTCCAGGGATCAGCTGGAGGGAGCGGACGTGCTGGTGCTGTTCGCGCCCAGGGAGGATCTGAAGCGGGAGAGAGGCGTGACGCTGACGCTGTATGAAGGAGGGGAAGAGGCGCTGCCGCCGCTGCTGCTGCCGCCGGCGCTGGAGGAGCAGTTGCCAGCCGGCTGCCATCGGGGCCAGCTGCTGGCGGTCCTGCGGGAGGCGGGAGCCATCCGCGCCAGCCAGATCACCGTGGCGGCGGAAAAGGCAGGACTGTGACCGACCACTGGAACAAAAGAGCCGCTTTTCCGCTTCCTGCTTGACATTCTGAAATCCAGCCTCTATAATGTTACCTTATGATAATATAGAATAAGTATGTTCAGGGGCGGAGACCGTCCTCCCCTATCAAAAGATACCAGAAAGGAACCTGCCGATATGGAAAAAGAATACAAAATGAGTGCGGCCCGTGCCCAGGAGCTGCAGGAGGAACTGAACTATCTGAAGACCACCCGCAGCGACGAGGTGGCGGAGCAGATCAAGGTGGCCCGGGGCTTTGGCGACCTGAGTGAGAACAGCGAGTATGACGAGGCCAAGAACGAGCAGGGCAAGCTGTACTCCCGCATTGCCGAGCTGGAGGAGATTTTGCAGCATGTGGTCATCGTGGACGAGAGCAACGCTCCCACCAATGTGGTCACCATCGGCTGCAAGGTGACGGTGGCCGACGCCAATGGCAAGGCCATGCCCGCCTATAAGATCGTGGGCTCTCAGGAGGCGGACCCCATGCACGGCATCATCTCCGAGGAATCCCCCTTCGGCAAGGCGCTGCTGGGCGCCAAGGAGGGCGACGTGATCTCCGTGGAGGCGCCCCGGGGTACCATCACCTACACGGTGCAGAAGATCGAGCGGTAAGGAGAAGCAGAAATGTCTGAACAGAAGAACAACCAGCAGGCCGCTCCCGAGCAGGACCTGAACCAGCAGCGGAAGGTCCGGCGGGAGAAGCTGGCGGCGCTCCAGGCAGAGGGCCAGGACCCCTTCCGGCAGACCCGGTTCGACTGGGACCACACTTCCCAGCAGATCAAGGACAACTTCAACGCGCTGGAGGGCCAGAGCGTCAAGGTAGCCGGCCGCCTCATGAGCAAGCGGGGCATGGGCAAGGTCAGCTTCTGCGACCTCCAGGACCGGGACGGCCGCATCCAGCTTTACGCCCGTCAGGACGAGATGGACGAGGCAATCTATAAAAAATTCAAAAAGTACGACATCGGCGACATCGTGGGCGTGGACGGCGAGGTCTTCCGCACCCAGCGGGGCGAGATGAGCGTTCGTGCCAAGGACATCACCCTGCTCTCCAAGTCCCTGCTGCCCCTGCCGGAGAAGTTCCACGGCCTCCAGGACAAGGAGCTGCGGTTCCGCCAGCGGTACGTGGACCTGATGGTGAACCCGGAGGTGAAGCGGAACTTCGTCATCCGCTCCCAGTTCATCAAGTTCATGCGGGACTATCTGGACAGCATGGGCTATATCGAGGTGGAGACCCCGGTGCTGAACACCATCGCCGGCGGCGCCGCCGCCCGGCCCTTCATCACCCACCACAACACCCTGGACATCGACATGTACATGCGCATCGCCACAGAGCTGCCCCTGAAGCGGCTGATCGTAGGCGGCATGGACCGGGTGTATGAGATCGGCCGTATCTTCCGCAACGAGGGCATGGACCCCAAGCACAACCCCGAGTTCACCACGGTGGAGCTGTACCAGGCCTACACCGACTTCCACGGCATGATGGACATTGCCGAGGGCATCATCTCCGGCGCCGCCCAGAAGATCCTGGGCACCTATCAGGTGGAATGGATGGGCGAGAAGATCGACCTGACCCCCGGCTGGCGCCGCCTGACCATGGTGGACGCCGTCAAGGAATACGTGGGCATCGACTTTGGCACCATCACCGATGACGCGGAGGCTGTCGCTGCCGCCAAGGCCGTGGGCGTGGAACTGGCTGACGCCGCCGAGAAGACCTGGGGCAACGCCCTGTACGCCTGCTTCGACCAGAAGGTGGAGGAGAAGCTGATCCAGCCCACCTTCATCACCATGTATCCCGTGGAGGTCTCTCCCCTGACCAAGCGCAGCCCGGCGGACCCCCGTCTCACCGAGCGGTTCGAGCTGTTCGTCTGCCACAGCGAGCTGGCCAACGCCTACTCCGAGCTGAACGATCCCATCGACCAGCGCCAGCGCTTTGAAAAGCAGGTGGAGCAGCGGGAGCGGGGCG
>CAMCDX010000027.1 GCA_945873695.1 uncultured Clostridia bacterium | reverse complement strand
GAGGTATTGTGAAGGCGTCGAAAAAGTCCGTCGGACTTTTTCGACAGCCTGAAGGGGGGACAACGTCCCCCCTTTACTATCAGCACAGCTTGGCGCCCGCCGGGATCGCGTCATCCACCATGAGGAGGTGCAGCTTCTCCTCGCCCTTCTCGGTGTGGACGGCGGAGATCAGCATGCCGCAGCTCTCCTGGCCCATCATCTTCCGGGGCGGCAAGTTCACGATGGCAACCAAAGTCTTGCCCACCAGATCCTCGGGCTTATAATACTTGGCGATGCCGGAGAGGATCTGCCGGTCGGTGCCGGTGCCGTCGTCCAGGGTGAACTTCAGCAGCTTTTCGCTCTTCTTCACGTTCTCGCAGGCCTTCACCTTCACCGCCCGGAAGTCGGACTTGCAGAAGGTGTCAAAGTCCACCTTCTCGGTGAGCTGGGGCTCCACCTCGATGGCGGGCAGGGCGGCCTTCTTGGCGGCCTCGGCGGCGGCCTCCAGCTCGGCGATGGCCTTGTCCATGTCGATGCGGGGGAACAGGTTCTCGCCCTTGGTGACGGCGGCGGTTTCAGACAGGCTGCCCCAGACAGCGGCGCTATCCCAGGTCTGGATATCGGCGCCGGCGCCGATCTGGACGAACAGCTTGTCCATACTCTCGGGCATGAAGGGGGTCAGCAGGATGCCGCAGATGCGGGTGGCCTCCAGCAGGTTGTACAGCACATGGGCCAGCCGCTTGCCATTGGCCTCCATGTCCTTTGCCAGAGCCCAGGGGGCCGTCTCGTCGATATACTTGTTGGCCCGCTGGATGACCTTGAAGACCTCGCTGAGGGCGTTGTGGGGGGCGCAGGCCTCCATCTGGGCCTCATAGGCGTCCCGCAGGGCGGAGGCCATGGAGATCAGGTCGGTGTCGAAGCTCTCAGGAGCGCCCCAGGACTTGCAGCCCTCGGGCAGCTGGCCGCCGAAGTACTTGCCCACCATGGCGGTGGTGCGGCTGAGGAGGTTGCCCAGGTCGTTGGCAAGGTCCGTGTTGATGGTCTGGATCAGCAGCTCGTTGGAGAAGTTGCCGTCGGAGCCGAAGGGGAAGGTCCGCATCAGGAAGAACCGCAGGGCGTCCACGCCGAACTTCTCCGCCAGAATATAGGGGTCGACGACATTGCCCTTGGATTTGGACATCTTGCCGCCGTCCAGCAGCAGCCAGCCGTGGCCGAAGACGTGCTTGGGCAGAGGCATGCCCATGCTCATCAGCATGGCGGGCCAGATGATGGAGTGGAACCGGACGATCTCCTTGCCCACGAAGTGGTAGTCGGCGGGCCAGTAGTGGTCGTAATCGTCATACTTGTCGTTGAGGAAGCCCAGGGCGGTGGTGTAGTTGAACAGGGCGTCCACCCACACGTAGACCACGTGGCCCGGGTCGAAGTCCACGGGCACGCCCCAGGTGAAGCTGGTGCGGGAGACGCACAGGTCCTCCAGGCCGGGATCGATGAAGTTCTTCACCATCTCGTTGACCCGGCTGCGGGGCTGGAGGAAGTCGGTGTTCTCCAGCAGGTCCCGGACCTTGTCGGCGTACTTGCTCAGACGGAAGAAGTAGGCCTCCTCCTCGGCGTCCACCACGGGGCGGCCGCAGTCGGGGCAGCAGCCGTCCACCAGCTGGCTCTCGGTCCAGAAGGACTCGCAGGGGGTGCAGTACTTGCCCTTGTAGGCGCCCTTGTAGATGTCGCCGTTGTCGTACATCTTCTTGAAGATCTTCTGGACAGCCGCCACGTGGTAGTCGTCGGTGGTGCGGATGAAGCGGTCGTTGGAGATGTTCATCAGCTTCCACAGGTCCTTGACGCCCTGGGGGCCCTCCACAATTTTATCCACGAACTCCTTGGGGGTGACGCCGGCCTCCTTGGCCTTGGTCTCGATCTTCTGGCCGTGCTCGTCGGTGCCGGTCAGGAAGCACACGTCATAACCGCACAGCCGCTTGTAGCGGGCCATGGCGTCGGTGGCCACGGTGCAGTAGGTGTGGCCGATGTGGAGCTTGTCGGAGGGATAATAGATGGGGGTGGTGATATAAAACTTCTTCTGTTCCATGGGTTTTCTCCTTTTCAACGGCCGCTCCGAATGGAAGAGGTCCGGGATTTCAGCTTGACGAAAAGCCTTTTCGTCAAGCTGAAAAAGTTTTCAGAACATTTTCAACGCTCTGAAAACTGGTGATTTGAATGGCGCAGGATACCCCTCCTGGGTTTCCCGCGCACACCCTTCCTTCCCGCATTTCCAGCTTTTCGGGCTTATCGAAAGCTTAATTGACTTGTGTAATTATTCATTATAGCCGAAAATTCCTGAAATTACAACATTTCAGCCGGGATTTTCCTCCGCCAGGCTGCCTTTCCGCTTCCAATGTCCGGAGAGGTAGTACACCACCGACAGGGTAAAGCCCACGGTCCAGCCCACGCCTACGCCGTAGTACATATAATCCGGGCCGTAGTGGTCGGCGAACCAGTAGACAGCGGGGACGCGGACCAGGATCAGGGAAAAGATCACGTCCAGCATGGCGAACATGCTGTCCCCCGCTCCCCGCATGGCGTTGTTCAGACAGAACATGACGGAGAACAGGAAGTAGAAGGGCATGATGCACTTCAGATACACGGCCCCGGACTGGATGACGGTGGGGGTGTCGGAGAAGAAGCCCACCAGCGTGGGGCCCAGGGGGATGAGCGCCAGCATCACCGCCGACCACACCACGGAGGCCACCACAGTGATGCGGATGCCCTGCCGGGCCCGGTCCAGCCGCTTGGCGCCGATATTCTGCCCCACGAAGGAGGTGACGGCGTTGGAGAGGCTCTGCACCGGCAGGAAGGCCAGGGAATCCAGCTTGGAACCCACATTATAGGCAGCCGCGAACTCCTTGCCGAAGGAGTTGATCTTGCTCATGACCACCATGGCGCCGATGGCCACCAGGGACATCTGGATGCCCGCCGGCAGGCCGATGCCCATGATCTGCCGGAAGAGGGTCTTGTCGAACCGGCGGCAGAAGGGGCGGATGGCGATGTCGGGATAGTGGCGGTTGATGTAGAACAAACCGAACAGCCAGGAAAAGGCCTGGGAGATGATGGTGCCCAGCGCCACGCCCAACACGCCCATGCCGCAGGCCAGCACGAATACCAGGTCCAGTACGATGTTCATGACCGACGAAATGGCCAGAAACAGCAATGTGGTCCGGCTGTTGCCCAGGCCGCCCAGAATGCCGGCGTTCAGATTGTAGCCGATGGCACCGATCAGCCCTGCGCTCACCACCGTCAGGTAGAGCCATGCCTCGGCCCAGGCGTCGGCCTTCACCTGCATCAGCAGCAGGACGGGCTTTACCAGCCCCAGGGCCAGGGCCGTGATGGGAATGGCGGAGACCATGAAGGCGGTGTAGATGGTGTCCACCGCGTCCCGGACCCGGTCCAGCTTCCCGGCGCCGTAGAACTGGGCAATGACCACCGTGCCGCCGTTACTGAGGCCCATGAACAAGGATGTGAACATAAAGATCACGGGAAAGCCCACGCCCACTGCCGCCAGGGCGGCGTCGCCGGCGTAGTTGCCCACCACCCAGCTGTCCACCATGTTGTAGAGCTGCTGGAGAAAGCTGCCCGCCAGCAATGGCAGGGCAAAATAGAAGATATGTCCGGCGGGGCTGCCCACCGTCATATTGCGCATGCCGTTTTCTTGCTTCATCGTGGTTTCCTCACAAAATTTTCGTTCTGCATCTTACTTTACTCTCTTTCTATTCCCGGGGCAATATTGTTTTTTCCCCGGATATCCGATACAATGTGGAAAACCCCACTTTTTAAGGAGAGAACGACATGAAACTGGTATCTTGGAACGTCAACGGCCTGCGGGCCTGTCTGAATAAGGGCTTTCTGGACTTCTGCGCCTTCGCCGACGCCGATGTCATCTGTTTACAGGAGACGAAGATGCGCCCCGAGCAGGCGGAGTTCGACCTGCCCGGCTACACCCGGTTCTGGAACAGCGCCGACAAGGCGGGCTATTCCGGCACCGCCATCTTCACGAAGGAGCAGCCTTTGAACGTCACCTACGATTTCGGCATTGATGAGCACCGCCACGAGGGACGGGTCATCACGGCGGAGTACCCGGCGTTCTATCTGGTGTGCTGCTATACCCCCAACTCCAAGGATCAGTTGGCCCGGCTTCCCTACCGCATGGCCTGGGAGGACGACATCCGGGCGTACCTTCTGGAGCTGGACGGAAAAAAGCCGGTGGTCTACTGCGGAGACCTGAACGTGGCCCATGAGGAGATCGATATCAAGAACCCCAAGAGCAACCGCATGAATCCGGGATTTTCCGACGAAGAACGGGCCAAAATGACCCAACTCCTGTCCAGCGGCTTTGTAGACACTTTCCGCTATCTCTACCCCGACAAGACCGGGGCCTACTCCTGGTGGAGCTACCGCTTCAACGCCCGGAAGAACAACGCCGGTTGGCGTATCGACTATTTCATCGTCTCCCAGCGGCTGAAGGACAAGATCAAAAACGCCGACATCTGGAGCGAGGTGATGGGGTCCGACCACTGCCCGGTGGTGCTGGAGCTGGACATTTGAGCACCAAACCGGCCCCGCAGCCTTTTCTGTCCGCCTCCTGCGGGAGAAATAAAAAACAGCCCACCCGGGAGGGTGGGCTGTTCTTCATGCTGTTTCCTTAGTCGGTGACGTAGGGCAGCAGAGCGATCTGACGGGCACGCTTGATGGCCTCGGTCAGCTGACGCTGATGCATGGCGCAGGTGCCGGTGGTTCTGCGGGGCAGAATCTTGGAACGCTCAGAGACGAAACGACGCAGCTTGGCGGCGTCCTTGTAATCGATGGACTCGCACTTGTCGGCGCAGAACTGGCAGACCTTGCGGCGCTTGCCGCGCACGGGACGAGCGGGTCTCGCTTCACGATCAAAAGCCATGAATTGGTTCCTCCTTTATGAAGTTCAGAACGGCAGTTCGCCGTCTTCTTCGCCGATCTCGGCGAAGTCGGAATGGCCGCCGACGGACGCGGGGCTGTTGTAGCCGCCGCCCGCGGGGGCGCTGTAAGAAGCTGCGGGGGCGCTGCCGTAATCACCGGCACCGTCGCGTCTGGAATCGCCGAAGTAGATGTTGTCGGCGACGATCTCCGTGGCGACGCGCTTCCCGCCTTCCCGGTCAGTCCAGTCCCGGGTCTGCAGCCGGCCCTCCACCACGGCCATCCGGCCCTTGGTGAAGTACTTGCTGACAAATTCCGCGGTACCGCGCCAGGCGACCACATCGAAGAAGTCCGCCTGCTTGCTGCCGTCCTGGCTCTTGAAGTCACGGTCCACCGCGATGCGGAAGGACGTGACCGCCGTGCCGGACTGGGTGCGGCGCAGTTCCGGGTCCTTGACCAGACGACCCATGATGATGACTTTGTTCAGCATACCGTCGCTCCTTACTCGCCCTTGCAGACGATCAGGGAACGCATGATGCCGTCGGCGATCCGCAGCTTACGATCCAGCTCGCGGGGGAAGGAAGGCTCGCTGGTGAACGTCATCAGCACGTAATAGCCCTCGGTCTTGTAGTTGATGGGATAAGCCAGCTTGCGGCTGCCCCACTCTTCCACCTCGACAGCGGTACCGTTCTGCTCAGCCAGGGTCTTGAAGTTGGCCACCAGGTTGGCGATGCCCTCCTCACCCTGTGCAGGGTCGATGATATACACGACCTCATAATTGGCAGTAACCTTTGCCATGTTTTGCACCTCCTTTTGGACAAATGGCCCTCATTCCAAGATGAGAGCAAGGATATGCCTGCAGACTGCAAGCCCTATCATTATATAGGAATTCGGAAATTTGTCAAGAAAAACTTTTATTTTTCCAAAACCCGTTTTCTTTTCCGGCCAAATGTGATATATCAAGACCAACAATATGAGAAGGAGGCGGCCGCTGTATGGCCTTTTCTCCCGGTATCATCCTGTTCATCTTCCTGGTCCAGTTGTTCGCCTACACCGTCAAGGGCCTCATCGGCTTCGGCAACCCCCTGATCTCCGGCCCAGCGCTGGCCATGGGGCTGGACAATGTGGTCATCACCCCCGGCACGCTGCTGCTGGACTGCCCGGTGAACGGCTACATCACCTGGAAAAATCGCCGCAGCTTTCAGTGGCGGCGTATCCTGCCTCTGCTGCTGGCCAACATGTGCGGCGTCATCCCCGGCACACTGCTGCTGCGGTTCTCCCTGCCCTGGGTCATCAAGACCCTGCTGGGCGTGGTGGTGGTCTTCCTGGGGCTCGAAATGGCTACCCGTTCCCTCCGGCCCGTCCGAGAGGGAACCGACCGGCCCTGGCTGCGTCTGGCGGTGTCCTTCCTCTCCGGCACCTGCTCCGGGCTGTTTGGCATCAATATGTTCATCGTGGCCTATCTCCAGCGCACCGCCAAGGATTACAGCGAGTTCAAGGGAAGTATGTGCTTCCTCTTCTTCGGGGAGAACGCATTCCGCCTGTGCACCTATGCTCTGGGCGGCCTGCTGACAACAGAGGTGCTGCTGTTCGGAGCCGTCTCCGTGCCGGCGGCGGGACTGGCCATGGTCCTGGCGGGAAAGCTGGGGCCCCGGCTGGATGAGGGGAAGCTGCAGAAGGCCGCCATCGTGCTGTTCATCCTGGGCGGCGTCAGCATCATCGTGAAATCACTGTTGTTCCACACATGAATCAAGGAGGAATTTTTCCATGAAAGAGCATTTCAAGGGCCTGGGCCACATCGCCATTCACACGAAGGATATGGATGAGAGCGTCGCCTTTTACGAGAAGATCGGCGGCGCCCTCCGGCAGCGGGCCTCCATCTCCACGCCGGACGGCGAGAAGCTGCTGGCGCTGGTGGAGTTCGGCGGCGTCGTCCTGGAGCTGATCCAGTCCCCTGTTCCCGTGCCCATGACCGAGGGCAATATCCCCCACTTCGCTCTGTATGTGGACGATGTGGACGCCGCGGCGGCGGCTGTCCGGGCCGCCGGAGTGGACACCTTCATGACGCCCCAGAAGAAGGTCCTGCCGAACCTCTTCGGCGGCCTGGAAAACTGGTTCTTCACCGGTCCCTCCGGCGAGCAGATCGAGCTGCTGCGGATGCTGTGAGCACAAAAAAGAGAGACGCCCGAGGGCGTCTCTCAGACTGATGATAAATCGGAAATGTAAGAAAACGGGAAGGAAGGGTGTGCGCGGGGAACCCAGGAAGGGTTCCCTGCGCCATTCAAATCAATAGATTTCAGAACTTTTTGAAAGTTCTGAAATCTTAAGCAGCTTGTCGAAAAGACTTTTTCGACAAGCTGAGAGACGCCCGAGGGCGTCTCTTTTTTGTGCGCGTTCTCAGCGGAAGATCTTCCGGCCCAGCCAGATGAACAGGCAGGCGCCCACGATGCCCACCAGCAGGTTGGCGATGAGGCCGTGGGCGGAGAAGCCCACCAGGCCGAACACCAGGCTGCCCACAAAGGAGCCGACAACGCCCACCACGATGTTCCGCAGCAATCCGCCCTCCAGATTCATCAGCTTTCCGGCGATCCAGCCCACCAGGGCGCCCATGATGATCGCTCCAATCATCGTTCTCTACCTCTCTTTTCTTTTGTTTGTCAGTCTTCGATGTATTCCCGCACCCGGTAAATGGCGCCGATTTCGTCCTCGCAGATCCTGCGGCAGTTCTCGATCTCCTCTTTGGGAATGGTGTCCACCACGGTCATCATGACCTTGGGCACGTATTTCTGCACTTCCTTGGCGAAGGCCTTCATGGCCTCATAGGCTCCGGGCTGCTGGGGGTGGCACAGGGCATCATATTTCTCGGCGGTATCGGTGTTCAGGGAGATGGAGACCATGTCAAACCGGCCGGCGAAGTCCGGGGCGATGTCCCGGCCGTGGATGAGGGAGCCGGTGCCGTTGGTGTCCATCCGGGTGAAAATTTTGGTGCCGTGTTCCTTCATCCGGTCGATGACCCAGCAGATATCCTCCAGCCGGTAGACAGGCTCGCCGAAGCCCACGAACACCAGCTGCTTGTATTTGGAGAGGTCATGGCTCTCGATGGAGGCCAGGAGCTCCTCCTTCGTGGGCTCCCGCTTCAGCCACAGGTTGTGAGTATAGATGCTGCCGCCGGAGCTCTGGTTGTGCCGCAGGCAGAACTCACAGTTGAAGTTGCAGCGGTTGGTGGGGTTCACATACAG
The DNA here is from genome assembly GCA_945873695.1 of uncultured Clostridia bacterium. GTDB lineage: Bacteria > Bacillota > Clostridia > Oscillospirales > Oscillospiraceae > Oscillibacter. The sequence continues at coordinate 8,611 of CAMCDX010000027.1, read as the reverse complement.
GTTGTCCCCGTATTCGTAGGTGATGGTAAAGCCTTTTTCCATGATGGTTCACTCCAATCCAAATAGACGTTTGCCGTTTTCCCAGGTGACGCGGGTCATTTCCTCAGCGGTCACGTCCTTCCACTCCGCCAGTTTTTCAAGGACGTAGGGAAGATACCGGCTGTCGTTCCGCTTGCCCCGGTAGGGCACCGGGGTCAGGTAGGGAGCGTCCGTCTCGACGACCATACGGTCCAGGGGAGTGACGGCGGCGACCTCCGGGGCCCGCTTGGCGTTTTTATAGGTAATGGGCCCGTCGAAGCCCAGATACCAGCCCCGCTTCAAAAGCTCCTGGGCCATCTCGGGGCTTCCCGAGAAGCAATGGAACACGCCCCGGAGGCCGGGGTAGTCCAGCACCACCCGCAGGCTGTCCCCGTGGGCCTCCCGGTCGTGGATGATCACCGGCAGGTCCAGTTCCAGGGCCAGCTCGATCTGGCGGCGGAACACCCGCTCCTGAAATTCCCTGGGGGGATTCTCCTTCCAGTAGTAGTCCAGGCCGATCTCCCCGATGGCCACCACCTTCTCATGGCCGCACAGGGCCCGGATGGCGTCGAAGTCTTCGTCGGCACACCCGGCGCAGTCCTCCGGGTGGATGCCCACGGCGGCGTAGACGTGGGGATACCGCTCCGCCAGGTCCACCGCGGCCCGGGAGGAGGGCACATCGCAGCCCGGGTCCACCACCAGTTCCACCCCGGCGGCGGGGAGGGCGGACAGCACGTCGACCCGGTCGGCGTTGAAGCCATTGGAGTCGTAATGGGCATGGGTATCAAAAATCGGCATAAGGGCACCTCGTATCACTTGTGTACCGCCATTCTATCACGGTTTCGGGAAAAAGAAAGGTCCAGACTGTAAATTTTGAGGGTAGTCAGACAACAAAAAAGGACATCCCTTCGGATGTCCTTTCGGTTTCGACACGTCAGCCGATCTGGTTCAGCTTCAGGGTCATGGCGCTCTTGCGATGAGCAGCCGTGTTCTTGTGCAGAACGCCCTTGGCAACCGCCTGATCGACTTTCTTCACTGCAACCTTGTAAGCGCCATCGGCCTCGGTGCGATTGCCTTCTGCGGCAGCAGCCTCGAACTTCTTGATGGCGGTCTTCAGTTCGGATTTCGCGGCCTTGTTGCGGGCGTTTCTCACCTCGGCGATCAGAACGCGCTTCTTGGCAGACTTAATATTCGGCAAACCAAACACCTCCTTAGGCAAATTCAGCAGGGGGAATCAATTTTCCACCGTGCAGAATGATATTTTAACAGGGAACTTCCTAAAAAGCAAGAGTTTTTTTCAATTTTTCGTTCGTTTTTTGCATATTGTGCCGTCAGCCGCAAAACCTAGGGTCAATACCACAAGATTTTGTGTTCAGGAGGCGAGGGTTTTGTTCCAAAAGCGCACGGACCTGGCCCTGGAGGCCAGGGAGCTGTGGCAGGAGTCGGCGGAAAAGACCAGCCGCCTGCCCGGCGTGAAGGCGGCGAAGCAGCGGCAGGAGGGCTACCCGGTGACCCGGGTGGACATCCTTGATGAGCGGGGGGAGGAGGCTCTGGGGAAGCCCCGGGGCAGCTATCTCACCATTGATCTGACCACCTTCTGGCAGCGGAAGCCGGACTTTTTCGAGCGGGCGGTCCGGGCGGTGGGAGGCCAGCTGAAGGCCCTGGTGCCGGCGGAGGGGCCGGTGCTGGTGGTGGGTTTAGGCAACCGGGCCATGACGCCGGACGCCGTGGGCCCCCTGGCGGCGGACAGCGTGCTGGTGACCCGCCACCTCATCGCCGCACAGCCCCGGCACTTCGCCGGGTTCCGCCCTGTGGCGGTGCAGCGCACCGGCGTGCTGGGCACCACCGGCGTGGAGTCGGCGGAGTCGGTGCGGGGCCTGGTGGAGCAGGTGGAGCCGGCCCTGGTCATCGCCATTGACGCCCTGGCCTCCCGGCGGGTGGGCCGGGTCTGCGCCACGGTGCAGCTCAGTGACACCGGCATTATCCCGGGCTCCGGGGTTGGGAACCACCGCGGCGCCCTGAACCGGGAGACGCTGGGGGTGCCGGTCCTTGCCATCGGCGTGCCCACGGTGGTGGACAGCGCCACCCTGGCGGCGGACCTGCTGGAGGAGTCCGGCATCACGGACTACGACGGCGAGGCCCTGCAAAAGTCCCGGCAGAACCTGATGGTGACCCCCCGGGATATCGATCAGCAGGTCCGGGACCTGGGGAAGGTCATCGGCTACGGTATCAACTGGGCCTTGCAGGACCTGGAGATCGACGAAATGAATGCCCTTTTGAGCTGAAAACCTCCCCCGGCCGCCGGCCGGGGGAGGTTCGCGTCATTGCAGTTTCGGAAGGGTGTTGGCGCCGTGGGGCAGCAGCGTGGCCCGCAGGTCCCTGCCGCCGTTCAGCTTCCGGGACAGCTCCAGCGCCTCGTCCAGCGTCTTCACCGCGTGGATCCTGGCGGTACCGAACTGTTCCTGAGGAATGTCGGTGACGGCGATCAAGTGGTACTTTTCGGCGGATTCAGCGAACAGGTAGCCGATGAAGGCACCGATGGAGAAATTCTCCCGCAGGGCCTTCTCCCGGTCCAGCATGGTGGGGTACCCGGCGATCTGGCGCTCTGTGTCCTCGTTGCCGAAGCCCTCGCTGGACTTGGTCACCAGGATGATGGTGCCGTGGTCCTCCGCCACCTCCAGGGCGTTGCACAGGGTCTTGACGGTCTGGTAGAAGTTTAGGTCCTTGGGATAGCCGCCGGCGCTGGCGATGACCAGAGGGGTCTTCTCTTTGGCGGCCACGCCGTACATCCTGTCCACCAGCTGGCAGGCGGCCTGGTGAGCGGTGACCCAGTTGCCGGCAAAGGCACTGATGATCTTCTGGTCGTCGTCCACCACCACGTTGATGAGGAAGGTGGGGTGGACCATGGCGCAGGCCTCCATCATATCGGCATGGACGGGGTTGCTGTCGGACAGGTTGGCGCTGCGGACCTCCGGGTTGGACCCGGCCCCCAGACCCGGATTCAGGGCCAGATTGTGGTTCTTCATGATGGTCTCCCGGCCGGCGATGCCCGGCAGGATGCTCTTGCGGCCGCCGCCGAAGCCCGCCATGAAGTGATATACTACGCCGCCGGTGAGGATGATGTGGTCGCAGTCCAGGGCCCGCTTGTCCAGCCACACCGGGGTGCCCCGGGAGGTGGTGCCCACGAACCGAAGGTTCTCCTCGTCGGTGCACTGGTGGTCCACCAGGCGGATGCGGTCGTACACCGCCTCCGTCACCAGGCCGATGTGCTCCTCCTTGGTCTGCTTCCGATGGGTGCCGGTGGCGGAGATGATAAGCATGTCCTCGTCCCGGATGCCGGCGCTCTCCAGCTCTTCCATGAGGATGGGGATATAGGTCTCCGGGGACTGCCAGCGGCGGGTCACATCGGAGATGATGACGCACACCGTCTCCCCGGGCTTCACCAGCTCCTTCAGGGGCTTGGAGTCAATGGGGTGCTCCAGGGCGTAATGGATGTGCTCCGGCACTGTCCGCCGGGGCAGGTCCACGCGGTTGGGCTCCAGCTCCGCCGCGATCAGCTCCGGGGGCAGCTTCACCGCAAATGCCTGTTCGCCGTATTTCATGGCTTCTGCCATAGGGGTCCTTCCTTTCCGCGGGCTGCCGTGCAGCCCTTTTTCAAAAATCCAGCATCATTATACACCTTCCAACGGAATTTTCCCTTGGCGTTTTTACTGAAAATGGGGGACGGCTTTAGCACATACAGACGAAAGAGAGATGCCCATGGCGGAATTCTACTTGCTCTGTCCCTCCAGAACTTCCACCATCCGCTCCGCGAACAGCCGGCCCGCCAGGGCGGCCTCCTCCGGGGAGTTCCCGGCGGCTCCCACCTCCACCAGCAGCGACCCGGTGGTGGCGTGCTGGTTGTACCGGGAGTTCCGCAGCAGGATGGGCCGCATCAGGGTGGGGTATTCCGTCAGAATATCCTGCTGAATGGCCACCGCCAGCTTCAGGTTCTCCTTCCAGTTGTCGTGGGTCAGGCCGCCGCCGTCGCTGCCCACCACCAGCGTCAGCTGGGCGGCGGTGCCCGCGCCGTCGATGACGGAGACTACCTTGTACTCGTTGCCCTGGCTGTCCTCAATGGCATCCCGGTGGATGTCCAGGATGAAGCGGATGGAGGGGTACTGGGCCAGATAGCTGCGGATAGCCGCCAGGGAGCGGTCGTAGGCGCCGCTGTAATTGGGGTAGTCGTACAGCGTTCGGTCATGGAGAACGGAGATGCCCGCCTGGCTGAACACCTCCGCCATCTCGTCCCCCACCTTCACCACATTATACCGGGAGTCGGTGGTCCGATGGCTGCCGGACCAGACCACGCCGCTGTCGTCGGCGGGGGTGTAGGCCTCGCTGCCGTGGGTGTGGAGGATCAAAATTTGAGGGGCTTCGTCGGTGAGGACGGCGTCATAAGGCTCCGCCAGCTCCGAAATGGACAGGGGGTAGTCCGTGGAGTTGCTGATGTAGGCCCGTCCGCAGACGGTATAGCCGCTGGGGTCCGTGGGCACCAGGGTCCGGGCGGGGACGCCGTTGTCGCCGCTGTCCGGGGCTTCCAGAGGGGTCTCCTCCACCGGCACCGTCGCCGGCGCCTCCTCCGGGGGCGCGGGGGCCGGGGCCGTCTCCGTCTCATTCTCCTTCCGCAGCTCCGCCACCGCCGTCCGGGCGGACAGCAGCAGGGGTGATTCCCCGATGGCCATGGCTGCCGCCGGAGAGAGATCGTCCCGGACACCCGGATCTCCCAGCTCCCACCGCAGGGCGTTCATGGGGGCGGCGTCCCGGAGGGCTTTCAGGGCATCGGTCACGGTACTGCTGCCGGCGGTGACGGCGACGGCCCACAGGACGCCGGCGGCCAGGACCAGGGCCTCCAGCCGGTGGAAAAGGCGTTTGAGCGGCAGTTGTTTCATTGCGTTCACCTCTGGGACAACCTATGCGCTCCGGGGCGGAGATATGCAAAAACCGGAAGGCCAGATGGCCTTCCGGTTCAGCTTGTCGAAAAACCACTGCTTAAAGCAACTGGGTTGCATTTTGCAGGGGGAGTACGAGGGGGCGGGAGCCCCTTCGTGTGGAATCAAATGCCTGCAAAAAGCCTGCGCCAGCAGGCGTTTGCGCCGCGCAGCGGCAGATTTTCGGGCAGCAGAGCGGCCAGAAAATCGAGGTATTGTGAAGGCGTCGAAAAAGTCCGTCGGACTTTTTCGACAGCCTGAACCGGAAGGCCAGATGGCCTTCCGGTTTTTATCAAAGCTGTTCAATTTCGACCTCGGCGGCAAAGTCCGCCGGGGTCAGGGCTGCCGCCGCGTCCATCAGGGCGGCGCGGAAGCTGCCGGGGCCCCGCTCCCCTGCCGCCAACTCCGCCCGGCGGGAGCAGGCCTTCCAGAAGGCGGCGGCCAGGACGGCGGCCCGGGCGGCGTCCGGCTCCACGGCGGCGAACACGCCGCACAGCACGGACAGCATGCAGCCGGTGCCGGTGACCCTGGACATCCAGCCGCTGCCGCCGGTGATCCGCCAGGAGCGGGCGCCGTCGGTGACGATGTCTTCTGGCCCGGACAGCAGCACGGCGGTGTTCCGGGTCCGGGCCAGACGGAGGGCGGCGGCCAGCCGCTCTTCATGGCTGGCGGGGGCGGGGCTGTCCACCCCCTGTTCCTCTCCGGCGGCCTGGGTCAGTGCCCGGGCCTCCCCCAGGTTCACCCGCAGGAGGGTGGGACGGAAGCTGTTCAGCAGAGCCTCCGTCCGCTCCAGCCGCCAGGGCGAGGCGCCTACCCCTACCGGGTCCAGTACCACCGGCCGGCCCAGGGGCTCCGCCGCCTGGCCGCACAGCAGGCAGGCCCGGAATTTCTCCTCGTCCGGCGTGCCGGTGTTCAGCACCGTGGCGTCGGAGATGGCGGTGATGTCCGCCATCTCCTCCGGGGCCTGGGCCATCATGGGGCTGGCCCCCACGGCCAGGGCCAGGTTGGCGCAGTCGTTGGCGGTGACGATGTTGCTGACGCAGTGGACCAGGGGCCGCTGCCGCTTCACATCCTCCAAACGGGTAAAGTCGATCATAAAACGCTCCTTAGCGCTCCAGGGAGGCGTGCATGGATTTCACGGCGCCGCTCTTCTCCAGCGCGAACACCAGGATGCCGGCCAGGATGGAGCCGGCTACGGTGGAGATGAGGAAGGGCACGATGTAGACGGTGTAGGTGGCGGGGGTCAGGCCCATCAGGCCCTTGGCCACGGGATAGGCCGCCAGGCCGCCGATGACGCCGGTGCCGAAGACCTCAGCCGCCAGGGTGGCGGGCAGGTTCTTGCTCTTCCAGTAGATGAGGCCGCACAGCAGGGCGCCGCACATACTGCCGGGGAAGGCCATCAGGCTGCCCAGACCCAGCAGGTTCCGCAGCAGGCTGGCCACAAAGGCCACGCCCACGCCGTACCAGGGGCCCAGGAACACGGCGCACAGCACGTTTACCATGTGCTGCACAGGGGCGCACTTGCTGCCCAACACGGGAAAGGAAAACATGCTGCCGACAACGGCCGCGGCGCACAGGATGCCGGCCACGGCCAGCTTTTTCGTGGAATTGCTTTTCATAATAACAAAACACTCCTTTGATTCCGAAAGAATGGCAGGGAGAAAACGACAGGCCAACAGCGTTCTCCCCTTGCATGGCAAGGTACAGGCGGACACACCGCCTGCGTGGAAGATCGGTCGAGGCTTTCTGGCCTCCTCTCACGCCGGAACACGGCTTCCCATCGCTGTATGTGGCCCGGACCCAGGGCGCTCCCCCTCGGCCCGCTCCCGGCCTGGCCGGGACGCCGGTTTCTTTTCTCCGATGCACTCCCCTTCCCCAAAAGAGTAAAAAAACAGCGGGCGCCCATGGGTGCCCGCCGTCAAAGTCCCCTATGAACTCCCTCCGGTGGCATTACCCACATCAGGTAAAGGGTCGAAGCGGTGCTTCCTCTCAGCCGTCAGGCTCCCCTGTTTTTCGGGATCATTATGACATTTGGTGAAAAGATTGTCAAGGGGGTTGCAAAAAAGAGAAAAAAGCTATACAATCACAGGAAAATAAAAGGGGGAGTCCGCTGGCGCGGGCTGAGAGGGGACCAGCCAGGTCTCGACCCGGAACCTGATTTGGATCATGCCAACGTAGGGAAATCATGAGGCGTACTGCCGCGGACGGACCAGGTTTGGGATGTCCGCGGATTTTTTGCGTCAATGGGAGGTATGGATATGCACGTGAGATCAGAGCAGCTGCGGCTGTACGCCGTCACCGACCGGGCCTGGGCGGCGGACGAGGACGCTTTCCTGGCCCAGGTGGAGGCTGCCATCGACGGCGGCGCGGCCTTTGTCCAGCTGCGGGAGAAGCATTTGGATGACAAGGACTTCCTGGCGGAGGCGGAGCGGTTCGTGGCTCTGTGCCGCCGGAAGGGCGTGGTCAGCATCATCAACGACAACGTGGAGATCGCGGCAAAGACCGGCGCCGACGGTGTCCATGTGGGCCAGGAGGACCTGGCGGCGGGCCGGGTCCGGCAGGTCCTGGGGCCGGACAAGATCATCGGCGTTTCCGCCCACACCGTGGAGGAGGCCCTGGCCGCCCAGGCGGCGGGGGCGGACTACCTGGGTACCGGCGCCGCCTTTGTCACCGGCACGAAAACCGACGCCAAGCCCATCTCCAGGGACACCATCCGGGCCATCTGCGCCGCCGTGGACATCCCGGTGGTGGCCATCGGCGGCATTACCCGGGACAACCTCCCGGAGCTGAAGGGCTGCGGCCTGGACGGCGTGGCGGTAGTCTCCGCCCTGTTCGCCCAAAAGGACGTAAAGGCCGCCGCCCGGGAATTGCTGGCCCTGTCCAACGAGATCGCCGATCAATAAAGGGAAAACCCGGCGTCCGCCGGTTTTTCAGCGACGGCATTGGGGGCACCACCTTGCCGCCGCTCTATAAAAGCATTGCTGTGAAAAAAGAAAGGAGAAACTGATGAGAACAGCATTGACGATCGCTGGAAGCGATTCCAGCGGAGGCGCCGGTATCCAGGCGGATATCAAGACCATGACGGCCAACGGCGTGTACGCCATGAGCGCCGTCACGGCCCTGACCGCCCAGAACACCACCGGCGTCACAGATATTCTGGAGTCCACTCCTCATTTCCTGGGTGAGCAGCTGGACGCTATTTTTACCGATATTTTCCCCGACGCGGTGAAGATCGGCATGGTTTCCTCCGCCGACCTCATCGTGGTCATCGCGGAAAAACTGAAGCAGTACAAGGCGAAGAACATCGTGGTGGACCCCGTGATGGTGGCTACCTCCGGGGCCAAGCTTCTGCGGGACGACGCGGTGGAGGCCCTGTGCCGGGAACTGCTGCCGTTAGCGGCGGTCCTGACCCCCAACATCCCCGAGGCGGAGATCCTCTCCGGCATGACCATCACCGATGCTACCGGCATGGAGGCCGCCGCCAAGTACATCAGCGAGAAATACGGCTGCGCCGTGCTGTGCAAGGGCGGCCATAAGGTCAACGATGCCGACGATCTCCTGTGGCGGGACGGTTCCGGCAAGTGGTTCCACGGCAAGCGGATCAACAATCCCAACACCCACGG
>CAMCDX010000026.1 GCA_945873695.1 uncultured Clostridia bacterium | reverse complement strand
CAAAATGCAACCCAGTTGCTTTAAGCAGTGGTTTTTCGACAAGCTGAAAGGACGGCCTTTGGCCGTCCTTTTCTGATGCGTTTTTCCGATACATAAAAATAGGCGGGAAAAAAGAAAATTTACCGGATGTGGGTTGTGCGGAAATAACCAGTTGTGATAAAATACCCCCGTTATGGGAACCATCGATAAGGAGGAATTATCACGATGAAGACCATGGATCCTCAAAGCTGGAAGCAGGATCTGCCTGCGTTCCGGGAGAAAACGGAAGCCTTTTACGGAGGTGCGCTGGATAAAGCCGCTTACAAGGGCTTTTCCGGCCTGTATGGCAGCTATGCCCAGAAGGGCGGCAAGGCCAATATGCTGCGCCTGCGGATGACCGCCGGGCGGGTGACGAAGGAGAAGCTGGCTTTCACCGCCGGAGCCATCCGGAAGTACGGCGTGTCCAGGGCTCACTTCACCACCTGCCAGACCATTCAGCTCCACGATCTGCAGCCCAAGGCCGTGTATGGCATTATGGAAGAGGCGCTGGACGCCGGTATCGTCACCATGGGCGGCGGGGGAGACTTTCCCCGGAACGTGATGTGCTCACCCCTCTCCGGCGTGGAGCAGGGCGAGTATTTTGACGTGCTGCCCTGGGCGGAGGCCGCGGCAGAATATCTGATGGGCTTCATCAAGGCGGAAAAGATGCCCCGGAAGCTGAAGGTCGGATTTTCCAATTCTCCCGCCAACGTGACCCACGTTACTTACCGGGACCTGGGCTTCGCCGCCCGGCCCGACGGGCGGTTCGATGTATACAGCGCCGGCGGCCTGGGAAATAACCCCCGCCTGGGCGTGAAGGTGGCGGAGGGCGTGGAGCCCGGTAAGATCTTGTACTACATCAAGGCCATGTGGCTGACCTTCCGGACCTACGGCAACTACGAGAACCGGGGCAAGGCCCGCACCCGGTATATGCAGGATGTCTGCGGCGGCCCTGAGGGCTACGCGAAGGCCTACAACGAAAAGCTGGCGGAGGTGCTGGTCTCCGGAGAGGACCTGGAGCTGTCCGTGGAGCCCCGGACTGTGGCCAAGGCCGGTGACGGCGTAACGGTGGCCGGCCCCAGGGTCATCCCCCAGAAGCAGCCGGGCCTGTACACCGTGGTGTGGCATCCCATCGGCGGCCAGCCTGACGTGCAGACGCTGTGCGCCGTCAGCGACGCGCTGGCAAAGATCCCGGAGGCGGAGATGCGGCTTGGCCCTGACGAGACGGCATTCCTCATCAACCTCACCGGCGGGGAGGCCGAAAAGCTGCTGGCCCTGACGGCCGGCGGCGCCGAAACGGTGTTTGAGAGCTCCGTCAGCTGCATCGGCGGCACTACCTGTCAGGTGGGCACCCGGGATTCCCAGGGATTGCTCCACGCCTGCGTGGCGGCAGTGCGGGAGGCGAAGCTGCCGGACGGCGCCCTGCCCCGGGTCCACATTTCCGGCTGCCCCTCTTCCTGCGGCACCCATCAGACCGGCGCCATGGGGTTCCGGGGGGCGTCCAAGCTGGTGGACGGTAAGCCTCAGCCGGCCTTTACGTTCTTCCTGGGCGGCGAGGAGCGCCAGGGAGAGGAGACCATGGGCAGGGAACTGGGCGTCATGCTGGAGGAGAAGATCCCGGCGTTCCTGGTGGAACTGGGAAGGACCGTGGCTGCCAGCGGCATGGACTTTTCCGCGTGGTATCAGGCGGAGCCTGACGCCCTGGAGCGCCTGGCCGCGGACTATCTGGCCTGAAAACAGAAAATAGAGGACCCGGCCAGCGAGACGCTGGCCGGGTCTTGTTATTCAGGCTGTTCGGCAAAGTAGAGCCGGGTGGCCGCCGCGTCGGCGGTGATCTGGCCCTTCAGGGCTTCCAGGGAGTCGAAGCGGATCTCGTCCCGGAGGCGGCGGTAGAATTCCACCCGGACGGTCTGGCCGTACAGGTCGCCGTCGAAGTCCAGCAGCCAGGCCTCCACCGTCACGTTGGCGCCGTTGTTCACCGTGGGCCGGGTGCCCACATTCGTGACGGCGGGGTGGGAGGTGCCGTCGGGCAAAAAGACCCGGGTGGCATAGACGCCGTGGCTGGGCACCAGCACGTGAGGCGGCGCCGTCAGGTTCACCGTGGGGATGCCGATGGTCCGGCCGATGCGGTGGCCGTGGCGGACCTCCTGGGAGAGAACGTGGGGATGGCCCAGGAAACGGGCGGCCCGCTCCACCTGCCCCAGCTCCACCAGACGGCGGATGTAGGTGGAGCTGACGGTGATGCCGCCCACCTCCACTTTGGGGATGATGTCGCAGCCCAGGCCCAGCTGGGCGCATTTGGCGGCCAGAAGCTCCGGGGAGCCCTGGTTCTTGTGGCCGAAGTGGTGGTCGTGGCCCGCCACTAGGTGGACGGCGTGATACCGGCCCACCAGAATTTTCGTGACGTACTCGTCCCAGGGCGTGGTCATCATCTCCCGGTCAAAGGGGACCATGATGACGTCCCGGATGCCGTACAGCCGCCGTACCAGGTCCCGCCGGTCCTCGGGAGAGTTGATGAGAGGGCAGGGAATGCCGGTGACCACTTCCTTCGGCGGGCGGTCAAAGGTGAAAACAGCCGGTGTACAGCCCCTGGCCCGGGCTTCCTCCGCCGCCCGGCGCAGCAGGGCGGCGTGGCCCAGGTGGACTCCGTCGAAGAAGCCCAGGGCAATGACTCGTTCTTTCATGGACATTACGCTCCAAAGAAGTTCTTGATGGATGTCAGCGTGCCGTGTTCGGCGCGGGAAAGGCACAGAAAGTCCCCGTTTCTGCCGTAGACCCGGTAGGTGCCGTCAGCCAGGCTGTTATCCGTAACGGCGCCGCCGTTGCGGACCCGGTTCTCTTTCCCGGCGGAGGGGACCGTGTAGGCGGGATACTGGGCAAACAGGGTGTCCGTGGGCAGCAGGAGGGACTCGCCTTTTTCCTGCACGTTCTCCAGCGTCACCGCCCGGTCCAGGCGATAGCCCGCCGCCATGGTGCGGCGGAGGCTGTACAGCGTGCCGCCGCAGCCAAGGGCCTGTCCCATGTCGTGGCAGAGGGTGCGGATGTAGGTGCCCTTGGAACAGACGCAGCGGAGCAGGTAGTCTGTTTCGCTGACCTGCTCCAGCAGCTCCAACTCGTAGATGGTGATGTCCCGGGGCTTCCGGGCCACCTCCTTGCCGCGTCTCGCCAGATCGTAGAGCTTCTGTCCGTTGATCTTCACGGCGGAGTACATGGGCGGCACCTGCTGGATGGGGCCCAGGAAGCGGGCCATGGCTGCCTCCACATCTTTCCGGGAGGCGGTGACGGGATGGATCTCCAGAGTCTGGCCGGTGACGTCCTGGGTGTCCGTCACCTGGCCCAGCCGCAGCCCGGCCACGTATTCCTTCCGGCTGTTCTCAGCGAACTCCACCGCCCGGGTGGCCTGTCCCACGAACACCGGCAGCACGCCGGTGGCCATGGGGTCCAGGGTGCCGCCGTGGCCCACCCGTTTCTCGTGGAGGATGCCCCGGATCTTGGCGCACACATCCATGCTGGTCCAGCCGGCGGGCTTATCGATGATGAGGATGCCGTTAGGCATAACAACGCACCCCCTTTCCTCGCAGCGTAGCCCAGTGAAACGGGCGTGCTGCGAAAAGGAGGAGTCGCCCGTTCGGATAAACCGAATCGGCCACGATTCGGCGTTCTTTTAGGGCGAACTCCGACGCGGTCCGGCCGGCAGGCTTATCAATGATGAGGATTCCGTTGGGCATGGAAAAGGTCTCCTTGTCAGTCCTGATAGTCCGGCGCCACCTGAGCCACGGCGGCCAGGATGCGGGCCTTGGCCTCCGCCCAGGGAGCCTCCACGGTGCAGCCAGCGGCCGCGGCGTGGCCGCCGCCGCCCAGCAGGGCGCAGACCTTCGTGGCGTTCACCCGGTGGCCGGTGCGGACGGACATCTTCCAAACGTCCGGCCGCAGCTCCCGCATGGTGATGGCGCAGTCCACGCCTTCAATCTGTCCGCCCAGGGCACTCAGGTCCTCGGCGTCGCTCTCGGTGGCCTGGAACCGCTCCATCAGACTCCTGGGCACCGACAGCACTGCCACCCGGTCGTGGTCGTGAAACTCGCAGGTGCTGAGCATGGAGCCTTCCAGCTGCATCCGCTTGCGGCTCTTGGTGCGGAAAAACACCTTGTTGACGGTCCGGTAGTCGATGCCGGTGTCCATCAGCGCCGCCGCCACCTGATGGGTGCGGGGGGTGGTGTTGGCGTAGGCGAAGCAGCCGGTGTCGGTGGACACCGCCACGTACAGCGGCAGGGCGATCTCCGCCGTAATGGGCCCCAGGGCCGCCAGAATGTCGTAGATCAGCTCGCCGCAGGCGGCGGCCTCGGGGCGGACGATATTGGCCTTGCCGAAGTGCTCGAAGGAGGGGTGGTGGTCGATGGCCAGGTCGATGGCGCCGATCCAGCACCGGGCGTTCTCCGGCAGCAGAGCGGTGGTGGCCACGTCGGTGGATACCACAGCGCCGGGGATAAAGCCCTCCGGCGCGGCGTAGGGCAGGAAATAGGGCTCGCTGTTTTTTGTCAGTTCCGGGTTGGGCAGAAGATACGCCGTCTTGCCCAGGGCCCGGAGGCCGGCGCACAGGGCGGCGGCGCAGCCCACGGTGTCGCCGTCGGGGCGGACGTGGGTGAGGATGAGCACGTTGTCAAAGGTCCGCAGCATTTCGGCGGTCTCGCAAACGGTCAGCATGGCTCACGCCTCCTCATCCGGCAGCACGGCGTCGTTGTCGGGGTTCACAGGCTTCACCTTGCCGGGGTCCCGCAGGACCTCCAGGATGTGGGCGCCGTACTGGATGGAGTCATCGCCGATAAACTGCAGCTCCGGGGTGTACCGCAGCTGCAGCGCCCGGCCCAGCTCCCGGCGCAGAAAGCCGGAGGCGGACTTGAGGCCCTTCAGCACATCCTTCTCCTGGCTCTTGTCCAGGACGCTGATATAGACCTTGGCGTAGCGCAGGTCGCCGGTGGTGTCCACCCGGGTGATGGAGACCATGCCCACCTGGGACACGCGGGGGTCCTTCAAATGGCGGAGCTGGTCGGCCAGTTCCCGCTGGATTTCTTCGTTGATACGGCCGATTCGATTGCTGGGCATAGGGAATAACCTCCTTTTGGGTCCCCTGGCAGGGGACGGGGGATGCGCCGCCTTGCGGCGCGGGTATTTTTAAGAAACGGTGGCAGCGGTTTCCTGACCGGTCAGCCTGCGGCGGGGAAGGATTCGTTCCAGCCCCCGGTGCAGCAGAATGCCCAGCAGGAGATTGATGGAGTAGATCACAAGATAGTAAAACGCGTGGCGGGGGCCGTAGTCCAGATAGGGAGACAGAACGGCAAATTCCCGCGTGATGATGACGTTCAAAAGATAGATCTCCAGGCTGGAGGTGCCCAAAAGCCGCAGGAAGCCGTGGATCCGCCGGAGCGGGACCAGCTCAAGGACTTTGGCGGCCAGCAGAGTGAAGGGCGCCAACTGCGCGGCAATCAGATAGCAGGGAGAGAGATAGAGCCGGTTCATCAGCCGCAGAACCGTGACAGCCGCGCCCAGCAGGGAAACCGCACCCCAGGCGATGGCATGCCGCCGGGTCAAGACCTGCCCGGTCAACAGATAGGATCCCATCAGAATGCCCAATGCAAAGGCGGGAATGCGGCAGAGAAAATCCTCGGTGTAGTTCAGGTGCAGGGGAATGGACAGGCGGTAAAGTCCGTAGGAGAGGGGAACCATGGCAGCGGTCAGCCACTCCTTCCGGGAACAGCGGCGGAACAGGCGGACATAGAAGGGCGCCAGCAAGTAAAACGCTAGGATAGCGGGCACATACCAGTTAAAGGCATCGGGGATATGAAACCAGTAATGCAGAGTGGACAGGCTCCATAAAGCCGTGCGCCAGCCGATGCGCCCACGCCAGATCAGCCACAGGCTGTACAGGCCAACCACCAGCCAGTAGGCCGGCAGAACGCGGGCAAAACGGCGCAGGAAGAATCTGGAAGCTCTCTCTCTCTCTCTCTCTCTCTCTTGGAAGCCTTGGAGAGGGAGACATACAGTCCCATGGCCGACAGGAGAATGAACACATCCACGCCGGCAAAGCCAATTCCCTTCAGGGCGTCCAACAGCGGAACATAAAAGTGAAACTCATAGGCGTGGAACAGCATGACCCAGAGTATGGCCAGTCCCATCAGTTCGGAACGGTAACGGCTCAAATTTTGATAAACAGTGTTCATGGTGTCTGCCCTCATATGCGCGTTCAACAAATGAGGGGCGGCGACGCGGTCGCCGCCCCTTTATCTTTTGCGGTTATATGGCTTTTATCAGAAATACAGTGCAGAGCCTCAGCGGGGAATTTCCTCCATAGTGAAGCCCTCGATGATATCCCCTGTTCCCATGAAACCGGGGGTTTCATGGGGGCCCATCAGACATCCTCGGTGGGCAAAGCCCACCTTGCGGCAAGGTTTTGCCGCGAAGCGTCAAAACGCTTGGACGCGCAGACGCGCGGCGCCGCTTTGCGGCGCAGGAAAGCGGCCGGCGGAACTGGAGGATGACGAGGGCAATTCCCTTATCTGGGAATCTCCTCCATAGTGAAGCCCTCGATGATATCCCCTTCCTTGATGTCGTTGAACTTCTCGATGGTCAGGCCGCACTCGAAGCGCTGGACAACCTCCTTGGCGTCGTCCTTGAACCGCTTCAGGGAGGCCAGGCTGCCCTCGTGGATCACGATGCCATCCCGGACCACCCGGACGGAGCAGGCCCGGACGATCTTGCCGTCCTGGACGTAGCAGCCGGCGATGGTGCCCACGCCGGAGACCTTGTAGGTCTGGCGGACCTCGGCGTGGCCCAGGACCACCTCCCGGTACTTGGGCGCCAGCATGCCCTTCATGGCGGCGGTGATCTCGTCGATGCAGTCGTAGATGACCCGGTACATCCGCATATCCACGTTCTGCCGGACGGCGCCGTCACGGGCGGCGGCGTCGGGACGGACGTTGAAGCCCACGATGATGGCGTTGGAGGAGGCGGCCAGCATGACGTCAGACTCGTTGATGGCGCCCACGCCGCCGTGGATGACACGGACGTTGACCTCGTCGTTGGAGAGCTTCTCCAAAGAGGCCTTCACCGCCTCTACAGAGCCCTGGACGTCAGCCTTGACGATCAGGGCCAGCTCCTTGCGCTCGCCGGCCTGGATCTGGTCGAACAGGTTCTCCAGGGACACCTTCTGCACGGGAGCGGCGGCCTTGGCCTTTTCCTCGGCCTTCCGCTGCTCCACCAGCTCTCTGGCCATGCGCTCATCGGCCACGGCGAAGAAGGGGCTGCCGGCGGCGGGCGCCTCGGAGAGGCCGGCAATCTCCACGGGCACGGAGGGACCGGCCTCGGTCAGGCGGTTGCCCTTGTAGTCGGTCATGGTGCGGACACGGCCCACGGCGGTGCCGGCGATAATGATATCGCCCTGCTTCAGGGTGCCGTTCTGGACCAGCAGGGTGGCCACGGGGCCGCGGCCCTTGTCCAGACGGGCCTCAATGACGGTGCCCTGGCCGGCCCGGTTGGGGTTGGCCTTCAGCTCCTGGACCTCCGCCAGGACCACCAGGTTCTCCAGCAGGTTGTCGATGCCGATGTTCTTCTTGGCGGACACCTTGCAGCAGATGGTCTCGCCGCCCCACTCCTCGGGCACCAGACCGTGCTCCGTCAGCTGCTGGAGGACGCGATCGGGGTTGGCGCTCTCTTTATCGATCTTGTTGATGGCCACGATGATGGGGATGCCAGCGGCCTTGGCGTGGTTGATGGACTCGATGGTCTGGGGCATGATACCGTCGTCGGCGGCCACCATCAGGATGGCGATGTCGGTGATCATAGCGCCCCGGGCACGCATGGAGGTAAAGGCCTCATGGCCCGGGGTGTCCAGGAAGGTGACGGGCTTGCCGTCCACCTGGACCTGATAGGCGCCGATGTGCTGGGTGATGCCGCCGGCTTCGCCGGCGGCCACATTGGTGTTCCGCACGGCGTCCAGCAGGGAGGTCTTGCCGTGGTCCACGTGGCCCATGACCACCACAACGGGGGCCCGGGGCACCAGGTCCTCCGGCTTATCCTCGTGGTCGTCGATCAGTTTCTCCTCAATGGTGACGGTGACCTCGTGCTCTACCTTGCAGCCCAGCTCCTCGGCGATGATGGCGGCGGTGTCGAAGTCAATGATCTGGCTGAGGGAGGCCATGACACCGTTCTTCATCAGGCACTTGACCACCTCGGCGCCGGTCTTCTTCATGCGGCTGGCCAGCTCGCCCACGCTGATCTCGTCGGGGATGGAGACCTTGACGGGGGACTTCTTGGCGATCTCCAGCTGGAGCTTGCGCATCTTCTCCGCCTCGTCCTGGCGGCGCTTGTTGGAGAAGGTCATGTTGCCCTTGCGCTGGTTGTTATTGCGGAACTTCTCCTTGCCGCCCCGCTGCTGCATCCTCTGGCCGCGCTCGCCGCCCAGATCCTCCAGGCGCTCGTCGTACTTGGCCAGGTTCACGTCGCCGCCCTTGCGGGTGTCCACGATCTTCTTCTGGGGCACCCGGGTGGTGGGCTGCTGCGCCTGGGGCGCCGCCTGCTTGGCAGGAGCCGCGGGGGCGGCGGCCTGCTGGGCGGGCTTCGCCTGCTGCTGGGCCGACGCGGCAGGGGCGGGAGCCGCCTTGGGCGCGGGCGCCGGGGCCTCCTCCTTCTTGGCGGTGTCGGCGAAGATCACCTGGATGCCGGAGACCTGGTTGTGCTGGGTCAGATAGTCGAAGATCACGGAGAGCTCGTGATCGGTCAGGACCTGCATGTGGTTCTTCGGCGCGGCCACATACTTGGTCAGGATCTCGGTAATGGTCTTGGTGGGCAGACCGAAGTCCTTGGCCACCTCATGCACTCTGTATTTTTCCATACCCAATAAAACACCTCTATGCTCCAACCCGAGGGCTGGGGAAATTTTTCAGCGGTTGCCGCTCCCCCCCGCGGGGAACAGCGGTACGGCCATCAGCCGTCCTTCTTGCGGAAAGAGCCTTTGCCCTTTTTCACAGGGCGGCTGTGGGCGTAGGGATTCGCCTTGCCCTTGGGCTTGGGACGCCGGTCCTTGGGGGGACGGGCTCTGCGGGGCTTCTCCGGCGGGGCCGCCGGGGTCTTGGCAGGAACCCGGGGAGGTTCCTTTTCAGCGGGAGCCTTTCGTTTGCCCTGACGGAGGTTCTTCTCGTGGGCCGCCTGTTCGGCCTTCCGCTCAGCGGCCCGCTTGGCCTTCAGCTCCATTTTGGCGGCGGCCTCGCCGTACCGGACCGGGTCCAGCTGGGCCAGCCGGCGGACCACGGCGTTTGCAAGGCCGATGTCCGTCACCGCCACGATGGCCGCGGAGGTGCGGCCCACGGCCCGCCCCAGCTCCGCCTTGGTGAAGGGGAGGGGGAGCCACAAACAGTCGCCGGCCACGGCGAAGTGCTGGCACCGGCGGCAGGTGCCAGCCGCCGCGTCGGAGGCCAGCAGCAGCACCCGGGCATCCCGGGCCCGGGCCGCGGCATCCACCGGCTCCTCGCCCACGGCCAGGTTGCCGCCCCGCAGGGCCAGGCCCAGCAGGGAGAGAATGTTATGACTGTCCATCGGCACCTCCCAGTTCTGTCTCCATGGCGTCGTAGACCTCCGGCGGAATGGCCGTTTCGAAGGCCCGCTCCAGGGCCCGGGACTTCCGGGCCTTTTTCAGGCACGCCACATCATGGCACACGTAGGCGCCCCGGCCCGGCTTCTTGCCGCCGAAGTCCAGACTCACCTGGCCCTCCGGCGATTTCACTACCCGGAGCAGGGACTTTTTGTCCTTCATTTCCCGGCAGCCCACGCACTGCCGCTGGGGGATCTTTTTTACTTTCGGCATTTCACAGGCCGCCTTTCTGCTGATTTATACGAATTCGCCAATGATAATCAGTCGCGATTTTCATTCCGTCAGCCGCGCTGACGGGGTACCGCCTTTTGGCGGTGCCGACGAAGCCGGTCAATGCCAATCTCACCAAACTGCAATATCCTGCAGTTTAATGGGAGCTTGGTATTATTCGTCGGTGATCTCCACGTTGTCCTCGTCCGCGCCCTCCTCGGGGTCCTGGTAGCTCTGAGGCTTGATGTCGATCTTGTAGCCGGTGAGGCGGGCGGCCAGACGGGCGTTCTGGCCCTCCTTGCCGATGGCCAGAGACAGCTGGTCGTCGGGCACCAGGACCCGGCAGGCCTTGCCCTCGTCGGCCATCCACACGTCCACCACGTCGGCGGGCGCCAGGGCGGCGGCGATGAACTGGGCGGGGTCCTCGCTGTACTTGATGATATCCACCTTCTCGCCCCGCAGCTCCTCGTTGATGGCGGCCACCCGCTGGCCCTTGGGGCCCACGCAGGCGCCGATGGGGTCCACGTTCTCGTCGTTGGACCAGACGGCCATCTTGGTACGGCTGCCGGCCTCCCGGGCGATGGACTTCACCTCCACGGTGCCGTCGTAGATCTCGGGGACCTCCAGCTCGAACAGGCGCTTCACCAGACCGGGATGGGTCCGGGAGATCAGCACCTGGGGACCCCGGGTGGACCGGCGGACCTCCACCACGTACACCTTCACGTGCATGCCCTCGGTGAGCACCTCGCCGGGGACCTGCTCTCCGGAGGTCAGCAGCACCTCAGTGGAGTCGGTGCCGGTGCCGATGCGGAGGAACACGTTGTTGTTCCGGGGATCGATGCGGGTGACCACGCCGGTGAGGATCTCATGCTGCTTGGAGTTGAACTCGTCATAGACCTGGCCCCGCTCGGCCTCCCGCAGGCCCTGGATGATGACCTGCTTGCCGTTGCCGGCGGCGATGCGGCCGAACTCCACAGTGTCCACGGGGATGTTGACGATGTCGCCGGCGGCGTACTTGGCGGACAGCTTCTTGGCCTCCTCCACGGTCATCTCGTTGGCGGGGTCCACGTAGTCCTCTTCCTCGACGACGTTCTTCTGGACGAACATCTTCAGGTCGTGATGCTCCTCGTCCACATCCACGATGACGTTCTCCACACCCTCGTGGTCCCGCTTGTAGGCGGTGGTCAGAGCCTGGATGATCTTTTCCATCATGAAGCTCTGGGGAATGCCCCGCTCCTTCTCCAGCAGAGCCAGGGCGGCGAAGATCTCGGCGGGATTCATGCCCGCGGGTTCCTTTTGCTTTTTGCCTCTCATTGGTGATTCTCCTTTATGTGATACGTCTTTTTCAAACGATGGGTTGGCGCTGATCAGAATTCCACCCGCAGGCGGACCAGGGCGATGTCCTTCTTGGGGAAGGTCATCTCGGTGCTGCCCACGCTGGCGGTGACGTCGCCGGTGGCCTCGTCATAGGCGGTGAGGGTGGCGGCGAACTCCTTCCGGCCATCCAGGGCCCGGTACAGCTTCACCAGGATGGGGCTGCCGAGATAGCGCTGGAAATCGGAGGGGCGCTTCAGCGCCCGTTCGGCGCCGGCGGAGCCGACTTCCAGGGTGTAGCTGCCCTCGATGGGGTCCACCTCGTCCAGCAGATCGCTGAGCTTCCGGGAGATGGCCTCGCAGTCCAGAATGTCCACGCCGCCCTCCTTGTCTACCAGCACCCGCAGGTACCAGGTGCCGGCCTCCTTCACGTACTCCACGTCCCACAGGGTGCAGCCCTGTTCGGCGATGGCGGGGGCGGCCAGTTCGGCGGTGAGTTCGGTGATCTTCTTCATGGGAGGACTCCCTTCCTTTCATGATTTCGGCGGTTTTCCGAAATTTTGACCTTCCGAAAAAGGCCAACAAAAAGAGCGGACCTGAGGCCCACTCCGCTACCTTACACTTCTAACATACACACCATACCACAGATATTGGGAAAGCGCAAGCCCTTTCTTGCGGATTCTATATTATTAATGTGTAAAAAAGGCGCCGGATATGCGGAAAACCGCATATCCGGCAGAAAAACTCAGCGGGAACGGAGCTTTTGGACCAGGCAGGCCAGCAGGAACAACATCAGATTGGCACACACCACCGAGGCGCCTACCGGGGTGGACAGCGCGAAGGAGGCGGTGAGCCCGGCGCAGAAGCACAGCACCGACGTGACGGCGGCGCACACCACCACGCCCCGGAAGCTTCGGAACAGCCGCATGGCCGTCAGGGCGGGGAAGATCACCAGGGAGGAGATCAGCATGGCGCCCATCATCCGCATGCCCAGCACGATGGTCAGGGCCGTCAGAATGGCCAGCAGGGTGTTGTACCGCTCTACCTTCAGCCCCGTGGCCCGGGAGAAGCTCTCGTCGAAGGTGACGGCGAACAGCTTGTGGTAGAACAGCACGAACAGCACCAGCACGGCGGCGGACAGCAGCACCGACAGCGCCACGTCTTCCCGCCGCATGGCCAGGATGCTGCCGAACATATAGTTGTCCACGTCGGTGGTCATGCCGGTGGTCTGGGAGATGACGATGATGCCGATGGCCAGGGCGGAGGCGCTCATGACGGCGATGGCGGCGTCGCTGTTCCAATGGGGGTCGTTGGCCATCCGCAGCAGGAAGAAGGCCGCCAGGATCACCACCGGGATGGAGAACCACAGCGGCGTAAAGCCCAGGGCCACCGCCACCGCCAGGGCGCCGAAGGACACGTGGGAAAGGCCGTCGCCGATCATGGAATAGCGCTTGAGGACCAGGGACACCCCCAGCAGGGCGGCGCACAAACTCACCAGCACGCCGGCGATCAGCGCCCGCTGCATGAAGGGATAGGAAAACATTTGCAGGATGTTCATAGGGAATCCTCCTCCTGGAAACGGCGTCCCATGGGGGAGGCCAGATACTCACCGGGGGTGCCCAGAAAATATCCCCGGCGGCCGATGTGCAGCACCGTCCGGGCGCTGCGGAGGGCGGCCTTCAGGTCATGGGTCACCATCACCACCGCCATGCCTTCCTTCTGGTTCAGATAGGCCAGGGTCTTGTACAGGTCCTGGGCGGCGGCGGGGTCCAGGCCGGTGATGGGCTCGTCCAGGATCAGCAAACTCTTGGCGGCGCACAGGGCCCGGGCCAGCAGCACCCGCTGCTGCTGCCCGCCGGACAGGTCCCGGTAGCACTGGTCCTTCAGCTCCAGGATGCCCAGCTTGCCCATGTTCATCAGGGCCATGGACTTCTGGGCGGGGGAGTAGAAGAACTTCATGCCCTTCTGGTTCAGGCAGCCGGAGAGCACCACTTCGTACACCGTGGCGGGGAAATCCTTCTGGGCCCGGGTCTGCTGGGGCAGATACCCGATGGCGCCCTTTTGGAGTTCCGGAGACCGCCAGATCTCTCCGCTGAGAGGGGGCAGCAGGCCCAGCAGACCCCGCAGCAGGGTGCTCTTGCCGGAGCCGTTGTCCCCCACGACGCACAGGTAATCCCCCGCCCGGACGCTCAGGTCCAGGTGGGTGAGGACGCTCTGGCCCTCATAGCCCAAGGACACGTCCCGGCAGGCCAGCAATTCACTCGTCTCCATGGCTTTCCTCCTTGGCGCACAGGTCGCAGATCCCGGTGAACAGCGTTCCCCGGGGGTCGATGCGGAAATGGTGTTCCTTCTCCAGATGGTCGTAAAGGCCCTGGAGGTGGGAGCAGTCCAGGTGGCGGATGCGGCCGCACCGGCTGCACTTGAGCAGAAAGCAGTCCCGGTGGCCGCTGTCATCGTGGCCGCAGAACTGGTAAAAGGCCCCCTCCTCGGTGTTGACCTTGTGGACCCGTCCGGCGGACTCCAGCTTTTCCAGCTGGCGGTAAATGGTGGCAAGGCCCACCGGGCAGCCCTCCCGCCGCAGGTCCTCCGCCAGGTCGGCGGCGGTCAGGGACTGGTCCCGCCGGGCCTCCAGGCAGCGGAGCACTGCCTGCTGCTGTTTTGTACTGTATGCCATGAGTTTCCTCCAAATTGAAAATGATTATCGTTTTCATATTATAAACAGCTTCAGAAAAAAGTCAAGGACGGTTGCAAAAAACCGGCGGATGAGGTACTCTAATAACAGGGAAACTGTTGCGCAACGACGCGTAACAAAAATTGGAACAGAACAACGGTTAGGAGCGTATCACATATGAAAGTCTCTTTGGTCATCATGGCGGCGGGCCTTGGTTCCCGCTACGGCGGCAGCAAGCAGGTGGACGGCATCGGCCCCCACAACGAAATTCTGATGGAATACTCCATTTACGACGCCATCCGGGCAGGCTTCAACAAGATCGTGTTCATCATCAAGCCGGAGATGGAGGAGACCATGGAGCGGCTGTGCGGCGGGTACCTCCGGCGGAAGACCGCCCGGGACGGCAGTCCCGTGGAGGTGGCCTACGCCTTCCAGGATTTCTCCTCTGTGCCGGACTTCTACCACATCCCGGCGGAGCGGACCAAGCCCTTCGGTACGGTCCACGCCCTGCTGTGCGCGGCGGAGGCGGTGGACGGCCCCTGCTGCGTCATCAACGCCGACGACTACTACGGCATCGACGCCTACCGGACCATCTACGAGGAGCTGGTGAAGCTGCCGGCGGAGGGCCGGGCCACCATGGTGGGCTACCAGCTGAAAAACACCGCCAGCCTCCACGGCACCGTGTCCCGGGGCGTGTGCACCGTCCGGGACGGCAGGCTGGACTCCGTTCGGGAGGCGCTGAAGATCCAGCTGTACCCCGATGGGTCTTTGAAGGACCTGGCGGAGGACCGTGCCCTGGCGCCGGACACCGTGGTGTCCATGAACTTCTGGGGCTTCATGCCCTCCATCTTCCCGGCGCTGCGGGCGTACTTTGAGGATTTCCTCCGCAACGAGGCCGGGGACAACATCAAGGCGGAGTGTCTGCTGCCCATGATGGTGGACCAGCAGATGCGGCGGGGAAAGCTGGAGGTGTCCGTTCTCCACTCCGCGGACCGGTGGTTCGGCATGACCTACCACGAGGATCGGGAGGTGGTGGCGGCGGAGCTGCGCCGCCTCCATGAGAAGGGCGACTACCCTGCGGACCTGCGGGTCTGACGGAGCCTGGAAAACTTGTAAATATTTGATACTATTTTTTTAACGATTTGTTTCGACTTTTTTCGTGTTCCAACGTCTAAATAAGTAAAGACGGACGCGAAGGAGCATGACCTATGGCAAAGAGAAAAACGATGAAACACAACCGCGCCGGCAGACGGATGCTGGGCGCCGCGGCGGTTCTGGCGGCGCTGCTGCTGTTGGAGCCCCTGGCGCCGGCGTCGGCGGTGCCGGAGCGGAACGCCCGGGAGGAGCTCCCGGCGGCGGAGATCCAGCCGGCGGAAAGCCGGCAGGCGGCCAAAGAGGCCCCTGTGACGGAGGAGATCCCGGCTGAGAAGGAAGCCCCGGCGGCGGAAGACGCCGAACCGGAGGGAGTCCCTGAGCTGGTGGCGGAGGAACCCTGGTCCGGCCCCGTGCCGGAGAGCGAGCCGGTGGAGGACAGCTATTTTGCCGACACGGTGTTCCTGGGGGATTCCCGCACCGAGGGGTTCCACCTGTACAGCGGCCTGGAGGAGGGACAGTACCTCTACGCCGTGGGCGCCACGGTGGAGTCGGTGTTCACCAAGTCCACCCAGGAGACGGAAGCGGGTACGGTGCCCATCCTGGACGCCCTGGCGGAAATGGACTGCGGCAAGGTGTACATCATGCTGGGCGTCAACGAGCTGGGCTGGCCCCGGGCCGAGGTGTTCCGGGAGCAGTACGGCAAGGTCATCGACCGGGTCCGGGAGGACCACCCGGAAGCGGAGGTGGTCATCCAGTCCCTGCTGCCCGTCAGCGCCAAGCAGGAGGCCAAGGGCAGCTACGTGAACAACCGCCGCATCGCGGAGTTCAACGCCCTGCTGGAGGAGCTGGCGGCGGAGAAGGACTGCCCCTATTTAAACGTGGCGGAGGCCGTCACCGGCGAGGACGGCTGCCTGCGGCCGGAGCTGACCACCGACGGCGTCCATCTGAACACGGAGGGCTGCCGGGTCTGGCTGGATTACTTAAAAGACCACCCTGTCTGAGGAACGGAAACATCCGGGGCACAGCCCCGGATGTTTTTTCTGCCCGCCGGCGACAAAAAAATTCAGCAGACGTCTGTCAAATACTTGACAAAGAGGCGAAAAACCGTATATCATAGCAGTTGAAATATGGGCCTTTCCGCGCTTTGGTGGGAGGCTGCTTTGTAAAAATATTTTTCTGGAAAGTAATTCCGCTGTGCGGAATCGCAAGAGACGGGGAGGGAGCCCCCCGCCGGAAAGGAAGGACAGACTATGGAAACCATTACCGACCTGATCAAAAACACACCGATCCCCAAGATGGTGAAGATCCGGGAAGTCTTTGACAGCAGCCACATCGAGGAGGCGGACATCCCCGGCGTCATCATCCGGGAGCTGGACCGCCCCGAGATCGGCGGCAAGATCCTGCCCGGCCAGAAGATCGCCATCACCTGCGGCAGCCGGGGCATCAACCACAACGCCCTGATGGCCCGGACCATCGTGGACTTCGTCAAGTCCAAGGGCGCCGAGCCCTACATCGTGGCGGCCATGGGCAGTCACGGCGGCGCCACCGCCGAGGGCCAGACCCAGATCCTCAAGGACTACGGCATCACCGAGGAGGCCATGGGCTGCCCCATCAAGAGCTCCATGGAGACCGTCCAGATCGGCGTCTCCGGCGTCCGCCACCAGCCGGTGTTCATTGACAAGAACGCCTCCGAGGCCGACGGCATCATCCTCTACAACCGCATCAAGCCCCACACCTCCTTCCGGGGCCCCTATGAGAGCGGCCTGATGAAGATGATGGCCATCGGCCTGGGCAAGCAGAAGGGCGCCGAGAGCATCCACCACCAGAGCCCCGCCATCATGCATGAGCTGGTGGAGGAGTACGGCAGGACCATTCTGGAAAACGCCCCCGTCCTGGGCGGCATCGCCATCATCGAGAACGCCTATGACGAGACCTACCTCATCAAGGGCCTGAGCCCCGCCGAGATCATCACCGAGGAGCCCAAGCTGAAGGAGATCTCCTACAAGACCATTGCCCACCTGCTGTTCGACAAGTGCGACGTGCTGGTGGTGGATAAGATCGGCAAGAACATCTCCGGCGACGGCATGGACCCCAACGT
>CAMCDX010000025.1 GCA_945873695.1 uncultured Clostridia bacterium | reverse complement strand
GCAAAATGCAACCCAGTTGCTTTAAGCAGTGGTTTTTCGACAAGCTGAAGAGACACCGAACTTGCGTTCGGTGTCTCTTTTTCTTATTGTTCCAGGATCAGGCTGCTGCCCTCCCAGGCCGGGTCGGGGGCGGTCAGCTCCGGGACAAACTCCGTCTCTGCCGGCAGCGCTTCCACCGCCGTCCGCAGCATCCCCGCGTTCTCCGCCGTGGTGGCCGCGTAGACCCGGTCCACCAGGGGCACGATGTCCGACAGGGTGAGGCCCGCCACGTTGTCACTGCCCTCCAGGATCACCGATTCCGGCAGTTCGATGGACAGCGTCACGCCGCAGGGCTCCAGGGCCCGCCCCATCTCCTCCAGAAACGCCCGGAGGTTCTGGGCCTTCATGGTCTCGCCGTAGTCGATCTTATCCAGCTTGCCCTGGGTGGGATAGCTGACATCCGTCAGCAGGATCTCGTCGAAGCCCTGCTCCGCCAGATCCTTCGCCAGGTCGCACAGATACTGCCGGGCCTTCTCCTTGCCGGGGTCCAGCCACTGGGTGTTGTTCCCGTCGTAGAAGATATAGCCGCCGGTGTTCTTCAGGCCCATGCCCTCCACGTCGGCGTTGGCAGCCTTGGAGTCATGGAAGCAGCTAAGCCGGGCCACGGTGTGCAGGGAGCTGTCCTCCCCCGTGACGGCGGCCAGCGCCGCGGCGGTATCCGCCGCTGTCCGGGCGAAGGCCGCGCCCTCCGGCACGGCGGTATTGAAGTACAGCAGGCCGCTGCCGTCCTTCACGGTGACGGCCACGGCGTTATAGGAGACCTCTGAAGTCAGGGAATGGCTGGCAACGGAGGCCGTCAGCGCTTCCTGGGTGACCGGCGTCTCCGCCAGCAGCCAGGCCGTGGTCTCCTTTTGAGCACGCTCTGGCTCCTGGATGGTCAGTTCCAGCTCATCCGGCTGCTCCGGTGTTTTCTCCGGCTCCTCGTCCTTTTGCCAGGGCAGTTCCAGATACAGCCGCCCGGTCTCATCGTAAATGATGTACCTCTGCAGCCTTATAAAGCCCAGGGCCACCAGGATGATCAGCACCAGCACCACCGTCAGCACGGTCTTACCTTTGGAGCGCCGTCCCCGGTAGTTGTGGTATCCTCTCGGTCCCGCCATGTTCCCTCACCTCTTTTCGTCCCCGGTTTTTCGGCGGGCTCAGCCCTCCAGGGCCATCATCTTGTTGACCCGGCGCTGGTGGCGGCCGCCCTCGAACTCAGTGGTCAGGAAGACCTCCACCATCCGTTCAGCCATGTTCTTGCCGGTGAAGCCGGCGCCGATGGCCATCATATTGGCATCGTTGTGCCTGCGGGTCATCTCCGCCTCCAGGCAGTCGGCGCAGTGGGCGCAGCGGATGCCCTTGATCTTGTTGGCAGCGATGGAGATGCCGATGCCGGTGGTGCAGATGACGATGCCCCGGTCACACTTGCCCTCGGCCACGGCCCGGGCAGCGGCGGCACCGAAATCGGGATAGTCGCAGCTCTCGGTGGAGTAGCAGCCGAAGTCCTCGTACTCATAGCCCAGCTTCTCCAGGACCTTGATGATATCCTGCTTCAGCGCGTATCCGCCGTGGTCACAGCCCAATGCGATCTTCATGATGTGTGTCCCCCTGTTTTCTGAAATTTGTGGAATCATTGTACTCCCGAAGCCGGGAAAAATCAATCACAGTTCATGCCAGATCGGCTCCATCTTCTCAAAGGTGCAGAAGCGCTTGAAGCCGCACTCCCGCAGCAGCCTCTGCCCCTCCCGGATGGACCGGCCCACATCGCCGGGCCGGTGGGCGTCGGAGCCCAGGGTGATGATCTCCCCGCCTAAGCTTCGGTACAGCCGAAGCCACTTGGCCCCCGGCAGCGGCATATTGCCCCGGTTGGTATTCAGCTCGATACCCCGGCCCTTTTGGATCACCGTCCGCAGGATCTCCTCGATCTCCGCGCCGAAGGGGTCAAAGCTCAGCTGAAATCCCTGCAGCTCGTTGAGATACCGCAGTGAAAGCGTCAGGTGGCCCAGTACGGAGAACCGGCCCCAGACAGCGGTCTGCCGGACCAGCTCCAGATAGTCCGCCATGCTCCGCAGGGCCTCCGCCTCATCGGCGGGATGGAAGTGGGCCAGATCCAGGTCGGTGATGGCCTCCGTCAGCATGTGGATGGAGCCGATGACGAAGTCCAGCTGTGGTGCCTGGGCCATCAGCGCCTCGGCGTGGGGCACATTAAAGGGGACGCCCCCTACCTCCAGGCCCAGCCGCAGCCGGGTCCGGCCATGCCAGTTCTCCAGCGTCTCCCGGTATTCCCGCTCCGGAACGGACCAGTCAAAGTCCGCCGGGCGTTTGTTCTCCCGCCAGATCACCGTCTCCAGGTGGTCGGTGAAGCAGATCTCGTCCAGTCCCTCCGCCTCCGCGGCGGCGGCCATCTCCAGCATGGAGGCCTTGCCGTCCGGAGACACGCGGGAGTGAACATGGTAATCAGCCAGATACATGGCGTTCCTCACTTTTTGAACTTCTTGAAGAATTTGCCCCGTTCCTCATAGTTGTTGTCGCCCATGCTCTCGGCAAACTTTTTCAGGGCTTCCTTCTGCTCCTTGTTCAGGTTCCGGGGCGTCTCGATATAAACGGTGACATACTGGTCGCCCCGTCCCCGGCCGTTGATGGAGGGGATGCCCTTGCCCTTGAGACGGAAGGTGGTGCCGGACTGGGTACCCTCCGGCAGGTCGTATTTCACCTTGCCGTCGATGGTGGGGATCTCCAGCTCCGCGCCCAGGACCGCCTGGGCGAAGGTGATGGGCGCCTCGCACAGAACGCTGGTGCCCTCCCGCCGGAACAGCTCGTGGGGCCGGACGGTGATGGTGATCAGCAGGTCGCCTGCCGGTCCGCCGTTCTTGCCGGCGTGGCCTTGGCCCCGAATGGAAATGGTCTGGCCGTTGTCGATGCCGGCGGGAATGGTGGCCTGGATGGTCTTGCGCTTGCGCACCGCGCCGGTGCCGTGGCAGTCCTTGCAGGGCTGGTGGATGATCCGGCCCTTGCCGCCGCATTTGGGGCAGGGGGAGGTGGTGGCAAAAACGCCCATGGGAGTCTGCCGCCGGACCTGGACCTGGCCGCTGCCGTGGCAGTCCGGGCAGACCTCCGGCGTGGTGCCGGGGGCGCAGCCGTTGCCGTGGCAGGTGCCGCACTCCTCCATCCGCTCCACGCTCACCGCCTTCTCGCAGCCGAAGGCCGCCTCCTCAAAGCTGATGGCCAGGGACTGGCGAATGCTCTCGCCCCGCTGGGGGGCGTTGGGGTTGGTGCGCCGGCCTCCGCCGAAACCGCCGCCGAAGAAGCTGCCGAAGATATCGCCCAGGTCGCCGAAGTCAAAATTCCCGTCAAACCCGGCGCCGGCGCCGAAATTGGGGTCCACGCCGGCGTGGCCGTACTGGTCGTACCGGGCCTTCTTGTCGGCGTCGGACAGGACCTCGTAGGCCTCGTTGACCTCCTTGAACTTCTCCTCAGCCTCCTTGTCGCCGGGGTTCAGGTCGGGATGGTACTTCCGGGCCATCTTCTTGTATGCTTTTTTGATCTCGTCCTCAGAGGCCCCTTTGGAGATGCCCAGGACTTCGTAATAATCTCGTTTCTGCTCTGCCATATGAAAACTCCTCATTCCGAAACGCCGTATCAGGGACAGGCCGATCCGCTCTGTCCCTGATACGTTTTATGAGAGGGTCGCTTACTGGTTCTTGTCGTCCTCGTCGACCACCTTGTAGTCAGCGTCGTAGTACTGGCCGCCCTGGGCGCCGGCATCGGGGCCGGGCTGGGCACCGCCCTGAGCGCCCTGGGGATTGGCCTGCTGGTACAGCTTCTCGCTGACGGCGTAGAAGGCCTGAGTCAGTTCCTCGGTGGCAGCCTTGATGGCGGCGGTATCCTGGCCCTTCAGGGTCTCCTTCAGCT
The DNA here is from genome assembly GCA_945873695.1 of uncultured Clostridia bacterium. Taxonomy (GTDB): domain Bacteria; phylum Bacillota; class Clostridia; order Oscillospirales; family Oscillospiraceae; genus Oscillibacter. The sequence goes on along the minus strand of CAMCDX010000025.1, from coordinate 13,629 downwards.
TGTCGATACCGGCCTGGACCTTGGCCTTCTCGTCGGCAGGGATCTTGTCGCCCATCTCGGAGAGGGTCTTCTCGCTCTGGTAGACCATCTGGTCGGCCTGGTTACGGACTTCCACCTCTTCCTTCAGCTTTTTATCCTGGGCGGCATACTGCTCAGCTTCCTTGACAGCCTTCTCGATGTCCTCCTTGCTCATGTTGGAGGAGGAGGTGATGGTGATGTGCTGCTCCTTGCCGGTGCCCAGGTCCTTGGCGGAGACGTTGACGATGCCGTTGGCGTCGATGTCGAAGGTGACCTCGATCTGAGGCACGCCGCGGCGGGCGGGAGCGATGCCGTCCAGGTGGAAGCGGCCCAGGCTCTTGTTGGCGGCGGCCATCTCACGCTCGCCCTGCAGCACGTTGACCTCCACGGAGGTCTGGTTGTCGGCGGCGGTGGAGAAGATCTGGCTCTTCTTGACGGGGATGGTGGTGTTGCGCTCGATCAGACGGGTGCACACGCCGCCCATAGTCTCGATGCCCAGGGACAGGGGGGTCACGTCCAGCAGCAGCAGACCCTTCACGTCGCCGGTGAGAACGCCCGCCTGCAAAGCGGCGCCCATGGCCACGCACTCATCGGGGTTGATGCCCTTGAAGGGCTCGCTGCCGGTGAAGTTCTTCACGGCCTCCACCACGGCGGGGATACGGCTGGAGCCGCCTACCATCAGCACCTTGGCCAGATCGCTGGGCTTCAGACCGGCGTCGCTCATGGCCTGACGCACGGGGCCCATGGTGGCCTCCACCAGATGACCGGTCAGCTCGTTGAACTTGGCGCGGGTCAGGGTGACGTCCAGGTGCTTGGGGCCAGTGGCGTCGGCGGTGATATAGGGCAGGTTGATGTTGGAGGTGGTCACGCCGGACAGCTCGATCTTGGCCTTTTCGGCGGCCTCCTTCAGACGCTGCATGGCCACCTTGTCGGTGGACAGATCCACGCCATCGGTGCGCTTGAACTCGCTGACCAGCCACTTCATGATGCACTCGTCGAAGTCGTCGCCGCCCAGGCGGTTGTTGCCGGCAGTGGCCAGAACTTCGATGACACCGTCGTCGATCTCCAGGATGGAGACATCGAAGGTGCCGCCGCCCAGGTCGTAGACCATGATCTTCTGGCTCTGCTCCTTATCCACGCCGTAGGCCAGGGCGGCGGCGGTGGGCTCGTTGATAATGCGCTTCACGTCGAGGCCCGCGATCTTGCCGGCGTCCTTGGTGGCCTGGCGCTGGGAGTCGGTGAAGTAGGCGGGGACGGTGATGACCGCCTCGGTGACGGTGGTGCCCAGGTAAGCCTCGGCGTCGGCCTTCAGCTTCTGCAGAATCATAGCGCTGATCTCCTGGGGAGTGTAGGCCTTGCCGTCGATGGTGACCTTGTGGTCGGAACCCATCTCACGCTTGATGGAAGCGATGGTGCGGTCGGGGTTGGTGATGGCCTGGCGCTTTGCCACCTGGCCCACCATGCGCTCGCCGGTCTTGGAGAAAGCCACGACAGAGGGAGTGGTGCGGTTGCCCTCGGCGTTGGCGATGACGACCGCCTCGCCGCCTTCCATAACGGCCACGCAGGAGTTAGTAGTACCCAAATCGATACCGATTACCTTAGACATAATAAATTCCTCCTAAATCTATCGAAAAGTTTATTTTGATCAGCTATTTATAATCTGTTTTTGTCGCGGCACGCCCCAGGGCGGTCTCTCTTGCCGCTTTGCGGCAATTCACCTTCTGTACGTGGCAAAAACTCATTGACTCAAGCGCCTTGGGCGCGTTCACCAGTGACAGCGGTCACTGGTGGGGGGGGATCTACTGCGCAGCCGTCAGCAGCTCTGCTGCTTTACGGATGCGGCGTCCCGCTTGCGGGGAAAGGGGGGGGGACGAAGTCCCCTCTTTATTGAGTTTAGTTCGCAACTTGTACAATGGCGTGGCGGATGACCTTGTCACCCAGCATAAAGCCCGCCTGGAACACCTGGGCCACCATGTTCTCGCCGAGATTCTCATCGTCAATGTGCATAACGGCTTCCATCCGCTCCGGGTCAAAGGGGTTTCCCAGGGCCTCGATCTCCGTGACGCCCAGTTTCTTCAGGATGTCCTTCACCTGCTGGAAGATCATCTCCAGACCCTTCTTGTGGGGAGAATCCTCTCCGCCCTCGCTGGCGGCGGCCCGCTCCAGGTTGTCGTACACTGCCAGAAACGCCTTGATGGTGTCGCCCTTGGCATCCTGGTAGATGTTCTCCTTCTCCTTGGTGGTCCGCTTGCGGTAGTTCTCATACTCCGCCGTCTGCCGCACGAACTGGTCCTTCACGGCCTCCAGCTGCTTGGCTGCCAGCTCCGCGGCCTCCATCTGCTCCCGGGTCAGGGTGTAGGTCTTTTCCTTCTTCTTTTTGGCCTTGCCAGCCTTTTCGTTCTTTTCCGTCTCAGGGGCCTCCGCCTGGGGAGTCTCCTGCTCAGCCCCGGCCTGGGTCTCCGGCGTTTCCTCGCCGGTGGTCTGCTTCGTCTCTTCGCTCATTCTTTCGCATCCTCCTTCGGGGGTAATCCCTGTTTACCGAACAGCCGCGTCAGCCCGTCGGCAAAGCCGGAAAGCCGGGCGGCCACGGTGGCGTAGTCCATTCTGGTGGGGCCTACCACGCCGATGAGGCCCCGCATATCGTCGCCGATGTCATAGCTGGCCACCACCACGCTGGTGTCCTTCAGTGCCTCGCTGACGTTCTCCGGGCCGATGAGGATCTTCATGGGCCCTTCCTCCGGCATGGGGAGGTTCTCCTTGCTGTCCGTCAAAAAGCTCATCAGTTCATGGGCCTTGTCGGCGTCCCGGAATTCCGGCAGCTTCAAAAGCTCCTTGGCGCCGGCGGTGACGATCTCCCGTTGTCCCGCATCCTCCAGGGCGTCCACCGCATAAGCGATGGTCTGGCTCAGCAGCAGGAACAGCTGAGGCGGCAGCTGGTCTGCCACATTCATGAGGCGCTGGTTCATCTCGGCAGTGGAAACGCCGGTGAAATGGCTGTTCAGCAGCGTCACCAGAGTGGGGATCTGTTCCAGGTCCACTTTCAACTGCAGGCGGAGCAGCTGGCTCTTCACCCGGTTGCTGCTCATCATCAGGACCACGATACAGCTGCGCTCATCCACCGGCAGCAGGTCAAATCGGCAGGCCGTCACTTTTTTCTTTCCGGTGGCCGCCATGTAGGTGGGGTAGTTCACAAAGGAGCTGACCGCCCGGCCCGCCTGGGAGATCACCCGGTCCAGCTCCTCCATCTTCAGCTGAAGGGACTGGTTGATCTTCTCCGTCTCGGCGATGGACAGCTTCTGCTGCTCCATCAGCTCGTTGACGTACAGCCGGTAGCCCTTTGGCGACGGTACCCGGCCGGCGGAGGTGTGAGGCTGCTCCAGATAGCCCAGGTCCACCAGGTCCGCCAGTTCGTTGCGGATGGTGGCGGAGCTGACCTTGCCCTCCATCTGGCTGGCAATGGTCTTGGAGCCCACCGGCTCGGCGGTGCGGATGTAATCCTCCACCACGACCTTCAATATTTGCTTTTTTCGGTCGGTCAGTTCCACAAAAGCACCTCAAGCGGTTTCGGATCTCTCTTGTCCATGTTTAGCACTCCTTTCCCCGGAGTGCTAAAGCGAGTTTACCACCATAGGAAACCATTGTCAATGGATGCTTATAAACAATTTGTGAACAAACAACGGACAGAGTTTGAACTTTCCGCTCCCGCCCCTTTTTCGGAACCAAAAGATTCCCCGGGCCGGCGGGAACGGCCCGGGGAACAACAGGTTTTACCAGGGGAGCCGGTGGTTCTCCGGCTTCCAGGGGGTCAGGCCCGCCCGGCGCAGGACAGGCAGCAACGCCGCGAACAGCACCACCAGCAGCGCCGTCTGAAAGGGCAGCATAATGAGGTTCTTCCAAAAGCTGCCGATGGCCATAACAGACCAGGCCTTTTTATAGAGGATTGCCGACCACAGGGAGCCCAGTACTACGTTCTGGATGTTGGTCAGCAGCTTGGCCAGGAACACCCGCCGGACAGTGACCCTGGACCGATAGAGGAACAGGGCATAGATCAGCACGCCCAGCATGGTGGTCAGCGTGTAACCGGGGAAAAAGGGGTAGCCGCCGCCTCCAGTGAGAAAGAAGCTGAGGATGTCCTCCGTGAAGCCGAAGACCACACCCAGCACCGGGCCGCACACCAGGGCGCACAGAGCCCGGGCCAGGAAGCCCCAGGTGATCTTGGCCCCGCCGAAGAGAGGCACAGAGGGGATGTGGCTCAGGACAACGCACATGGCAATCATCAGGGCCGCGAAGGTCAGCTTCCGCGGGTTCTTCAGTTCCTGGGCAGCGTCCTTCCAATAGGCCGCGGAAAACGGATGGGGATAAATGGACATAAAAATACCTTCCTTCTGTTTTTTCGGCAGTCCGATATCGGAGCGCCGCACAGAGGAAGGTGTTCCCGCGTTTCCCATATGCGGCAGCGGGATGCGGAACACACACTGCAAGGCCCATCGGCCCTTTCGTCCGGAAAACAACTCCCCGTTTTTCCGGCACTATTTCACACGTGTGTTCCTACTCTGCCTTGATGGTGTTTATGATAGCCCCTTGGTCATGAAAAATCAATACAAAAAGTGCCCCAAATCTCATGATTCGGGGCACTTTTTTCAGCAGAAATTACTGAGCGGAAGAAGCGGCAGCTTCCTCGGCGGCCTTCTTGGCGGCAGCGGCCTTCTCAGCCTGAGCCTTCTTGATGGCCTTGTACTTCTCCTTCTCCTCCGCGGTGGCGATGGGCAGGATGGCGTCGCGGGGGCAGACCTTGGTGCAGAGCTTGCAGCCCACGCACTTGTCGTAGTCGATGACGGCCACGCCGTTCTCCACGTGGATGGCGTCCTTCTTGCACTCCTTCTGGCACAGGCCGCAGCCGATGCAGGAGCTGGAGCAGACGCTCATGGCGGCCTTGCCCTTGTTCAGGTTGGCACAGGCCACGTGGACCTTCTTGGAGGCGGGGACAGAGGTGATCAGGTGCCGGGGGCAGGCCTTGGCGCAGGCCATGCAGGCGGTGCACTTCTCGGGGTCCACCACGGCGGCGCCGTTGGGGCCGATGCTCATGGCGCCGAACTGGCAGGCAGCCACGCAGGAGCCGAAGCCCAGGCAGCCGAAGTCGCACTCCAGGGGACCGGCGGCCACCTTCGTGGCGGAGATGCAGTCCTTCACGCCCACGTACTCGAAGCGCTTCACGGCGTTGGTGCCGCCGTTGCAGCGGACGAAGGCCACCTGGCGCTCACCGGTGGGAGCGGACATGCCCATGATCTCGGCGATGGCGGCGGCATTCTCAGCGCCGGCGGGGGCACAGGCGGTGACGGGGGCATTGCCGGCCAGGATGGCGGCGGCGCAGCCGGCGCAGCCGGGATAGCCGCAGCCGCCGCAGTTGGCGCCGGCCAGATGGCTGAGGATGGCCTCCTCACGGGGATCCTTCTTTACCTCGAAGACTTTGGAGGCGACGGCCAGGACCAGGCCGAACAAAGCGCCCAGCACGCCCAGCACGATAACAGCAAATGCAATATTCATCTCAAGCGCCTCCTTACCAGATCTTCAGGCCGGAGAAGCCCATGAAAGCCAGGGCCATCAGACCTGCGGTGACCAACGCGATGGGGAAACCATCCCAGTTCTTGGGATAGTCGGCAAAAACCAAGCGTTCCCGGATGCTGGCGAACAGCACGATGGCCAGCAGGAAGCCCAGGCCGCCGGTGATGCCGTAAACCACAGACTCGATGAAGTTGTAGTTGTTCTGGATGTTCAGCAGAGCGACGCCCAGCACGGCACAGTTGGTGGTGATCAGGGGCAGGTACACGCCCAGAGCGGTATACAGAGTGGGCATGGACTTCTGCAGGAACATCTCAATAAACTGCACCAGGGAAGCGATGACCAGGATGAAGGCCACGGTCTGCATGTAGACCAGGTCCAGGGGGACCAGGATGAAGGTATTCACCAGCCAGGTGATGGCGGAGGCCAGGCCCATAACGAAGGTCACGGCGATGCCCATGCCCACGGCGGTGTCGACCTTCTTGGAGACGCCCAGGAAGGGGCAGATACCCAGGAACTGGGAGAAGATAAAGTTGTTCGCCAGAACGGCGCCCAGCGTAATCGCCAGGAGGTTCGTGATCTGATCCATTCGTTCTTCTCCTCCTTATTTCTTAGACTTGGACAGCGCCCACTGCATGGCCGCGATCAGGCAGGCCAGCACCAGGAAGCCGCCGACAGGCAGGGTCAGCATCTTGGCGGGGAACTGGGCGGGCAGGATCTGGATGCCCTTCAGGTCGGGACCCAGCAGGCCGCCGCCGAAGGTGCCGGCGCCCAGGAGCTCGCGGATAATGCACATGGCCAGCAGGACCACGGTGTAGCCGATGCCCTGGAAGATGCCGTCAAAGAAGGAGGCGGCGACGCCGTTCTTATAGGAGAAGGACTCGGCACGGCCCAGGATAATGCAGTTCACCACGATCAGGGGGATGAACACGCCCAGGGACTTGGCCAGGTCCGGCAGGAACGCCTGGATCAGCAGGTCCACGCAGGTCACGAAGCCGGCGATGACCACGATGAACATGGCGATACGGATCTTGTCGGGCACGATCTTGCGGATGGCGGAAATAATGACGTTGGACAGGGTCAGGATCACCAGAACGGCGACGCCCATGCCCAGGCCGTTAAAGAAGGAGGTGGTGATGGCCATGGTGGAGCACATACCCAGGACCTGGACCAGAACGGGGTTCTGGGTCAGGAGGCCCTCCTTAAACTGCTTCTTCAGATTCATAAGTCAGTTCCTCCCTTCTCAGCCCATGACGCCGGCCACCGCCAGGGCGGCGTTGACGCCGGTAGTGACGCCGCGGCTGGAAACGGTAGCGCCGGAGATGGCGTCCACGTTCTTGCCAACGGTCAGGGGGCTGTCCGCGGCGCTCTTGCCGATGAACTGGTCCAGAACGCCATTTTCATTCTCCATGACCTTGGAGCCGATGCCGGCGGTCTCGGAGTTCTTGACGATGGAGACGCCGGTGACAGCACCCTCGCCGTCCACGCCCACGATCATCTCGATGTTGCCCTGAGAGCCGGAGGCCACGATCTTCAGGGCGTGGCCAATGGTCTCGCCGCCGTCCTTGGCCTCATAGACGTTCTGCAGGGTGGCGCCGGCGGAAGCGGCGGCGGCCTTCAGGTCGTCGGCGATCTCCATCTCCGGGAACTCCGGAGCGGAAGCGCCCTCGAACACTGCGGTCAAGGCCTTGTTGGTGTTTTCAATGTTGATCTGCTCGATGCGGCCGGCGGTCACGCTGTTGACCAGGCCCAGCAGGCCGGCAACGACCACGCAGGTCACAAACAGGGTCACGGTCAGCTTGATGATGTACTTGGGGTCCATATCGACCTTTTCCTTGGTCTTCACTTCGTTACTCATTTCGCAGCCGCCTCCTTCTTATCGGATTTTACGACGCCAAAACGAGTGGGCTTGGTGTACTTGTCGATCAGAGCCACGCACAGGTTCATGACCATGATGGAGTAGCAGACGCCTTCGTTATAGGAGCCAAAGTAACGGATGAGCACGGTGAACAGGCCGCAGCCGATGCCGAAGATCAGCTGGCCCTTCTTGGTAACGGGAGAGGTGGCGTAGTCGGTAGCCATGAAGAAGGCACCCAGGAACAGGCCGCCGCCGAAGATGCTGTACAGCATCCACTCCAGGCCGCTGCCGGCCTTGGGGAACAGGAAGGTCAGCACGGCCACGGTGGCGATATAGGCCACGGGGGTCTGCCAGTTGATGACCTTGCGCCAGATCAGATAAGCGCCGCCGATCAGCAGCAGCAGGGCGGAAACCTCACCCAGGGAGCCGCCCACCTTGCCCAGGAACATGTCCATGACGGAATAGGTCTCGGTCAGGGAAGCGAAGCTGGCCTCCACGTCGGCGCCGGAGCCCTTCATCATGCCCAGCGGGGTGGCCTTGGTGACCACGTCGGCCACGGAGCCCATCAGGGGCGCCTTGCCGGAGGCGGGGTCGATCCAGTGGGTCATGCTGCCGGCATAGCTGCCCAGCAGGAAGGCACGGCCAGCCAGAGCGGGGTTGACGAAGTTCTTGCCGATGCCGCCGAAGAGCTGCTTGACCACAATGATGGCGAAGAAGTCGCCAATGAGGATCATCCAGTAGGGGATGGTCACAGGGCTGACGAAGGCCAGCAGCATGCCGGTGACCACAGCGGAGAGGTCACCCACGGACTGGGGCTTCTTCATAACCTTGCGGTACAGCCACTCCCAGAACACGCAGCCCACCACGGAGAACAGGGTCAGGGTCAAAGCCTTCACGCCGAAGCAGATCACGGACCACGCCAGGGCAGGCAGCAGGGCGATGATGACATCCAGCATGATGGAGCGGGTGGTCTCATTGCTGCGGATATGAGGATTGGAAGTGGCGATGAGCTTCAAATTCTTGTAATCCGTCATTTGTTCACAGCCTCCTTCTTCTCTTCCGCGGCCTTCTTGGCCTCCGCGGCCGCCTTGTCGGCAGCCATCTTGTTCTTCACCAGCTGCTTGCCGGTCTTGAACATCTGAGTCAGGTGCATGCGGGCGGGGCAGGCGTAAGCGCAGGCACCGCACTCCATGCAGTCCATAATGTGGGCCTCGTTCAGCTCATCCACCATGCCCTTCTCGGCGTACTGGTACATGAACAGGGGCTCCAGGTGCACAGGGCAGGCGGCCACGCACTTGCCGCAGCGGATACACTGGGGATGCTCCACCGTCTGCTCCTCGTTCTCACAGAAGGCCAGGATGGCGCCGGTGCCCTTGGCCACGGGGATGTCGGCGGTGTACTGGGCCATGCCCATCATGGGGCCGCCGGCGATGAGCTTGTAAGTACCGTCCTTCACGCCGCCGCAGGCATCCAGCAGGCAGGAGACGGGAGTGCCGATGGGGCACTCGATGTTCTTGGGCTCGATGATGCCGGAGCCGGAGACGGTGACGATCTTCCGCACCACGGGCATGCCTTCGGTGATGGCCCGGTAAATGGCACAGGTGGTGTTGATGTTGAACACGGCGCAGCCGATGTTGCTGGGCAGGCCGCCGGGAGGCACCTGCTTGCCGGTGATAGCCTGGCACAGCTGCTTCTCACCGCCCTGGGGGTAGCGGCAGTGGAGGGGCTCCACCACCACAGGGGCGCTCTTCTCGGCGATGACCTTGTTCATGGCGTCGATGCCGTTCTGCTTGTTGTCCTCCACGCCGATAATGACCTTGTCCACGGCGAACATCTTGGCCAGATAGATGCAGCCGCCGATGATCTCCTCGGGGCGCTCCAGCATGGTGCGGTGGTCGCCGGTGATATAGGGCTCGCACTCGGCGCCGTTGATAATGACGGTGTCCACCTTGCCGATGCCGCCGGAGATCTTCACGTGGGTGGGGAAGGTCGCGCCGCCCATACCGACGATACCGGCGTTCTTGACGATCTCCACCATCTCGTCGACGGTGAGGGCGTCGGGATCCGCGGGGGCCTGGACCTCCTCGCTGAGCTCGTCCTGGAAGTCGTTCTCAATGACCACGGACACCATGTTGCCGCCCATGGAATAGGGCCGGGGCTCCACGGCCTTCACCGTACCGGACACACTGGCATGGATGGGGGCGCCGAGCCCGCGGAACTCGCCGATCTTCTGGCCCACCTTCACGTGGTCCCCCACCTTGACCAGGGGGGTGCAGGGTGCGCCAAAGTGCATCGACATGGGGATGACCACCTGCGCCGGGGGCGCCAGCTGCTCGATGGCCTTTTCATTGGTCGCGGCTTTCATATCATTGGGATGAACGCCGCCAAAGAAAGCTTGTGCCATTGTCTTCACCTCATTTTTACTCCTGATAGCGGCCAGAGCCGGACATGTGTCCCGGCCTGTCGGCACAGCCCGGATACCGTTCTGGTCATACTACCACATACTGCGTTTGATTTTACACCTGAATCGGAAAAATGTCCAGTCTGTGAACGACAGTTTTTTCGAAAATAGGTGCCTTTTTAACAGTCGATTTCGTGATTTTTCACATTTTTCCCATTTTTTGTGGGAGTTTTTCCTTTTTCGGAAGTTCTCTTGTCATTTTCGTCCAATCGTGATACCATATCTTTTACGATCCCCGCCGGGATCTGATCAGATCAATCAGGAGGCTTTGCCCTATGATGGCACAGATCATTGACCGAAAACGTTTGAAAGCGGAGATGCGGGAGCTGCTGCGAAGCGCCCAGGTATCTCCCCGGGGCATGGCGGCAATGTATCTGCTGCTCTCCCTGTCCCTGAGCACGGTGGCCGGCTTTGCCGGCCTGGCCGGAGGCCTGCTGGGCACGTTTGCCTCCATCCTGTCCAGCCTGATAGATGTGGTGCTGGCTGCGGGTTTTGTCATGTACTGCATGGCCATCCGCCGGGGCGAGCGGGCGGAGTACCTGACGCTGTTCGACGGCTTTTCCTTTGCGGGCAAGATCATCCTGCTGACCATCATCACTGACCTGTTCATCATCCTGTGGTCTACGCTGTTCTTCATCCCCGGCATCATCGCCGCCTACCGCTACCGCTTTGCTCTGTACAATTTATATGAGAATCCCGGGCTCACCCCCATGGAGGCGCTGGACATGAGCAAGCGGCAGACCCTGGGCTACAAAAGCCAGCTGTTCCTACTGGACCTGAGCTACGTGGGCTGGGTGATCCTGGCCTCCCTGCCGCTGCTCCTTGTGGAGTCCCTGCTGTTTGAGGAGATGGGACTGGACGGGATATACAGCATCTACACCGTGGCCGCCCCCGAGACCCTGGCCTCCCTGCCCCTGTGGGTGTGGGACATCATCACCGGGTTGTGGTCCGCGGCGGTGGCGGTGTTCTACCTGCCCCACTACCGCTGCACGGAGCTGGGCTACTTCGAGATCGCCAAGTCCACCTCCGGCGTGGGCGAGGGCGCCGGTCCCCAGCCGGACCAGGGCCCCTGGCGGAATGGTCCCGACGACCTGGGCGGCTACTGAGTGGATCTCTATAAGCGTACAAGGCCTCCCCGGGTTTTAGAACCCAGGGAGGCCTTGCTTTACGTGTTTCTTACAGTGCGGGAAACTCTTTGCGGACGTAGCCGCTCTTCTTCAGGGCCAGCGCCAGCAGCGTGGACACCACCAGCCCGAAAGCCGCCTGGACCAGGTTGCTGGGGATGCCGGCGGCACCGGCAGCCAGGCTGCCGGACAGCAGGGCGTCATACAGGCAGTAGCCCACCACCATGATGGCCTCCGCCGCCGCGCCGCACACCACGAAGGCCCAGTTTTTCTTTGCCAGGGCCTTGTACAGCAGCGCCGCCGCCAGGGCCATCAGGGCCTTGATCACCAGAGTGCCGGGGACATAGATGGCGTAGCCGGAAAGCAGGTCCGCCAGTGCGGGGCCGATGGCGCCGGCGGCGGCGCCGTACACCGGGCCCAGCAGATAGGCCCCCAGCAGCACCACCGTGTCGCCCAGATTCATATACCCGCCGGTGGGAGAGGGCACCATCAGCACCCGTGTGGCCACATAGCTCAGGGCCGCGAACAGCGCCGTCAGCACCAGCATCCTGACCCGCCGCTCCGTTGTTCTTTCCATGATCTGTTTTCTCCTTCCAAGACATTCTTGGAACGGGCCCGTTCCATTGATTGTTGTCATCATAGGCCATTTATGATATGATTGAAATATCCAAATCCTTTCATTTTTATAAGGTCAGATCGGAGGTGACGCCATGCTGACCTACTCCATGGAGGACCGGGGCGGCCTGCCCCTGTATGAATACCTGTACCGCCGTATCCGGGCCGACATTCTGGACGGCACCCTGGCCGCCGGAGAGCGGCTGCCCTCCAAGCGGAGCCTGGCGGAGCACCTGAACGTCTCCGTCATCACCGTGGAGGGCGCCTACGCCCAGCTGGAGGCGGAGGGCTATCTCTACACGCTGCCCAAACGGGGCTTCTTCGTCTCCCGGGTGGCCCGGCTGCCCGCCGGCGTCGGGGCCGCCCCTCCCCTGCCCCCGCCGCCGGAGCCGGTCCACTGGCGGCTGGACCTGAAGAGCAACCGGGTGGACACCGCCCGGTTCCCGGTGGCCACCTGGGCCCGCCTCACCCGCCAGGTGCTCAGCGAAGGCAGCGGCGCTCTGCTCAGTCCAGTCCCCCATCAGGGCCTGCCGGCCCTGCGGCAGGCTATTGCCGACGACCTGCGGGACTACAAAGGCATGGCGGTGTCCCCGGAGCAGATCGTGGTGGGCGCTGGTGCCGAGTACCTGTACCTGCTGCTGGCCCAGCTGCTTGGGCAGAACACCGTCTTCGCCGTGGAGGACCCGGGCTATCCCAAGATCCGCCAGGTCTACGGCAAATGCGGCGCCCGCTGCTGTCCCGTGCCCCTGGACGGCCGGGGCATGGACCCCGCCGCCCTCCGTTCCTCCGGCGCCACCGCCGCCCACCTGTCCCCCTCTCATCACTACCCCACCGGCCTGGTGACCCCCATCGGCCGCCGGCAGGAGCTGCTGGCCTGGGCCCGGGACACCGGCGCCGTCATCATCGAGGACGACTATGACAGCGAGTTCCGCTTTACCGGCCGTCCCATCCCCACCCTCCAGAGCATTGACTCCGACGGCCTGGTCATCTACATGAACACCTTCTCCCAGACCATCTCCCCCTCCATGCGCGTGGGCTTCATGGTCCTGCCGCCCCGGCTGCTGGAGCGGTACCGGCGGGAGCTGGACTTCTACGCCTGCACCGTCCCCGCCCTGGACCAGCACGTGCTGGCCCGGTTCCTGGACCGGGGCTGCTACGAGCAGCACCTCTCCCGGATGCGGAAGGAGTACCGCCTCCGCCGGGACCGGGTACTGGAGGCCTTCCGGGCCAGTCCCTTCGCCGACCGCATCTCCATCTCCGAACAGGGAGCGGGACTTCATTTCCTGCTGCGGCTGGACACCGCCTGTCCCGACGAGGGTCTTCGCCGCCGGGCCCGGGAGGCCGGCGTCCGTCTGAGCTTTCTGTCGGAGTACGCGGCGGTGCCGGACCCGGCCTACGCCCATACCCTGGTCATCAATTACGCCGGCCTGGAGGCCGGCCAGCTGCCGGAGGCTATGGACCTGCTGGCGGAAGTTTTTAAGGAGTGAACGCCATGAAACACCGTTTGTTTTCCCTGCTGCTGTCCCTGAGCCTGGTCCTGAGCCTGCTGGGCTGCGGTGCCCCTACTTCGGCGGAGCTGGAAACGCCCCCGGAGGCTCCCGCCATTACAGAGAACGCCCCGGCGGAAACGCCGGAGGAGCCCCTCGCTTCGGAAGAGGCCGCGCCATCGGAGGAGTCCCTTTTGCCGGAGGACGGCTGGTACTACTCCAAAGATGATGTGGCGCTGTATATCCACACCTATGGCCATCTGCCGGACAACTTCATTACCAAGAAAGAGGCAGAGGCGCTGGGCTGGTCCGGCGGCTCTGTGGAACAATACGCCCCCGGTATGGCCATCGGCGGCGGGCGCTTCGGCAACTACGAGGGATTGCTGCCGGAGGCCGATGGCCGGACCTACACGGAGTGCGACATCGACACCCACGGCGCCTCCTCCCGGGGTGCCAAGCGGATCGTCTTCTCCAGCGACGGCCTGATCTACTACACGGAAGACCACT
>CAMCDX010000024.1 GCA_945873695.1 uncultured Clostridia bacterium | reverse complement strand
CCAGGATCAGCAGGTAGCCCTTGCCGCCGGCGTCCACCACGCCGGCCTTCTTCAGCACGGGGTTCATGTCGGTGGTCTGGGCCAGGGCGTCCCAGCCCTCTTTCAGGGCCTCCTCCAGCACGACCTCAATGTCGGTCTCGCCGGCGGCCGCGGTGTCCGCCGCCCGCTTGGCGGCAAGGCGGGACACGGTGAGGACGGTGCCCTCGGCGGGCTTCATGACCGCCTTGTAGGCGGCGGAGACACCCTCCTGCATGGCGGCGGCGAAGGCGGCGGCGTCGGCGGTCTCCCGGCCCTTCAGGCCCTTGGACAGGCCCCGGAACAGCAGAGAGAGGATGACCCCGGAGTTGCCCCGGGCGCCCCGCAGCAGGGCGGAGGCGGTGACAGAGGCGGCTTTGTCCACGGTGTCGGGAGCGGTCTTCTTCAGCTCTGTCACGGCGGTGCTGATGGTCATGGACATGTTGGTGCCGGTGTCGCCGTCAGGGACGGGGAACACATTCAGATCGTTGATGGCCTGCTTCTGGGCGGTGATGGCGGCGGCGCCGTGAAGCACCATCTGCTTGAACAGGGCGCCGGTAATTTGTTCGTTCATTCGTTCGTCCTCCCTCACAGGGTCATGGAATCGACGCAGACGTCCACGGAGCGGACCTCCACGCCGGTGTTCTTGGTCACCACGTAGCGCACCTCGCTCATGATGGAGCGGCAGACCGCGGGGAGGTTGACGCCGTTCTCCACAATGATGTGGAGCTCGATGGAGATGGAGTTGTCGTCGTTATAGGTGATGTTCACGCCCTTGCTCATGGCCTCCCGGCGCAGCAGGTGCACCAGGCCGTCGGTCATGGAGCGGTAGGCCATGCCCTTGACGCCGAAGCAGTTGGTGGCGGCAATGCCGGTGATGTTGGAAAACACGGCGCTGCTGACGGAGATCTCACCCTGGTCGGATTTGAATTGAATCATGAGAACGTCCTTCCTTTTCCAGTATTGACAGAGGGGCCGACGGCGCCCTCAGAGATTCCCAAAGCGGGTATCCAAACTTTTAGAAACTTATTATATACGATTCTTCTGTAAAGTACAAGAACAAAAAAGAGGGGGAGGAATCGGAGAAATCTATTGAAAACCGAAAGCGTTTGCCGTAAAATAAACCGACAACATCCCGACGCCGGCGAAAGGAGGGCTTGCCATGCGGGTGATCACCGGGACCGCCAGAGGACGGCGGCTGAAAGAATTGGAGGGCATGGAGACCCGCCCCACCACTGACCGGGTGAAGGAGGGACTGTTCAGCGTCATCCAGTTCGACATCGAGGGCCGGCGGGTGCTGGACCTGTTCGCCGGCACCGGACAGCTGGGCATCGAGTGCCTCAGCCGGGGGGCCGCGTCCGCCGTGTTCGTGGACCGGCGGCCCGACGCGGTGAGGCTCATCAAAGAGAACCTGAAGGTCACGGACCTGGCTGACCGAGCCCGGGTGGTCTCCGGGGACTCTATGGCGTTTTTGAAGTCCCTGCGGGAGCAGTTCGACATCATCCTGCTGGACCCGCCCTATGCGGCGGGACTGCTGGAGCCCGCCATCGCCCACATCGCGAGGTTTGACATTCTCCGCCCCCATGGTATAATGGTGGCGGAACATCCGGCGGACCGCTGTCTGCCGGCCTTGGCGCCGCCCTACCGGGTCCAGAAGACCTACCGTTACGGCAAGATCAGCCTGACGGTGTACCGCCGAGGCGGAACTGAAGAGAACGAGGAACAAGTCCCATGAGAACAGCTATTTGCTCAGGCAGCTTCGACCCCATCACCCTGGGGCACCTGGATATCATCCGGCGGGCCGCCGCCTGCTTTGACCGGGTCTGCGTATGCGTCAGCCCCAATGCCGAAAAGAAGAACCAGATGTTCACCCCGGAGCAGAAGCTCCTCCTGGTGCGGACCGCTGTGGCGGACCTGCCCAACGTGGAGGCGGAGCTCTTCCCGGGCCTGCTGGCGGACTTCGCCGTAGAGCACGGCGCCAACGTCATCGTCCGGGGCGTTCGGAACGCCACGGATTTCGATGTGGAGTACCAGATGGCCCTCATCAACCGGGGCATCCATCCCGAGCTGGAGACCATGCTGCTGCCCGCCAGCGCGGAATACCAGCATTTCAGCTCCTCCATGATCCGGGAGATGATTCGGTATCACCAGCCGCTGGAGAAGTACCTCCCGGCGTCCATTGTTCCCCTGGTGCGGGAAATGACAGAAGAAACGAAAGGATGAAAGATCATGGCCAATGATGTCAACCGTCTGATCGATATGCTGTATGAGCGGATCGAGGATGCCAAGTCCCCCGCCCTGAAGCCCAATATGAGCATGGTGGACCGGGACGAGATGCTGGACCTGCTGGACGAGCTGCGGGCGCAGCTGCCGGTGGAGATCAAGCGGGCCCAGGAGCTGCTGGCTGCCCGGGAGAAGTTTGTGGACGACGCCAAGCGGGACGTGGAGCGGATGATGCGCCAGGCCGACCTGGACGCCAAGGCCAAGGTGTCCGACAGCGAGGTGCTCTACGCCGCCAAGGAGAAGGCCCGGCAGATCATCGCCCGGGCGGAGGACCGCTCCCGCCAGCTGTACCAGGTGGCCAACGAGTACGCCGAGGACGCCCTGGCCCGGACTGAGGAGGCCGTCCAGGCCGCACTGGATGAGGTGAAGGAGTCCCGGGTCCGGTTCCGCAGCGCCTCCTCCGCCAGGATGCAGGAGGCCCGGGATAAGCTGGACGGCAAGATCCCCGAGCAGACCGACGGCGAGGGTTGACACCGGCGGAGACATAATCCACGAAAATTTTGTAAAAAACGACGAAAAATACCCGAAAACTTTTTCGTACATTCCCATATGTTGAAACGGTTTTGGCTTCGAGCGCCCGGAGACACAAGATGTTGTGTTTCCGGGCGTTTGTTGTTTTACGTCAACTTCTGAAACGGGCGTCGAACGCCTGTTTTGTTTTCGCTTTTTTGCCAGAAAAAGGGCGAAAAATGGGGAATTTTGCGGCGGTTTCAAATGAAAAAATTCCTTGCAATTTCAGAATATTTCGCTTATACTCAAAATACATGGTGGGGAAAAGTGGGTAGTAGGGGTGGTAAAGTGCCACATTAGGCCCATTGAGACCCAAAAAGAGGGGGAAAGGGGGGCGCCGCCCATGGCACGGCTGCTGGGAAAATCCAACAACAGCATCGACTCCAAGGGCCGTCTTGTCATCCCCTCCTCCATGCGGGAGGCCCTGGGCGACACTTTCACCATCACCATCGGCGCGGAGAACTGCCTGACCATTTACCCCCAGGCCAAGTGGGACCAGATGTCCGATGAGATGGACGAGCTGAGCTACACCGAGGCCCGGGCCCTGACGCTGCTGTACGCCAACGCCGTCACCTGTGAGCCCGACGGCCAGGGCCGGGTGCTGATCCCCGCCAGCCTGCGGAAATACGCGGGACTGAAGAAGACCGCCACCATCGTGGGACTGAACTCCTTCGCCGAGATCTGGGACGAGGAAGCCTGGGCCCAGCGGGAGCAGGCGATGCTGGAGGGCGGCGGTATGGCCGCCGCCATGGACGCGCTGGCCCGTGCCCGCCGGAACCGGGGGTAAGAAGCCATGGAATTTACCCACAAGCCTGTTTTGCTGAACGAGTGCATCGAGGCATTGCATATCCGCCCCGACGGGGTGTACGTAGACGGTACTTTGGGCCGGGCAGGGCACTCCAGAGAGATCGCCCAGAGGCTGACCACCGGCCGGCTCATCTGTATCGATCGGGACCAGGCGGCCATCGACGCCGCGAAAGAACGCCTGGCCCCCTGGATGGACCGGGTGACGCTGGTCCACAGCAATTTTTCGGCCTTGGGCGATGTGCTGCGTCAGGCAGGCGTCGCTGGCGCCGATGGGATGCTCTTTGACCTGGGTGTGTCCTCCCCCCAACTGGACGACGCCTCCCGGGGCTTCTCCTACATGCAGGACGCCCCGCTGGACATGCGGATGGACGTGTCCGCGCCCCTGTCCGCCTGGAACGTGGTCAACGAATGGTCCGGCGAGGACCTGCGGCGCGTCCTTTATGAGTATGGCGAGGAGCGGTACGCCCCCGCCATTGCCAGGGCAATCGTCCGGGCAAGAGGGGACAAGCCTGTGGAGACCACATTGGAGCTGGTGGACATCATCAAGTCCGCCATGCCGCCGGCGGCCCTGCGGGAAAAGCAGCACCCCGCCAAGCGCAGCTTCCAGGCCATCCGCATCGCCGTCAACGGCGAGCTGGACGCCCTGCCGCCCATGCTGGCATCGGCGGTGGAGGGGCTGAACCCCGGCGGAAGGCTGGCGGTCATCACCTTCCACTCCCTGGAGGACCGCATCGTCAAGCGGGCCATGCAGGACATGGCCCGGGGCTGCACCTGTCCGCCGGAATTCCCAGTGTGCGTCTGCGGCAAAAAACCCAAGGTGAAGCTCCTGACCCGGAAGCCCATCGTCTCCGGAGAGGCGGAGCTGGAAGAGAATCCCCGTGCCCGCAGCGCCAAGCTCCGGGTGGCGGAAAAGTGTGATTTGTTTGATTTGTAAGAGGACAGGCCTTTGCCTGCCCCTGTGTGAGAAGTAAGGAAAGGGGAGACCTGCGTGGCATCGGCAGCACGGGATCTGCGGTACAACAGCAGAAACGCCGTTTACGGCGATCTGGCATATGATCTGGACCGGGAGCTCCGGGAGCGGGAATTGAGCCACGCCGGCGAGCTGCCCCGCGGTCGGGAGGTTTCCGTTCCGGTCGCTCAGCCCAAGGTTCGCAGTGTCTCCCATGTTCAGGTCCGGGAGGCTCAGAAGATCTCCGTTTTGTCCGTGGTGGGCTTCGCGGCGGTGGCGGTTTTGGCGCTGCTGGTGCTGATGAGCTATATCCAGCTGACAGCTCTTTCCGCGGAGACTGTGGAACTGAAGCAGCAGCTGTCCGCCCTGGAGACGGAGAACGTGACCCTCACCGCCCAGTATGAGCGGATGTTCGACCTGGACGCCGTCAAGGAGGCGGCGGAGGCCGCCGGCATGACCAAGCCCGGCAGCAGCCAGATCTATTACATCGACCTCTCCGGCGGGGACACCGCCGTGATTTACCGGCAGGAGGACCCGGGCATCCTCAGCCGCCTGCTGACGTCCCTGAACCACGGGATCTACGCGGTGGTGGAATATTTCGATTGAGGGCCGCACTATAATGGACCATCAGCGGGGAGTAAGAAGGAGGCCTTCTTACTCCCTGCTTGCGACAGGGCGCCTTTTGGGCGCCGGATACAGGAGGCATGACCATGGCGAACACACCCCGAAGGAAGAGCGACGCCGCCCGGCGGGCCAACCAGGTCATCCGCACCCGGACGGTGCTGATGATGGTGCTGCTGGGTGTCGTTACCTTCATCCTGCTGTTTTGGAAGCTCTACGACCTTCAGATCAACCAGCATGAGAAGCTCCAGGCGGACGCGGTGAAGCAGCAGACCAGCAGCTCCGTGGTCACTGCCTCCCGGGGCACGGTCTATGACCGCAACGGCTCCACTGTGGCCATCTCCGCCACGGCGGAGACCGTGATCCTCTCCCCCAAGGACATCAGCGACCACGCCGAGACCCAGGACCCGGAATACGTGGCCCGTGGCCTTGGCCGCATCCTGGAGGTGGACCCCGCCACCATCCTGGAGAAAATGGAGAAGACCTGGTCCCAGTACGAGATCATCAAAAAACGGGTGGACCAGGAGGTGGCGGACCAGGTCCGGGCCTTCCTCAACGGCTGGATCGACGATGCGGGCAGCGAACTGACGGAGGAGAATGAGAACGGAGAAAGGGTCCTGAGATCCGACCATACCAAAAAGCCCACCCGGCTCTACGGCATCTACCTCCAGCCGGATTCCAAACGGTACTATCCCTACGGTACCCTGGCCTCCAACGTGCTGGGCTACGTCAACGGCGACAACATCGGCGGCGTGGGCCTGGAGGCCAAGTACGACAGCACCCTGAAGGGCACCTCCGGCCTGACAGTCACAGCCAAAAACGCCCGGGGCAGCGACCTGCTGTACCAGTACGAGCAGTACTACGACGCGGAGAACGGCAAGAACCTGGTGCTGACCCTGGACGTCAATGTCCAGTACTACCTGGAAAAGGGCCTGGAGAGCATGGTGAGCAAGTTCGGCGCCAAGAACGGTGCCACCGGCATCGTCATGGAGGTGAACACCGGCGCCATCGTGGCCATGGCTTCCTACCCCAACTACGACCTGAACGACTACGCCACCATCTACGATGAGACCCTGCGGGAGAAGATGGAGACGGAGCTGGCGGAGCTGGAGAAGGACCGGAGCAGCTACGCCACGGAGGAGGAATACGACGAGGCGGTGGCCAAGGTCAAGAGCACCTACCGCAACACCCAGTGGCGGAACAAGTGCATCGACTCCACCTACGAGCCCGGTTCCACCTTTAAGCCCCTGACTCTGGCGGCGGCCCTGGAGGAGGGCGTGGTGAGCATGAACACCACCTTCACCTGCACCGGCTCCGTGCGGGTCCAGGGCTGGGGCAAGCCCATCTACTGCTCCAACCACAACGGCCACGGCACCCAGGATCTGAAGACGGCCACGGGAAATTCCTGTAACCCGGCCTTTATCAGCATGGGATTGAAGATCGGCACTGACAAATACTATGATTACCTGGAGGCCTTTGGACTGATGGAACCCACCGGCGTGGATATGATCGGTGAGGTGACAGGCATCTTCTCCAGCCGGGAGAGCTTCAACTCCAACGTGGTCTCCCTGGCCTCCTACGCCTTCGGCCAGACCTTCACCACCACGCCTCTCCATCTGATCCGGGCCCAGGCGGCCTGCATCAACGGCGGCTATCTCTATGAACCCTATGTAGTGGCCCAGGTGCTGGATGACGACGGCAACATTGTGGAGCAGCACGACACCACCCCCATCCGGCAGGTCATCAGCGAGGAGACCTCCGCCAAAGTCCGGGAGTGCCTGGAGTACGTGGTGGCCTCCGGCACCGGCCGCAACGGCCAGGTGGCGGGCTACCGCATCGGCGGCAAGACCGGCACTGCCGACAAGACCGGCAACAAGGACCGGGAGATCGTGGTGTCCTTCATGTGCTTCGCCCCGGCGGACGACCCGCAGTACATCATGCTGCTGACTATGGACACCCCCCGCCGCGACACCGGCACCTATCCCTCCGGCGGCAACATGGTGGCCCCCACCGCCAGCCAGATCATGAGCGAGATCCTGCCCTACCTTGGCATCGAGCCGGACTACACCGCCGAGGAACTGGTGGGCGCCGACGCCAACGTGCCCAACGTGGTAGGCATGTCCCTGGAGGATGCCAAGGCCAGACTGGAGTCTGCGGGCTTCCCCTATAAGACCGTGGGCGACGGCGGGGAGGTCACCGACCAGACACCCGCCGGCGGCGCCATCGTGCCCAACAACGCCGACATCATCCTCTACATGGGCGAGGAGAAGCCGGATACTCCTGCCACGGTGCCCAATGTGGTGGGCATGACGGCGGCGGAGGCCAACAAGGCTATCACCAACGCCGGCCTCATCATGAAGGTCACCGGCGCCACCTCCAGCAGCTCCGGCAACGTCCACGCCATCTCCCAGAGTGCGGCGGCGGGCGCCCAATTGGAGCGGGGCAGCGTGGTCACAGTCCAGTTCGGCAGCCAGTCCTCCGGCGCGGACTGACCGCAGATTTTGCAAGATTTTGGGCACGTTCCTCCGTATACTTCGCCTTTGGGAATGCCTATAATGGTCCTGAAAACCAAAGAAAGGGGCAGATACCCATGAAATTGAAAGAGCTTTTGAACAATATTCCCGTCCTGTCCTCTATCGCCGACCCGGAGCTGGAGATCACCGGCGTCAGCTACGACTCCCGGGCCACCAAGCCCGGCGACCTGTTCGTGGCCATGACCGGCTTCGCCACCGACGGCCACCGCTTCATCCCGGCGGCCATCGCCGCCGGCGCGGCGGCGGTGCTGTGCGAGAAGCTGCCGGAGGAGGATGTGCCCTGTATTCAGGTGGAGAACTCCCGCCGTGCCCTGGCGGTGCTGGGGGCCAACTGGTTCGGCCACCCGGCGGACAGCATGACTATGGTGGGCGTCACCGGCACCAACGGCAAGACCACCACCACCTACCTGCTGAAGGCCATCCTGGAGCAGGAGGCTGGGGCAAAGGTGGGCCTCATCGGCACCAACCAGAATATGATCGGCGGACAGGTCCTGCCCACGGAGCGGACCACGCCGGAGTCCTTCGAGCTCCAGGCCCTGTTTGCCCGGATGCGTGACGGGGGCTGTACCCATGTGGTGATGGAGGTCTCCTCCCACGCCCTGGCGCTGGACCGGGTCTACGGCGTCCATTACGCCGTGGGCATCTTTACCAACCTGACCCAGGACCATCTGGACTTCCACAAGACCATGGAGGCCTATTGCGACGCCAAGGCCGTCCTGTTTCGCCACTGCGATGTGGGCGTGGTGAACGGGGACGATCCCTGGACGGCACGGCTGACGAAGGACGCAGCCTGCCGCCTTCTTACCTACGGCTGGCAGGCCCCGGCGGACCTGCGGGCGGAGAATGTGGAGCTGACGGCGGAGGGTGTGGCCTTCGACGCGGTGACAAATTCTGAAAAATGCCCCATCCGGGTTGGCATCCCCGGTGGTTTTATGGTATATAATACGCTGGATGTGTTGGGTGCTGCCCTGGCCTTGGGCATTTCCCTGGAAAAGAGCGCCGACGCCCTGGCCCGGGTGCCCCACGTGAAGGGCCGGGTGGAGGTGGTCCCCACCCCGGGGAAGGACTACACCGTCCTCATCGACTACGCCCACAGCCCCGACGGTATGGAAAACGTGCTGACCACAGTGAAGGGCTTTGCCAAGGGCCGCACCATCGCCCTGTTCGGCTGCGGCGGCGACCGGGATAAGACGAAGCGGCCCAAGATGGGCCGTGTGGCGGCGGAGCTGGCGGATCTCGCCGTGGTCACCACCGACAACCCCCGCACCGAGGTGCCCGCCGATATCATCGCCGACATCCTGCCGGGCTTCGACGGCTGCGACACCCCCTACGTGGTGGTGGAGGACCGGATCGAGGCCATCCACTGGGCAATGGACCACGCCGAGAAGGGAGACGTCATCGTCCTCTGCGGTAAGGGCCATGAGACCTATCAGGAAGTCAACCACGTCAAGCACCACATGGATGAGCGGGAGATCGTAGCGGATTACCTGCGTACTGAAAAATGATCCGCCGGGAGTCCGGCGTCAAGCGTTTTGACCGGGAGGTCAAAACCTTGAAATGGGCGGGCTTCGCCTGCCCATTTGAGTCCAATGGGGGCCCCGCAAAAGCGGAGCTTTTTGTGGGGAGACCGTGGCGGATTACCTGAAGGGCTGACTGTATCACCAAAGCGCCGGGGAAGCCGGCGGAAGGAGAGAGAAACAATGGATCTGATGTATATTCTGACAGGGGCCGCCCTCCTGGCCAGTTTCCTGCTGACGCTGGTCATCGGCCGGTTCGTGCTGGCGGAGCTGCGGAAGTTGAAGGCCGGCCAGGAGATCCGGCAGGACGGCCCCACCTGGCACGCCGGCAAGGCCGGCACTCCCACCATGGGCGGCATCATGTTTATTCTGGGCGCCGGCGTGGTGGTGTTCATTCTGGGCTGGGGGCCCATGCTCCAGGGGGAGTTCACCCATCTGTACGTGTACCTGTTCGCCATGTGCTTTGGCCTCATTGGCTTCGTGGACGACTACCGGAAGGTCCGGCAGCACCAGAACGAGGGCCTGACCGCCAAGCAGAAGTTCCTGCTGCAGCTGGCCGCCGCCGTGGTGTTCCTGGTGCTGATGCGGTATGAGGGGCTGCTGACCAATGAGCTGTACATCCCCTTCGTGAACGCGACCTTCACCATCAATTGGGTGGTGTACCTGGTCTTCGCCGCCTTCGTCATTGTGGGCTGCGTCAACGCCGTCAACCTGACCGACGGCATCGACGGCCTGGCCACCGGTGTCACCTTTGTGGTGATGGTGTTCTTCACCGTGACGGCCCTGCTGTGGAAAATGACCACCCTGGCGCTGTTCCCCGCTGCCCTGGCGGGAGGACTGGCGGCCTTCTTCGTGTATAACCACCACCCCGCCAAGGTCTTCATGGGCGACACCGGCAGCCTTTTTCTGGGCGGCGCCGTGGCGGCCCTGGGCTTTGCCATGGATATGCCCCTGATCCTGATCCCGGTGGGCATCATCTACATCGCCGAGACCATGAGCGACATCATCCAGGTGGCCTACTTCAAGGCCACCCACGGCAAGCGGTTCTTCAAGATGGCGCCCCTGCACCACCACCTGGAGCTGTCCGGCTGGAGCGAGGCGAAGCTGGTGACGGTGTTCTCCGGCATTACGTTCATTTTCTGCGTACTGGCTTATCTGGGCATCCAGGGGCGGTACTGATCGGGTATTCCCGCATATAAGCGGATCGGAAAGGAGGGGGAGGTATGCCGCAGCAACAGCGCAGACGGCCTATGAGCCGGGAGGAAGCCCGTGCCCGGGAGGAGCGCCGCCGGCGCCAGCTGGAAAAAGAGCAGGAGAGCCGGGAACTGGCCCGGGGCCCCATCGACCTGCCCTTCCTGGTGCTGGTGCTGCTGCTGACCGGCATCGGCCTGATCATGCTCCTCTCCGCCAGCTTCCCCTCGGCCTACTATGAGACCGAGGGGAAAAACCCCATGAGCTACTTCATCCGGCAGGCCATCTTCGCCGCCATGGGTATTGCGGCCATGCTGATGATCGGCAAGATCAACTACCAGCGGTTCCGGGCCCTGGCAAAACCGCTGCTGTTCCTGTCCATTATCCTGCTGGTATTGGTGCTGATCCCCCACAACCCCATCGCCATCACCCGAAATCACGCCACCCGTTGGCTGGGCATCCCCGGCACATCGCTGCAATTCCAGCCGTCGGAGATCGCCAAGGTGGCGGTGGTGGTGTACTTCGCTGAGAGCATCGCCAAGAAAAAAGACAAGATGCGGACTTTCCGGTACGGCATCCTGCCCTATGCCATCTGGCTGGTGGTGCTGGCGGCCCTGGTGGGCCTGGAGCCCCACCTGTCCGGCGCCATCCTCATCATGGGCGCCGGCGCGGTCATGATGTTGGTGGGCGGCATCCAGTGGGGCTGGGTCCTCGGCGCCATAGGCGCCGCGGGCGGGCTGCTGTACGTGGTCCTCTCCGTCATCGGCTACAACGCCAGCCGCATCCAGATGTGGCGGGATCCCTGGCAGGACGCGGCTGACAAGGGCTATCAGATGGTCCAGAGCCTGCTGGCCATCGGCTCCGGCGGCCTGTTGGGCGTGGGCCTGGGCAAGAGCCGCCAGAAGTTTTTGTATCTGCCCGAGGAGCACAACGACTTTATCTTCGCCATCGTCTGTGAGGAGCTGGGCCTCATCGGCGCCAGCGTCATCATGCTCCTCTTCGCGGCGCTGATCCTCCGGGGCTTCTGGATCGCTCTCCACGCCCGGGACCGGTTCGGAAGTCTCCTGGTGGTGGGCATCACCACCCTGATCGGTCTCCAGACATTCCTGAACATCGCGGTGGTCACAGGCCTGCTGCCCACCACCGGCATCTCCCTGCCCTTCTTCAGCTACGGCGGCACGGCCCTGTCCATCCAGCTGGCGGAAATGGGCATCGTACTCAGCGTATCCAGGCAGATGAAGCCTACAAAAGCCGGCTGAGTGCCGGAGGGAAAACGAGGTCAAAGGTTATGGCGAACACGTTGAAACGGGTCATTTTCACCTGCGGCGGCACGGCGGGGCACGTGAACCCCGCCATTGCCCTGGCCCAGCTGATGCACCGGAAGGACCCGGCCACGGAGTTTTTGTTCGTGGGGGCGGAGCGGGGGCTGGAAAAGGACCTGGTCCCCAAGGCGGGCTACGACTTCCGCACCGTCCACATCTCCAGCTTCCACCGGTCTCTGAAGCCCCGGGAGATCAAGCACAATGTGGTCTCCGTCTGCAATCTCATGCGGGCGCCCCGGGAGGCCCGGGCCATTTTACAGGAGTTCCGGCCGGATGTGGTCATCGGCACCGGCGGCTACGCCAGCTACCCCATGGTGAAAGCCGCCGCCAAGGCGGGCATTCCCACGGCGGTCCACGAGTCCAACATGGTCCCCGGTCTCACCACCGAGATGCTGGAGCCCTTCGCCGGCCGGGTGATGGTGGGCTTTGAGGAGTGCCGACGGCACTACAAGCACCCGGACAAGGTGATCGTCACTGGCACGCCGGTCCGGGGGGATTTCTTCGACCTGACGAAAGCCGAGGCCAAGCGGGCACTGTCGGTGGACGACGGCCGGCCCCTGATCGTCTCCTTCTGGGGGTCTCTGGGCGCCTCGGGCATGAACCGCCAGATGGCGGACTTCCTGGCTCTGGAGGCGGCGAAGGAGCCCTTCCACCATATCCACGGCGCCGGCAGCGCCGGCTATCCCCAGGTACGGCAGCTGCTGCGGGACAAGGGCGTGGACCTGGAGGCCCACCCAGCCCTTCAGGTGAAGGAGTACATCTACAACATGGCGGTGGTGATGCGGGCGGCGGATCTGGTGATCTGCCGGGCCGGCGCCTCCACCATCAGCGAGCTGACGGCCCTGGGGATTCCCGCCGTCATCGTGCCCTCGCCCTATGTCACCAACAACCACCAGGAGAAAAACGCCCGGGTGCTGGAGGCGGCCGGCGGCGCGGCGGTGCTGCTGGAGAAGGACGCCACCGGCCAGGCCCTGTTCCAGACGGCCTGCGCCATCCTCCACGACGGGGACCGGCGGGCCAGTATGGAAAAAGCCATGGCCTCCCTGGGTATCCGGGACGCCACGGAGCGGATTTACCAGACAGTGCTGGAGCTCTGCCGGTAACCAACCCATGCCTTCCCCCATAGGATGGAGCGTGACACCATTCTGTGAAGCGGAGGGGAAGGGACATGAGCCAACTTCTGATCAGAGGCGGCCGCCGCCTGGAGGGCGAGGTGACCATCCAGGGGGCCAAGAACAGCGTGCTGCCCATCCTGGCCGCCACGCTGCTGGCGGAGGACCAGGTGGTGCTGGAGGACTGTCCCCGCCTGCGGGACGTGGACGCCTCCGTCCGCATCCTGCGGTCCCTGGGCTGCCGGGCGGAGTGGCAGGGAGAGGACCTGCTGGTCAACACCGCGGCTCTGGACCGCTGGGCCATCTCGGATGTCCTGATGCGGGAGATGCGGTCCTCCGCCATTTTTCTCGGCGCCATCCTGGCCCGGTGCGGCCAGGCGGACATCAGCTATCCCGGCGGCTGCGAGCTGGGGCCCCGGCCCATCGACCTCCACCTGGCAGGCCTGCGGGACCTGGGGGCGGAGATCCGGGAGGAGGGCGGCGTGCTCCGCTGCGCCGCGTCCCGCTTGACGGGGCGGGAGGTGGTGCTGGGCCTGCCCTCGGTGGGTGCCACGGAGAACCTGATGCTGGCCGCCTGCGGGGCGGAGGGCACCACGGTCATCGCCAACGCCGCCCGGGAGCCGGAGATTGTGGACCTGCAGAACTTCCTGAACGCCTGCGGTGCCCGGGTCTCCGGGGCCGGCAGTTCCAGCGTGACGGTGGAGGGTAAGCGGCGTCTCCACGGCTGCGCCTACCGCTGCATGCCCGACCGCATCGTCACTGCCACCTACCTCTGCGCCCTGGCCTCCGCCGGAGGAGAGATCCGCCTGAAGGGCGGCGTGGAGGGCCACCTGTCCACCTTGACGGCCTTGCTGCGGGAGGCGGGGTGCGAGATCACCTCCGACAGGGCGGGCATCACCTGCGTCTGCCGGGACCGGCTCCAGGCAGTGCGCCCGGTGCGGACGGCGCCCTATCCCGGCTTCCCCACCGACGCCCAGGCGCTGCTGATGGCGGCCCTGCTGCGGAGCCGGGGGGCCACGGTGTTCGAGGAGAACATGTTTGAGAACCGCTACCGTCACGTGGATGAGCTGACCCGCATGGGAGCCTCCGTCCGGGTGTCCGGCCGGGTGGCGGTGGTCACCGGCGTGGAGACCCTCCAGGGCGCGCCGGTGCGGTGCACGGACCTGCGGGGCGGGGCGGCGCTGTGCGTGGCGGCCCTGGCGGCGGAGGGGGAGAGCCGGATCTCCGCCGTCCACCACATCGACCGGGGTTACGAGGATATCGCGAGGGACCTGCGGGCCCTGGGGGCGGAGGTCACCCGAACAGAGACAGAACATTAGAAACAGCTGGGAGAGACGACCATGGCAAGACGCAGAAATTCCAACAGACGGCGGCGGAGAGGAAGCTCGGGCTTCCTCTATAAGCTGCTGTCCATGCTGGTGATCTGCGCCGTCATCGTGGTGGCCCTGACGCTGTTTTTCCGGGTGGAGACCATTGTGGTCACCGGGACGGAGCGGTACACGGCGGAGCAGGTCATCGAGGCCTCCGGCGTGGAGACCGGCGACAATCTGTTCCTGCTGAACAAGCCCACGGTGAACCAGCGCATTCGGGAGACCCTGCCCTACGTGGAGCGGGTAAAGCGCATCAACCGCAAGCTGCCGGACACTCTGCTCATCGAGGTGGAGGAGTGCGGCACGCCTCTGGCGGTGCTCCAGGACGGCAGCGCCTGGCTGGTCAGCCCCCGGGGCAAGATCGTGGAGCAGCTGCCCGCCGCTCAGGCGGATGGATACGCCGTCATCGACGGCTGCCAGCTGCTGACGCCCACGGTGGGTTCCGAGATCGCCATGGCCATTGACCAGAATGCCCGGAAGGAGAGCCTGCTGGATCTGCTGGCGGCCCTGGAGGAGGCGGGCGTGCTGGACCAGGTAGAGGCCATCCACCTGGAGGACCCGTCGGTGCTGACTATGGAGTACGGTGGCCGGTTCCTGGTGGAGATGCCCTACCGGGCGGACTACCAACGGAAGATCCGGACGCTGGAGCTGGCGGTGGAGCAGCTGGAGACCAACCAGACCGGCACCATCCAGCTGCTGCGGGACGACCGCTACGCGGCCAACTTCATTCCCGGGACCCGGTAGAAAAAAGGAGAGTGGTGTCGATGCCCTTCTTTTTCTTTGAAAAAGTCCGGGGAAAACGGCTCCGCCCACTTGACCGCGGCTGGAAAGTGTCATACAATATACTAAATCCGTAAACACAGCATCTTGGGAAAAACAGGGGGCGCAGCCGCCCTTTTCCACAAATGATAGTAGGAGGCACCATCATGGCATTTGGATTGGAAACCGGTCCCGATACCGTTGTAAATATCAAAGTCATCGGCGTGGGCGGCGGCGGCAACAACGTCGTCAACCGCATGGTCCGCTCCGGCACCAAGGGCGTGGACTTTGTGGCCGTGAACACCGACAAGCAGGCGCTGAACGTCTCCAGCGCTACATACAAGATCCAGATCGGTGAGAAGCTGACCCACGGCCAGGGCGCCGGCTCCGACCCCGAGGTGGGCCGCAAGAGCGCTGAGGAGAGCCGCCAGCAGATCGCCAAGGCCCTGGAGGACACCGACATGGTGTTCATCACCGCCGGCATGGGCGGCGGCACCGGCACCGGCGGCGCTCCCATCGTGGCGGAGATCGCCAAGGAGATGGACATTCTCACTGTGGCCGTGGTCACCAAGCCCTTCGGCTTTGAGGGCCGCCGCCGCATGCAGCAGGCCGAGTCCGGCATCGCCGAACTGAAGGACAAGGTGGACTCCCTGGTCATCATCCCCAACGAGCGGCTGAAGCACGCTACTGATCAGAAGATCACCTTCGCCAACGCCTTCGAGATCGCTGACGATGTGCTGCGCCAGGCGGTGCAGTCCATCTCCGACCTGATCCGGGACACCGGTTTCATCAACCTGGACTTCGCCGACGTCACCGCCATCATGAAGAACGCCGGCATGGCGCACATGGGCGTGGGCCGGGCCGCCGGCAAGGGCAAGGCCGAGGAGGCCGCCAAGATGGCCATTTCCAGTCCCCTGCTGGAAACCAGCATCGAAGGTGCCAAGGGCGTCCTCATCAACGTCACCGGCTCCATGGACATCGGGCTGGAGGAGGTGGAGCAGGCCGCCAGCCTGGTGCAGGCCGCCGTCCATCCCGACGCCCTCACCATCTTCGGCGCCACCTTCGACGAGACTCTGGACGATGAGATCCGGGTCACCGTCATTGCCACCGGCTTTGACAAGGCCCCCGCGCAGCTGCCCAAGGCCGCCGCGTCACAGCAGCCTGCCGGTCCGACTGCTGCGCCGGAGCCCGTGCCTCTGAAGGAAGAGGACGTGCCCAAGCCGGAGGAGGATGACGACGATGTCTTCGGTGATATTCTGAAGATCTTCAACAAGCGCGATTGATTGAAAAATCTGGAAATCCCCGCAGGTTTTTGCCTGCGGGGATTTTACTTTTCTTCGACGCCGGGGGAAAAGGAAACGGGACCCATGGCGGCGCTGCCGATTTTTGCTTGCGTGAAGGCGGCGGAACGGGCAGAAGATATGAGTGCCGGCGGAACGGATGGCTGCCGGTATTTTTTTGGAAAGGAGTGACTTGTTTTGCATGGATCTCCCAAAAACAGGAAACGGGTCCGGCGGGGCGGGGCGGCGTTTTTTCTGGCCTTGTTCCTCCTGACGGTTCCGGCGGCGGCCACGCCGGCGGCGGACAGCGGCTCCGCCCGGATGCTGATCCCCGTGGGCCACACGGTGGGCATCAAGCTGTTCGCCCGGGGCGTGATGGTGGTGAAGCTGCCGGAGGACGACACCCCGGCCCGGGAATGCGGATTGAAGACCGGGGATGTGATCGTCAAATGCGGCGGCGTTTCCGTCACCTCTACGGAGCAGTTCCAGTCCCTGCTGCAAAAGACCGGGGAGGACGCCACAGACCTTCAGGTCCGCCGGGGCGGGGAGAGCGTGACCCTCTCCGTTTCGCCGGAGCAAAATGAAAAGGGCGCCTACTGTATCGGCGCCTGGATCCGGGACAGCATGGCGGGCATCGGCACCATCACGTATGTGGACCCGGCCACCAGCACCTTCGGCGCCCTGGGCCACGGCATCGCCGACACGGACACCGCCCAGCTGATGCCCTTTGCCTCCGGCTCCATCCTGCCCTCCACGGTAAAGGCGGTGAAAAAGGGCGAGACCGGCTCCGCCGGCGAGCTACGGGGCGACTTCGACCTGGAGACGGACCTGGGCCAGCTGTATGCCAACACCAGCTGCGGTATTTTCGGCACCCTGACGGAGGACTGCGGGGCGGTGGCGGGGAAGGCGGTGCCGGTGGGCACGGCCAGGACAGGTCCCGCCGTCATCCGATCCAATGTCCGGGGAGATAAAGTGGAAGAATTTGACATTCAGATCACCAGGGTGATCGAGGACGCCGCCGACGGCCGGCAGCTGGTGCTGTCCGTCACGGACCCGGACCTGATCGAGGCCACCGGCGGCATCGTCCAGGGCATGAGCGGCAGCCCCATCCTCCAGGACGGCAGGCTGGTGGGCGCCGTGACCCATGTGCTTTTGAATGACGCAACCAAAGGATATGGAATTTTGATCGAAACTATGCTGGACGCGGCGTAAAAATCAAAGGGCGGGGAGATTCCCCGCCCTTTCAGGCTGTCGAAAAAGTCCGACGGACTTTTTCGACGCCTTCACAATACCT
>CAMCDX010000023.1 GCA_945873695.1 uncultured Clostridia bacterium | reverse complement strand
GCCAACCGCATCAACGTCAGCGAGCAGAGCTATTCCATTCAGGGCCAGATGGACACTCCCGTCCTCACCGGCGGCCACAAGCACGTGATGAACGACGAGGAATGGGACCGTTTCTGCGCCGGATTGAATACCTTGGGCAAGATCGCCGTGGAGCGGGGCTTCAAGCTGTGCTTCCATCATCACATGGGTACCGTGGTCCAGACCAGCGAGGAGACGGACCGCATGATGGCCAACACCGATCCTCGCTACGTGTTCCTTTGCTATGACACCGGCCACTTCACCTTCGCCGGCGAGGACCCCCTGGCCATGCTGAAGAAGTATGTGGACCGGGTGGGCCACGTCCATTTGAAGGACATGCGTCTGCCCGTGGTGGAAGAGGCCCGGAAGAACAACTGGAGCTTCCTGCAGGCCGTCCGCAACGGCGCCTTTACCGTTCCCGGCGACGGCGACGTGGACTTCGACCCCGTCTTCAAGGTCCTGTCCGACGCCGGATACCAGGGCTGGCTGCTGGTGGAGGCCGAGCAGGACCCCGCCAAGGCCAATCCTCTGGAGTACGCCATGAAGGGCCGGGCTTACATCAAAGAGCACACCGGCCTGTAAGGTAAAGAGGGGACTTCGCCCCCCCTTTCCCCGCAAGGGGGACGCCGCATCCGTAAAGCAGCAAAGCTGCTCAGGCTGTCGAAAAAGTCCGACGGACTTTTTCGACGCCTTCACAATACCTCGATTTTCTGGCCGCTCTGCTGCCCGAAAATCTGCCGCTGCGCGGCGCAAACGCCTGCTGGCGCAGGCTTTTTGCAGGCATTTGATTCCACACGAAGGGGCTCCCGCCCCCTCGTACTCCCCCCTGCAAAATGCAACCCAGTTGCTTTAAGCAGAGGTTTTTCGACAAGCTGAGCAGCAAAGCTGCTAACGGCTGCGCAGTAGATTCCCCCCACCAGTCTGCGGACTGGTGTGTGCGCCCCAGGGGCGCACAGGTCAAAGTATTTTTGTCAGGCACATGTCCTGACAAAAATACTTTGACACCCAGCTCACCCCGCAATTTTAAATAGGAGATGTTTCCGATGACCTATTTTAACAAGAACGCCGAACTGAAGAACGGCTATAACGCCTACATCGATACCGCTGTGGACGATATGGGCACCCAGATGGACGTGGGCCTGCTGCTGATGGAGGAAGGCGACGTCTTCACCTTTGACGAGGCCCACAAGGAGATCGCGGTCCTGCTGTTTTCCGGCAGCGTGACCTACGAGTGGGACGGCAAGGTCTGCGAGGCCGACCGGCCCGACTGCTTCCACCACGAGGCCTACTGCCTGCTGGCCGGCAAGGGCACGAAGATCACTCTGACCGCCCACGCCCACAGCGAGCTGTACATCCAGAAGACCCTGAACGACAAGCCCTTCGAGGCGGTCATGTACACCCCGGAGACCGTCCAGACCCAGCATGCCGGCTGCCACGGCGAGCTGCTGGGCTGCATGGAGCGGGAGATCAAGACCTTCTTCGACCACGACAACGCTCCCTTCTCCAACATGGTCCTGGGCGAGGTCCTGAACCATCCCGGCAAGTGGTCCTCTTATCCTCCTCACCACCATCCCCAGCCAGAGGTCTACTTCTACCGCTTCGACTATCCCCACGGCTTCGGCGCGGGTTTTGCCAACGGCGAGATCTACAAGACCGGCCACAACGGCCTTGCCGTCATCAACCACGGTTTCCACTCCCAGACCGCCGCGCCTGGCTACGCCATGTGCTACGCCTGGGGCATCCGGCACCTGGAGGGCGATCCCTGGCTGAAGACCCGCATTGACGACGAGGAGCACGCCTGGCTGTGGAAGCCTGACGCCAACGAGCACATTTATCAGGGTTGAATTCATCAAAACAGGAGGTAAGATTCTCATGAAAACCGTTCGTTTGACCATGGCCCAGGCCCTGGTTCGGTTCCTGGAGAACCAGTACATCGAGGTGGACGGCGTCCAGAACCGCTTTGTCCGCGGCGTGTTCATCATCCCCGGTCACGGCAACGTGGTGGGCTTCGGTCAGGCCCTGACCCAGGAGGCCAAGCATCTGGAGGTCTGGCACGGCCAGAACGAGCAGGGCATGGCCCAGGCCGCCGTGGCCTTCGCCAAGCAGATGAAGCGCAAGCAGATCTGCGTGGCCACCTCTTCCGTGGGCCCCGGCGCGGCCAACATGGTCACCGCCTGCGGCACCGCCACCGCCAACAACATCCCCCTGCTGGTGCTTCCTGGTGACGTGTACGCCTGCCGCCAGCCCGATCCCGTGCTGCAGCAGGTGGAGCAGACCCACAACCTCTCCATCTCCACCAATGACGCCTTCAAGGCCGTCTGCCGCTACTGGGACCGGGTCGTCCGCCCCGAGCAGCTGATGAGCGCTATGATCTCCGCCTTCCGGGTGCTGACCGACCCCGCCAACACCGGCGCTGTCTGCGTCGCCATGCCCCAGGACGTGGAGGGCGAGGCCTATGACTATCCCGAGTCCTTCTTCAAAAAGCGGGTCTGGCGCCTGGAGCGCCGCCCCGCTACCGAGGCCGCTCTGAACGACGCCGCCGAGGCCATCAAGAAGGCCAAGCGCCCCATGCTGATCTGCGGCGGCGGCGTCCGCTACTCCGAGGCCCACGCCGAGTTCCGGGCCTTCGCCGAGGCCACCGGCATTCCCTTCGCCGAGACCCAGGCGGGCAAGAGCGCCATTGAGTGGACCCATCCCCTGAACCTGGGCGGCGTGGGCGTCACCGGCTGCTCCGCGGCCAACGACATCGCAAAGAAGGCGGACCTGGTCATCGGTGTCGGCACCCGCTACACTGACTTCACCACCGCCTCCAAGTGGCTGTTCAAGGACACCTGCAAGTTTGTCAACATCAACGTCTCCGAGTTCCAGGCATTGAAGCTGGACGCCATCCCCGTGGTGGCCGACGCCAAGGATACACTGCCCCGCCTGCTTGAAAAGCTGGACGGCTACAAGGCCCCCTACACCACCGAGGTCACCGCGGCCCGTGAGAAGTGGCAGAAGGAACTGGACCGTCTGGACAGCATTGTCTTCGAGGACAAGAAGTCCTGGAAGCCCATCATCAACGACGCCAACGCCGACTCCGCCAAGCGCTTCGCCAAGGACCTGAAGGCCGGCCTGTGCCAGACTACCGTTCTGGGTGCCATCAACGCCATGATGGCTGACGATGACGTGGCCATCGGCGCCGCAGGTTCTCTGCCCGGCGATATGCAGCGCATGTGGCGTCCCCGGGCCCAGGATACCTACAACATGGAGTACGGCTACTCCACCATGGGCTACGAGATCGCCGGCGCCCTGGGCGTGAAGCTGGCCATCGGCGACAAGCGGGAGGTCTACGCCTTCTGCGGCGACGGCAGCTTCAACATGCTCCACGGCGAGCTGGTCACCGCTGTCATGGAGCGCAAGAAGATTAACATCTGCCTGTTCGACAACGCCTCCTTCGGCTGCATCAACAACCTGCAGGTGGGCCACGGCAACAAGACCCTGTGCACCGAGCTGCGCTACCGCAACAAGGACGGCCTGTTCGGCGACTTCCTGAACATCGACTACGCCAAGGTGGCGGAGGGCTACGGCTGCAAGGCGTACTCCATCCACACCATGGAGGAGCTGGTGGCCGCCTTTGAGGATGCCAAGAAGGTCAAGAACCAGCCTGTCCTGTTCGACATCAAGGTCCTGCCCAAGACCATGACCGACGGCTACGGCTCCTGGTGGCGCGTGGGCGATACCGAGGTGTCCGAGCGCAAGGAGAACATCGAGGCCTATAAGGACCACTTGGCCCACGTCAAGGACGCCCGCAAGTACTGATCCCAGCGGCGATCAGCTTTGCCGCCCGTCTGAAATCAAACATCCTATTATTTTATTAATGTAAAGGAAGGTAATCAACATGGATAAGGTTCTGAAAATCGGCATTATCGGCTGCGGCGCCATCGGCAAGGATCACTGCCGCCGGATCATCGAGACTGTTCCCGGTGCCACCGTCGTGGCTGTCTCCGACTATGTGGCCGCCGCCGCGGATGACACCGCCGCCAAGTACGGCATCCGCTCCTTCGGCAACGACTGCGACGGTATGATCAAGGACCCCGAGGTGGAGGCCGTGGTCATCACCTCCATCGACCCCACCCATCATGACTATGTCATGAAGACACTGGCCGAGGAGAAGTGGTGCTTCTGCGAGAAGCCCCTGAGCCAGAATGCCAAGGACTGCGAGGAGATCATCAACCGCGAGGTGGAGATCGGCAAGCGCCTGGTGCAGGTGGGCTTCATGCGCCACTATGACCGGGGCTACGCCGAGATGAAGCGCATCATCGATTCCGGTGAGCTGGGCGCTCCCCTGGTCATCAAGGCCTGCCACCGCAATGTGGCCCAGGGCCCGGGCTTCAAGACCGAGAACGGCGTGACCAATGTGGCTATCCACGAGCTGGACATCTGCCGCTGGCTGCTGGACGACGAGTACGAGGACGTGCAGTGCGTCAAGGTCCGCCAGTCCGCCAACTCCAACAAGGGCTATGACAACCCCCAGGTCATGCTGATGCGCACCAAGAAGGGCTGCTTCATCGACGTGGAGGTCCAGGTGGCCGACGGCTACGGCTATGACATCCAGTGCGAGGTGGTCTGCGAGAACGGCACCGTCAAGCTGCCTGATCCTTACGCCGTGGTCCGCCGCTCCCGTCCCCAGGGCTGGGACAGCCTGAATCCCGCCGAGTCCATGCCCATCATGACCGACTGGAAGGAGCGCTTCATTGAGGCCTACGACATCGAGTTCTGCAAGTGGGTGGAGTCTGTCCACGCCGGCAAGCTGACCGGTCCCTCCGCCTGGGACGGCTACGTGGCCTGCGTTGCCGGTGACGCCCTGAACGCTTCCCGCGGCACCTCTCAGTTCCTGAAGGTGGAGACCATGGAGAAGCCCGAAATGTACAAGTAAGCGGAAGCGCTTGAAAAAGGACCGACCTTCGGGCCGGTCCTTTTTGTTTCCTCTGTTATCGGATCGTTTACAAAAACTGCTTGCATTCCCTGGGGAAAAAGGGTAGGATGACTTCAGAACGACGAGGACAGGCCCTTGGGGCCGGAGAGGAAACTATGGGAAAACGGAAGATTCTGCGGTGCGCCGCCTTGGCGGCAGCCCTGCTGGTGATGATGACCTCCGCTGCCCTGGCGGCGGAGAAAGCGGGGGAGAACCGGCCCCTGCTGGTGAACGGGCAGCATTCGCTGCCGGAGGGCTACCGGGTGGAGCTGGTGTCCCTGAAGAACGGCATGCAGGTGGACAAGCGGGTCTATGAGGATCTGAACAAGATGCTGTCGGACTGCCAGGCGGCGGGACTGGAGCCCCTGGTCTGCTCCGCCTACCGCACCCAGGCCACCCAGACCCGGTTGTACAACAACAAGGTGTCCCGGCTCCGGGTGGCGGGATACGGCCGGGAGGCGGCCCAAAAGGAGGCGGCCCGGTGGGTAGCCATGCCCGGCACCAGTGAGCACCAGACCGGCCTGGCCTTGGACCTGGTCTCCGCCGGCTATCAGATACTGGACGGGAAGCAGGCGGAGACGCCGGAGCAGCGGTGGCTGATGGAGCACTGTTGGGAGTATGGCTTCATCCTCCGCTACCCCGTGGACAAGGGGGGCGTCACCGGCATCGGTTACGAGCCCTGGCACTACCGATATGTGGGCAAAGAGTATTCAGCCGCCATCCACGAGAGCGGATTGTGCCTGGAGGAGTACCTGGACCTGCTGGATACGCTTCCGTCGGAGGGCACCGTCTCCCGGCTGGTGTGGGAGACGGCCATGGGCAAAAGCTGCGATTTCCACGGCACGGCCAAAAATCAGAAGTGGATCTGAAATGAAGGACCGGGGGAACGCTGACGCGTTTCCCCGGTCCTTTTGTGCCTTCATATAATTTCCTACTTGACAAGTGGGAAAAAGCATGGTATGACTATATCATAGTAAATAGATAGGAATAGGAGGAAATTCCATGAACGTCTATGCGGATAACGCGGCCACCACGGCCGTCAGCGATACAGCCCTGGCCGCCATGCTGCCTTGCTTCCAGGAGATCTACGGCAACCCCTCCAGTCTCCACAGCCCCGGCCAGCGGGCGGCGGAGCGTCTGGCGGCGGCCCGGGAGACCTTTGCCCGGCGCCTGGGCGGTGATCCCCGGGAGATCACCTTCACCTCCGGCGGCAGCGAGGCCGACAATCAGGCCCTCCGCTCCGCCGCGGCCCTGGGGGCCCGGAAGGGGAAGAAGCACATCATCTCCACTGAGTTTGAGCACCACGCCATCCTCCACACCCTGGAGGCCCTGGAGAAGGCGGGCTATGAGGTCACCCTGCTGGACATCCCGCCCGATGGCGTGGTGACGGCGGAGCAGGTGAAGGATGCCCTCCGGCCGGACACCTGTTTAGTGAGCGTCATGTTCGCCAACAACGAGATCGGCACCATCCAGCCCATCCCGGAGATCGGTAGGGTCTGCCGGGAGGCGGGGGTCCTGTTCCATACCGACGCCGTCCAGGCGGCGGGGCACCTGCCCATCGACGTGCAGGCCATGGACATCGACCTGCTGTCCCTCTCCGCCCACAAGTTCCACGGCCCCAAGGGCGTGGGCGTGCTGTACGCCCGGAAGGGCATCCCCCTGGTGAACGTCATCTACGGCGGCGCCCAGGAGCGGGGCAAGCGGGCCGGCACGGAGAACATCCCCGGCATCTGCGGCGCGGCGGCGGCCTTTGAGGAGGCCTGCGCCAATCTGGAGAAGAACGCCGCCTACCTGGAGCCCCTGCGGGACAAGCTGATTGCCGGCCTCACCGCCATCCCCCACACCGTCCTCAACGGCGACCCCAAGCGCCGCCTGCCCGGCAACGTGAACGTCTGCTTCGAAGGCATCGAGGGCGAGTCCCTGCTGCTGCTTCTGGACGGCAAGGGCATCGCCGCCTCCTCCGGCAGCGCCTGCACCTCCGGCTCCCTGGACCCCAGCCACGTGCTGCTGGCCCTGGGACGGCCCCACGAGGTGGCCCACGGTTCCCTGCGGCTGAGCCTCTGCGAGTACAACACCCCGGAGGAGATCGACTATATCCTGGCGGAGGTGCCGGGGATCGTCAGCTACCTGCGGGAGATGTCCCCGGTGTGGGACGAACTGGAACAGGGGAAGAGACCCCACTTAATCTGAAAGGAGACTGTCGAATATGGCATTATACAGCGATAAGGTGATGGACCATTTCCAGAATCCCCGGAACGTGGGAAAGATGGAGGATGCCGACGGCGTCGGCGAGGTGGGCAACGCCAAGTGCGGCGACATCATGCGGATGTATATCAAGGTGGACCCCGCCACCCAGGTCATTACCGACGTGAAGTTCAATACCTTCGGCTGCGGCAGCGCCATCGCTTCCAGCTCCATGGCCACGGAGATGATCAAGGGCAAAAGCATCCATGAGGCTCTGAAGCTCTCCAACAAGGCGGTGGCGGAGGCCCTGGACGGCCTGCCCGCCCACAAGATGCACTGCTCCGTCCTGGCGGAGGAAGCGGTCCGGGCGGCGGTGAAGGACTACTACGACCGCACCGGCCAGGCCTACGACCCGGCGGAGCTGGCCTGCGACGGCCACTGCGAGAGCTGCGGCCACGAGCATTAAAAAAACGCCCTGGGACGCTCCCAGGGCGTTTTTTCTATGTTGTGTGTCTCAGTCCAGCGCCGCCGTCCGGGCGTCCAGGCGGCCGTTCTCGATGGTCACCACGCCGTAGAAGGGCCGGAAGTGGTCCCCGATGCTGCCGGGGTTCAGGAACAGCGTCTTGCCCCGCATGTCCACCAGGGGTTTGTGGGTGTGGCCGAAGAGGAACAGGTCCAGGTTCTGCGCCTCCGCCGCGTAGCCGGCGTTCAGCAGCGTCTGCTTCACGCCGTAGGTGTGGCCGTGGCACATCAGCACCCGCTTGTCCTCCAGGAACAGCAGTTGCTCCGCGGGCTCGGCGGGGCGGTAATCGCAGTTGCCAGGCACCTGCCGGAAGGGAATGTCCGGGAACAGGTCGTGGATCTTTTCCCCGTCCCGCCAGCAGTCTCCCAGGTGCAAAATCATTCGGGGCCGGACACGTAGGACCGCCTCCTCCATGTGGGAGAGATTTCCATGGGAATCGGACAGGACCAGGATCTTCATAGACGCAGCCTCCCTTTGCGTTCAGGATACCTCAGTATACTACGGATCGGCGGCAGGCGCAAGGCGGGAGACGGCGCTTACCGCAGGTCCGTCTGAGCGGGGCCGTCCAGCAGGCGGCCCCGGCAGTCGAACCGGGAGCCGTGGCAGGGGCAGTCCCAGCTCTTCTCGTCCGGGTTCCACTCCAGCTGACAGCCCATGTGAGGGCACTTCAGGGGTACGGTGTGGAGCGTTCCCCCCTCGTCCCGGTAGGCGCCTACCTTTTTGCCCCCCAGCTCCGCCACGCCGCCGTGGCCGGGGGACAGCGCCTCGGCGTCCACCCGGCCCGGCTCCAGTACCCGCCGGCTCAGGCCCAGGATGGAGCAGGCGGCGTCCTCCGCCAGCTGCCCGGCGGAGGCGGCGCCGTGGAACCGGGAGGGAGAGAAGATGTCCGTGCCTTCCGGCGGCGTCCGGCCCAGGGCCAGGGCGGCCAGGGTCCTGGCGGCAGTGACGGCGGCGGTCATGCCCCACTTCTGGAACCCGGTGGCCACCAGCCACTCGGGGCGGTGCTCCGTGTACCGGCCGATGAAGGGCATTCCGTCCATGGGGACGCAGTCCTGGGCGGACCAGGTGGTGACCTCCCGGCACCCGGGCCAGAATTGGTGGGCGGCCTGACGGAGGCTGTTGTACTTCTTGCCCTCCTGATTGTCGCCGGTGCGATGGCTGCCGCCTCCCAGCAGCAGGAACCTCCCCCAGGACCGGAGGGAGAGGCCGCCGGGGTCCACGCCCAGGTAGCAGTCCGCCAGCTCCGTCGCCCCCTCCAGGGCCAGCACGTAGCTCCGCTCCTGGTGCATCCGGGCGAAGAAGAACCCAGGCACGTTGAGGAAGGGGTAGTGGCAGGCGAAGACCACCTGCTGCGCTGTGACGGTGCCGTGGTCCGTCAGAACCCGTCCGCCGTCCACGTCCAGTACCCGGGTGCCCTCCCGGATGTCCAGGTCCCGGGCCAGGTGCTCCACCAGCTTCAGGGGATGGAACCGGGCCTGGCGCCGCAGGCCCAGGACCTGGGCGGGGAAGGGCAGCTCGCTGTCTCCTGCCCGATACACCTCCATCCCCAGGTCCCGGCAGGCGTTGTATTCCGCATCCAGGGGGGCCGGGTCGCCGGTGGCGTACAGACAGGCGGCGCAGTCCCGGAAGTCGCAGGCAATCCCCTCTGTTTTTACCAACTGGCGCAGCCATTCCACGGCTTCCAGCTGGCTTTTGGCGTATTTTTGGGCGGTATCCCGGCCCAGGGCCTCTGTCAGGCGGTGATAGCGCAGGCCGTGCTGGGCCGTCAGCTTGGCGGTGGTGCCCGCCGTCTGGCCGCCGCCTACCCGGTCCGACTCCAGCAGCAGCGTCCCCGCCCCCTCCCGTCGCAGCAGCCAGGCGGTGAGGACCCCTGTCAGCCCGCCGCCGATGACGGCGATGTCCGTCCGGCAGTCCCCGTCCAGAGGCGGATGCTCCGGCAGGGACACGGTGCTCGTCCAAAGAGATGTCATGGTCAGATCCCTCCAATGCGTGATACCGGTAGTATTTCCCACGAAAAGAAAAACTCTTTTTGAAAAAGGGCTTTTCTTTCTCCAAAATTCGTGGTATAGTCTTGCCTGGAAAACAACGGAAAAGTAATACCTTTCCGGAAACAAGACTTTGGAGGTCACAGTATGCGTGTTCTGTCTGACATTGAGATCGCTCAGTCCTGCGCCATGAAGCCCATCACCGAGATCGCTGAAACCGCGGGAGTGGACAGTCAGTACCTGGAGCTGTACGGCAACTACAAGGCCAAGGTGGACTACCGCCTGCTGCGGGAGAGCAACCGCCCCGACGGCAAGCTGATCCTGGTCACCGCCATCAACCCCACCCCCGCCGGTGAGGGCAAGACTACCACCACCGTGGGTCTGGCCGACGCCATGCGGAAGCTGGGCAAAAACACCCTGGTAGCCCTGCGTGAGCCCTCCCTGGGCCCCGTGTTCGGCGTGAAGGGCGGTGCCGCCGGCGGCGGTTATGCCCAGGTGGTCCCCATGGAGGACATCAACCTTCACTTCACCGGCGACTTCCACGCCATCGGCGCCGCCAACAACCTGTGCGCCGCCATGCTGGACAACCACATCCAGCAGGGCAATGCCCTGGGCATCGACGTGAAGAAGATCACCTGGAAGCGCTGTGTGGACATGAACGACCGCCAACTGCGGAACATCGTGGACGGCCTGGGCGGCCGGATGCAGGGCGTGCCCCGGGAGGACGGCTTCGACATCACCGTGGCCAGCGAGATCATGGCCGTCCTGTGCCTGTCTGCCGACATCCCCGACCTGAAGGCCCGTCTGGGCCGGATGGTGGTGGCCTATACCTATGACGGCAGGCCTGTCACCGCCCACGACCTGAAGGCCGAGGGCGCCATGGCGGCTCTGCTGAAGGACGCCCTGAAGCCCAACCTGGTCCAGACCCTGGAGGGTACCCCCGCCTTCATCCACGGCGGTCCCTTCGCCAACATCGCCCACGGCTGCAACTCCGTCATGGCCACCAAGATGGCCATGCGCCTGGCGGACTACACCGTCACCGAGGCCGGCTTCGGCGCGGACCTGGGCGCTGAGAAGTTCCTGGATATCAAGTGCCGCCTGGCAGGTCTCAAGCCCAACGCCGTGGTGGTGGTGGCCACCGTTCGCGCCCTGAAGAACCACGGCGGCGTGGCCAAGGCGGACCTGAACACCGAGAACCTGGAGGCCCTGGAGAAGGGCCTGCCCAACCTGCTCCAGCACGTGGAGAACATCACCAAGGTCTACCGGCTGCCCTGCGTGGTGGCCATCAACGCTTTCCCCACCGATACCGCCGCCGAGCTGAAGCTCGTCGAGGACAAGTGCCGTGAGCTGGGCGTCAACGTGGCCCTCAGCGAGGTCTGGGCCAAGGGCGGCGAGGGCGGCATTGCCCTGGCGGAGGAAGTGGTCCGGCTGTGCGACGAGCCCAACGACTTTCGCTTCGCCTACGACACAGAGGACAGCATCGAACAGAAGCTGAACGACATCGCCACCAAGATCTACCACGCCGACGGCGTGGAGCTGACCGCGGTTGCCCGGAAGCAGCTGAAGGAACTGGAGGCTCTGGGCTTCGACAAGTTGCCCATCTGCATGGCCAAGACCCAGTACAGCTTCTCCGATGACGCCGCCAAGCTGGGCGCTCCCAAGGACTTCACCATCACGGTGCGGAACCTGAAGGTCTCCGCCGGCGCCGGCTTCCTGGTGGCCCTCACCGGCGACATCATGACCATGCCGGGACTTCCCAAGGTCCCCGCCGCCGAGAAGATCGACGTGGACGAGAACGGCAAAATTACCGGACTGTTCTAAAGGAAAAAGCGGAGGCCTCAGCCCAATGCCATTAAGTTGAGATTTTTGCCAAACACCAAAAGTATCCACCCCATTTTGAATGGGGTGGATACTTTTTGACGCGGTAATGAGCGGTGTGTTCACACGATGCCGCATTTCATATCATATTCCGGGAACTCAAGGACGTATCTCCTCAGTAAATTGGAATTTACCAATTTTCATAATATAGATATTTTTCGTTTAGCAAGCCTAAAATATCTACAATCGCATTATTATAGCCACTTAATTCATCTATATTTTCGATCGATTCCTTTTGGTCAATAACACAATCAAACACAACTTTCAATTCTTTTACTATATTCAAATACTTTGAAATAAATTCAGTTTCAGTCAAATTCATATCTTCAAGCATTTGATTAAAACCACGCACATAGCCTGCATTCATATTGGCAAGCTCCTGATTATTATCGTTTTGACAATAAAGGATTTTCCTTTGAATTATCTTTTCCAATGTAATATTAACCATAGTTTTCATCGCCACACTCTTACAAATTCCGATTTGCCTGACGGTTTATCTCCGCTTTTTTTCGTTCTTTATTCCGCCAGCCGCCGCTTCACGTCCGCCACGTAGCTCCGCACCGCCTGGATGAGGAACAGGGTATCCATGCCGCAGGCCACGCAGTCGAAGCC
Source organism: uncultured Clostridia bacterium (assembly GCA_945873695.1). Lineage (GTDB taxonomy): Bacteria > Bacillota > Clostridia > Oscillospirales > Oscillospiraceae > Oscillibacter. The sequence goes on along the minus strand of CAMCDX010000023.1, from coordinate 5,451 downwards.
CTGCTTCAAAAACCGGACGGTGGCCTCCGGGGCATTGGAGAAGATCATGCTCAGCTTGCCCTGGGCTTTGCAGGCTGCCAGCACCCGGTCGATGGCCGCCAGCAGCTCCGGGTCCTCCAGTTGGGCGGGCTTGCCCAGGGCCACGGACAGGTCGTAGGGCCCCACGAAGATGCCGTCTACCCCTTCGATGGCCGCAATCTCCTCGATGTGCTCCAGGGCCTCCTTCGTCTCACACTGGGGGATCAGCAGCGTCTCCCGGTTGCTGGTGGAAAACAGCTGGTCTACGTTTTGGGCGTAGTCGGCGCAGCCAAAGGCACTGGACAGGGTGGGGGCGTAGCCCCGGCGGCCCAGGGGGTAGTACTTGGCGTACTCCACCAGTTTTTTCACTTCCTCCACCGTGCGGACGTCCGGCACGATGACGCCCATGGCGCCCACGTCCAGCAGCTTCAAAATGGCGGGGCGGCTCAGGTCCCGGGCCCGGACGAAGGGGGCGCAGCCCCGCCGCTCCGCCGCCAGAATGGCCAGCAGGGCGGTCTCCGCCTCAAAGGGCCCGTGCTCCGTGTCCACGATGAGAAAGTCCATGCCGCCGATGCCCACGCACTCGGCGGCCATGGTGCCGCCCATCTCGTAAAAGGTGCCCAGGGAGGGCCGGCCCTCCCCGGCCCGCTGTCTGATCAGATTCTTCAACCGCGTTCATCCTTTCCCCGTTGGGTTTCTGATTTTATTGTAGTGGATTTCCCGGGAAAAACAAGGGCCGTTTCCGAAAAAACGGTGCCCTCCAGGGTGCAATCTTTGTCGGATTCTGCTATGATAATGTCTACTGAATAAACCGCCAAGCGGTTTATTCGCAGGGCAAACGCCGCACGACCCTATGAAACCAGCTGGAATCAGCTGGTTTCATAGGATTCAGCCATTGTCACAAAAGGAGGACCTGCCATGGCGGAAAGCCTGGATACAGTATTTGACCGGATCGTGGTCTTTGACACCGAGACCACCGGCATCGAATTCACCACCGACGAGATCATCGAGCTGGGAGCCGTCAGCCTGGAGCGGGGGCGGGAGACGGGGAGCATGGACCTGCTCATCCGCCTGTCCCCGGGCCGGACCCTGCCGCCCTTCATCACGGACCTCACCGGCATCACCGACAGCCAGCTGGCGTCGGAGGGCGTGGAGAAGGCGGCGGCCTGCGAGGCCTTCTGCGGCCTTCTGGAGGGGGCGGAGCGGCCCTTGCTGGTGGCCTACAACGCCCAGTTCGACCTGAATTTCCTCTACCGCTTTCTGCGGCCCTTCGGCCGGGCGGAGGCGCTGAAAAAGCCCCGGTTCCTGGACGCCCTGACGGTGTACCGGGACCGGCGGGACTACCCCCACAAGCTGTGCAACGCCATCGAGACCTACGGACTCACCGATGCTGTCAACAGCCACCGGGCGGTGGACGACGCCCGGGCCACCGTCCAATTGCTGGAGGCCATGGCGTCGGAGCGGGACGACCTGGCCCGGTACATCGACCTCTTCGGCACCCACCCCAAATACGGCGTCTCCGGCAGCCGGATCGCCTCCGTCACCTACCGGCCGCAGCCCTACCGGCGGACAAAGCCCCTGTACGAGTTGACATAAAAAAGAAGCGGCGGCGGGCCGCTTCTTTTTTTACGGATTGCCCCTTGACAAATCTGTATGAATGTATTACTTTACTAATACAACAGTAAAATAATACAAAAAACCTGAAGAAAAATTGGAGGCTGTTTCGTACTGAGAAACAGAAGAACGGCCAACAGGGAGGACAAGGAGCATGGATATGAACGATCTGGCAGCACGGGAGGAGCGGACGCTCCCGGAGAAGAAGCGGTTCCGTCTGGGCAAAAAGCGCCACTGGTCCAAGATGGCGCTGGCGCTGGCCGTGGCGGCCGCCCTGGCGGCCTGGGCGGTGCTGCCCCGGCTGGGGGGCGGGGCTCCCCAGCCGTCGGCGGGATATCTGGTGGAGACGGCCCAGCGGCGGGACCTGTCGGTGACCGTCACCGGCACCGCCACCCTGGAGCCGGCGGACTCCTATCAGGTCACCACGCTGCTCTCCGGCACCATCCTCACCGCCCCCTTTGAGCAGGACGGCTTGGTGGCGGAGGGGGACGTCCTCTACACCCTGGACAGCAGCGACGCCCGGGACGCCGTCAGCCGGGCGGGCATTTCCATGGAGCAGGCCCGGCTGGGGGTCCAGCAGGCGAAAGAGGCCCTGAACCCCACCGCCACCCTCACCGGCACCCTCAGCGAGGTCTACGTCCACGACGGCGACAGCGTCACCGCCGGGACGGCCCTGGCGAAGATCACGGCCAGCAATGACCTGACCATCGATTTTCTCTTCCCCTACGCCTCCACCGACGCCTTCTATATCGGCCAGGCGGCCACGGTGTACATCGGCAGCTTTGAGGGGACGGTCCAGGGCACCGTGGTCTCGGTGTCCGACAGCTCCACCGTTACCAGCAACGGGATGCAGGCCTGCACCGTCCGGGTGAAGCTGACCAACCCCGGCATCGTGTCCGACAGCTTCAAGGCTTCCGCCGTCATCGGCACCTATTCCAGCTACGGCAGCGCTGCCATCTCCATGGCGGCAGCTTCCACGGTGTATGCCTCCGGCTCCGGCACCGTCACCGGCTTCACGAAGCTGGCCGGCAGCACGGTCGCCAAGGGCGACGTGCTGTGCACCATTGAGTCCGAGAGCAGCCGCGCCCAGCTGGAGACCGCCAGGCTGAGCTTGGAATCCGCCCAGCTCAGCGCCTCCGCCGCTTCCGGCAGCCTGGAGGACTACACCATCCTGGCCCCCATCGCCGGGACGGTCATCGAGAAGACCTTCAAGGCCGGGGACAAGGTGGACGGCGTCAGCTCCGGCACCCTGGCGGTGATCTACGACCTGAGCTGTTTGAAAATGGAGATGAGCGTGAACGAGCTGGACATCGGCAAGGTCCGGCCGGGCCAGACGGTGGAGGTCACCGCCGCCGCCCTGCCGGGTGAGGTGTTCACCGGCACCGTGGAGCGGGTCAGCATCAACGGCACCACAACCGGCGGCTTCACCACTTATCCTGTCACCGTCGTGATCGAGGACTACGGAAATCTGAAGCCCGGCATGAACGTCTCCGCCGCCATCCGCTGCGAGACGGCGGCGGATGTGGTGTCCGTGCCCGTGGGCGCGGTGAGCCGGGGGAACGTGGTGCTGGTCCCCGGGGAAGGCGCCCTGACGGAGGACGGCGCCAACCTGGCGGACCCCGCCAAGCTGGAGGAGCGGCAGGTAGTCCTGGGCGTCAGCGACGGGGCGTACATCGAGATCACCTCCGGCCTTACGGAGGGAGACACCGTGGTGTACCAGGCGGCGGACAGCGGGATGGGAGGCTGAGAGCGGTGGAGCATCTCATCGAGCTGAAAGACGTGTATAAGATCTACCCCATGGGCGCCGAGGCCGTCCACGCCCTGGACGGCGTCAGCCTCACCATCAATCGTGGCGAGTTCGTGGCCATCGTGGGCCAGTCCGGCTCCGGCAAGTCCACAGCCATGAACATCATCGGCTGCCTGGATGTGCCCACCTCCGGCACCTACCGCCTGGGGGGCGTGGACGTGTCCACCATGGACGACGACCAGCAAGCGGAAATTCGAAATAAGATGCTGGGCTTTATCTTCCAGCAGTACAACCTGATCCCCAAGCTGACGGTGCTGGAAAACGTGGAGCTGCCCCTGCTGTACGCCGCCCTGCCGGCGGAGGAGCGGCGCCGCCGGGCCATGGAGGCGCTGGAGCGGGTGGGTTTGGCGGACAAATACCGGAACCTGCCCAGCCAACTCTCCGGCGGCCAGCAGCAGCGGGTGTCCATCGCCCGTGCCCTGGCGGGGAAGCCCTCGGTGATCCTGGCGGATGAGCCCACCGGTGCGTTGGACTCCCGGACGGGCCGGGAGGTGCTGGGCTTCCTTCAGAAACTGAACGCCGAGGGGGACACCGTGGTCCTCATCACCCACGACAATTCCATCGCCGTGAAGGCCAGGCGCGTCATCCGCCTCCAGGATGGCCGGATCATCTACGACGGCGACGCGGCGGACCCCCGGGCGGTGGTCCAGCCGGAGGAAGCGGGAGAGGAGGCGGAGGCATGAACGTGACCCAGTCCTTCAAGCTGGCCATCAAATCCCTGCGGACCAGCAAGCTCCGGGCGCTGTTGACCATGCTGGGCATCATCATCGGCGTGGCGGCGGTGATCGTCATCATCTCCCTGGGCAACGGCCTCACCGGCATGGTGGAGCAGCAGGTGGAGAAGGTGGGCGTCACCCAAATCTACGCCTACAGCTGGGGCATGGGCGACGGCACCGCCAAAAACGTGACGCCGGAGGAGATGTACGCCATGGTGGGGGAACACCCGGAGGTGTTCACCGGCATCACGCCCTGGGTGGGCGGCGGCAGCGGCGTCCGGCAGGGGAGCACGGAGTTCCAAAAGACCAACATCTATGGCGTCAGCGAGGCCATGTACCGCCCCGAGACCGGCACCACCCTGGACGGCGACACCCTTGCCAAGGGCCGATACCTCCAGTATGTGGATGTGGCCCTGCGGCAGAACGTGTGCGTCATCGGCGCTTATCTGGAGCGGGAGGCCTTCCAGGGCGATGCCCTGGGGAAGACGCTGTCCATCGGCGGCGTGCCCTATACCGTGGTGGGGGTGCTGGCGCAGAACAGCGACACCATGAGCGAGGGCGGCGGTGATGACCGGGCCTACATTCCCTATCAGAACGCCATGGCACTCTCCGGCAGCCGGTATGTCTCCCTGTACCAGATCACCGCAGCCTCCCGGGACACCGTGGCGGAGGCCAAAGCTGTTTTGATGAACTTTTTCCAGACGGTGTTCCCGGAGGAGGACGCCTACTACAACGCCTATTACATCGAGACCATGCTGGACCAGGTGAACATGATCAACAGCATGATGGGCGTGGCCATGGCGGTGCTGGTGGCCATCGCCGCCATCAGCCTGCTGGTGGGCGGCATCGGCATTATGAACATCATGCTGGTCTCCGTCACGGAGCGGACGAGGGAGATCGGCATCCGCAAATCACTGGGGGCCAAGCGGAAGGACATCCGCCGTCAGTTCCTCATCGAGGCGGGCACCACCTCTGCCATCGGCGGCCTCATGGGCATCCTGCTGGGCTGCCTGATGGCCATGGGCATCGGGTCCCTCTTCGGCGGGATGCTGGTATCGTCTCTGGGCGCCACAGGCATCACCTTCAACGCCACCCCCACCCTCAGCGCTGTGGCGGTCAGCTTCGGCGTCAGCGTGGGTATCGGGATGCTGTTCGGGTACCTGCCCGCCAACAAGGCGGCGGGGCTGAATCCCATTGATGCCCTGCGGTATGAATGAGAAAAAGGAACCGGCACAGCCGGTTCCTTTCAGCTTGTCGAAAAACCACTGCTTAAAGCAACTGGGTTGCATTTTGCAG
>CAMCDX010000022.1 GCA_945873695.1 uncultured Clostridia bacterium | reverse complement strand
TCCAGCATCACTGGTCGCAATTGGATTATTAAAGCATTTAATTAGATTTTAGTATGAAAACCCCGGAGCGCCTGCTATGCAGGCGCTCCGGGGTTCGCTTTCCTTTTTTCAGCGCTCCAGGTTCTCGCCGGTCTCCGGGTCGAAGAGATGGACCACATTGCCGCCGAAGGTGAAGGCAATATCCTGGCCGGCGGAGAAATCCACCGGGTGAGGGCCCCGCAGGTCCATGGTGGGGACGATGATGATGATATCCCGGCCCATGGCGCTCAGGTGCAGATGGATGGCACTGCCCATCATCTCGCTGACGTCCACGGTGCCGTGGAGCATCTGGCCGCCGTCGCCCAGCAGGGCGATGTGCTCCGGCCGGACACCCAGCGTCACCGCCTGAGGTGCCACACCCTTGGCTTCCAGCCGGTCCTGCTTCTCCTGGGACAGCGTCACAGACACGCCGCCCAGACGGACCGCGTATTTGCCGTCCTCCTTCACCAGCTCTCCGTCGAAGAGGTTCATCCGGGGCATGCCAATGAAGCCCGCCACGAACAGGTTGGCCGGGTGGTCAAACACCGCCTGGGGCGTATCCACCTGCTGGATAACGCCGTCCTTCATAATGACGATGCGGTCACCCAGGGTCATGGCCTCAGTCTGGTCGTGGGTCACGTAGATAAAGGTGGTGTCGATGCGCTGGCGCAGCTTCAGGATCTCCGCCCGCATCTGGTTGCGCAGCTTGGCGTCCAGGTTGCTGAGGGGCTCGTCCATCAGCAGCACCTTGGGTTCCCGGACAATGGCACGGCCAATGGCCACCCGCTGCCGCTGGCCGCCGGACAGCTCCTTGGGCTTCCGGGCCAGGTACTGGGTGATGTCCAAAAGTTCGGCGGCCTCTTCCACCCGGCGGGCGATCTCCTCCTTCGGCAGCTTCCGCAGTTTCAGGGGGAACTCCATATTCTCCCGCACCGTCATATGGGGGTACAGAGCGTAATTCTGGAACACCATGGCGATATCCCGGTCCTTGGGCTCCACATCGTTCATCCGCTTGCCGTCGATGTACAGGTCGCCGCCGCTGATCTCCTCCAGGCCGGCCATCATCCGCAGGGTGGTGGACTTGCCGCAGCCGGAGGGACCTACCAGCACGATGAACTCCCGGTCGCCGATCTCCAGGTTGAAATCCTGGACTGCCAGAACACCCTCCTCCGTGACCTGAAGGTTGGTCTTTTTTCCGGCTGGCCCTTCTTTTTCTTTTTGGACTCACTGTGGGGGTATACCTTCTTGATATGCTGCAGGCTTACGTCCGCCATCCGTCATTGCTCCTTCCGTACAGCCGCGTCATCGCGGCGATCTTTTCTGTCAGTTCCTCTGTGATCTGTCCCGGCAGCATCCGCCACCGCCAGTTGCCGCCCAGGGTGCCCGGCGTGTTCATCCGGGCCTCAGCCCCCAGGCCCAGGTAGTCCTGCATCTGGGCCACGAACAGTTCCGCCACAGAGCTCTGTCCGCCCCGGAGGATACCCCAGTGGAAGCCTTCCTCCTCGTTGAGTCCCAGGTACCGCCGGGCCATGGCGATGTCGCCGGGGTCCGCCTCATCCTTCCAGCCCATAAGGGTGGAATTGTCGTGGGTGCCGGCGTAGCAGACGCAGTGGGGGGTATAGGTATGGGGCAGGTAGTTGCTGGGCTCCCGGGAGTCGAAGGCAAATTCCAGCACCTTCATGCCCGGCAGGCCGGATTCCTTCAGCAGCTGCCGGACCTCGGGTGTCAAATATCCCAGGTCCTCGGCGATAAACTGGATGTTGGGAAATTTTTCAGTGAGGACCCGCATCAGGTCCATACCGGGTCCCTTGACCCACCGTCCGTTCTTGGCGGTGGTCTCTCCATAGGGCACCGCCCAGTAGCTCTCCAATCCCCGGAAGTGGTCGATGCGGAGGATGTCGTACAGCCGGGAAGCGCCGGCGATGCGGCGGACCCACCAGCCGTAGCCGTCAGCCTTCATGGCGTCCCAGTCATAGAGAGGATTGCCCCACAGCTGACCGTCGGCGGTAAAGTAGTCCGGCGGGACGCCCGCCACCTCGGCGGGGACGTTCCGCTCATCCAGTTGGAAGGCCCTGGGGTCGGCCCACACGTCGGCGGAATCCATAGCCACGTAGATGGGCAGGTCGCCGATGATGCCGATGCCCTTTTCGTGGGCGTAGGAACGGAGGCTCTCCCACTGGCGGAAGAACAGGTACTGGATGTAGGTGAACAGGCGGATGTCCTCCGCCAGCTCTGTCCGATACCGCTCCACCGCCCATTGCCGACGGAGGCGGATGTCTTCGTCGGGCCACTCCGTCCAGGACTTCATGCCGAAGTGGCGCTTCAGCGCCATGAACAGGGCGTAATCCGGCAGCCAGCCCTCGTTTTCTTTGGCGAAGGCCGCCACTTGCTCTTCATCCCGGGCCCAGCCCCGGTCGGTAGCCAGCCGGAGCAGGGAGAACCGGTTTTCATAGATGGTCTGGTAATCCACCGTTCCCGGGTCATCCCCCCAGGTAACAGCTTCGATCTCGCTTTGCTTCAGCAGGCCGTCCTCCCGCAACAGGTCCAGGTCCACGAAGTAGGGATTGCCGGCGTAGGCGGAAAAGCTCTGATACGGGGAGTCCCCAAAGCTGGTGGGACCCACCGGCAAAATCTGCCACCAGGACTGGCCGGCGGCCGCCAGGAAGTCCACGAACTTTCTGGCCTCCGCCCCCAGGGTGCCGATGCCGTAAGGCGCGGGGAGAGAGGAGATCGGCATCAAAATGCCGCTGCTTCTTTTCATGGGCACGCCCTCTCAGCCCTTCACCGCGCCGGCTGCGACGCCCTTGATGATGTGCTTCTGGCACAGCAGATAGACGATGATGATGGGGATGATGTTCATCATGATGGAGGCCATCATGGGGCCCATCTCCACCTTGCCGAAGCTGCCGCGGAAGTACTGGATCAGAATGGGGATGGTCATATAGCCCTTGGTGCGGTCCAGCACCAGATAGGGCAGCAAATAGTCGTTCCACAGCCACATGGTCTCCAGGATGCCCACGGAGATCAGAGTGGGCTTCAGAATCGGCAGCACCACCAGGAAGAAGGTCTGGATGGGGTTGCAGCCGTCGATCATGGCCGCTTCCTCAATGGTGATGGGGATGGATTTCATGAAGCCGCAGAACATGAACACCGCCAGCCCCGCGCCGAAGCCCAGGTAGATGACGCAGATGGTATAGGGACTGCTGAGGTGCAGCCGGTCTGCCGTGGCGGACAGGGTGAACATCAGCATCTGGAAGGGCACCACCATGGAAAATACGAACAGGTAGTACAGCCCCTTGCTGTACCAGGCGTCGACCCGGGTGATGAACCAGGCGCACATGGAGCAGCAGATCAGGATCAGCGCCACAGAGCTGATGGTGATGACCAGACTGTACCAGAAGGCGGAGAGGAAGCCCTTGGAGGTCAGTGCGTTCACATAGTTGGCAAGGCCCGTAAAGCTCTCGCCGGTGGGGAGCTCAAAGGCGGTACCGGTACTGATGGAGGTCTCCTTTTTCAAGGAGTTGAACAGGATCATGAAAATGGGGTATACCCAGGCGATGCTCAAAATGCCCAGAATGACCGACAGGATGTGGTCTTTTACCGTATGTCTCTTTTCCATTACTGCTGCACCTCCTTAGAACGGGTAGCCCGAAGCTGGCACAGGGAGATCACGATGACCAGAACGCAGAAGATAACCGCCTTAGCCTGGCCGTAGCCCTTCCACTGGGGGCCGGAGCGGCCATAGAAGGTCTGGTAGATGTTCAGGGCCAGCATCTCCGTCTTGTGGGCGGGGTCGCCGCCGGTGAGGGCCAGGTTCTGGTCAAACAGTTTGAAGCCGTTGGTAAGGCTGAGGAACAGGCAGATGGTGATGGAAGGCATCAGGTTGGGCAGCTTCACCTTCCACAGGATCTGGCGTTCATTGGCACCGTCGATGCGGGCGGCCTCCAGATAGTCACCGGGAATGGACTGGAGCCCCGCGATGTAAATGATCATCATATAGCCGATCTGCTGCCAGCACATCAGGATCACCAGACCGATGAAGCCATAGGGTGCGTGGAGGCTCAGCAGGGGCTTGCCCAGCAGGGTCAGGACACAGTTGAGCAGGATGTTCCAGATATAGCCCAAAACAATGCCGCCGATGAGGTTGGGCATGAAAAAGACGGAGCGGAACAGGTTGGTGCCCTTGATCTCCCGGGTCAGGGCCAGGGCGATGGCCAGAGCCGCCGCATTGATACACAGGGTGGAGACGACAGTGAACAGCGCCGTGAACCAGAAGGCGTGGAGAAAATCCGCCTCCGTCAGGGCGAAGATGTAGTTTTTCAGGCCGTTGAAGCTGGCCTTATCAATGGTAATGAATTTGCAGAAGGACAGATACAGTCCCTGCAGGAACGGCCACACAAAGCCGATGATGAAGGCGGCGAAGGTGGGCAATACGAACACCGGCCAGTATTTTTTGATCGCTTTTTCCACAATATCCCTCCTAAGGGTGAAGCGGGCCTAACGGAGGCCTCTCAGGATGCTGCCCGCCGTTTTGGCGGGAAAAACGGGGTGGGCGGAATGCCCACCCCGTTTTGGTATGCGCGGTGTTTCTGTCTTAGCCGTTCAGCGCGGCGTACTCGCTGGCCCAGCCGTCCACGAAGGCAGAGACCACACCGTCCCAGGTGCCGGTGCCGGCAGCGTAGGCGGTCAGGGCAGTGCCCAGCTCGTTCTTCCAGTTCTCAGAGGGCATGGTGGGGAAGTTCCAGGAAACGGGGACCTTGCCCTCGGCAGTGTAAGCGGCGTCCTGCTTCACGAACAGGTTGGGGGACTCCTGAGCGGCCTTGAAGGGGATAACGAAACCCATGTCGTTGGCCATGGCCTTGGTGCCGGTCTCAGAGGTGACACACCAGTTCATAAAGTCCAGAGTGGCCTGGATATCTTCTTCCTTGGCGGAGTTGTTGACGCACCAATAGTTTTCCGTACCGGTGCACAGGCCCTGGTTGGCCTCATCGCCGACGCCGATGTAGATGGGGATCATCACAAGGTCGTCATCGGTGAACTTGCCCTCGCCCACCAGGTTGCCGTACTCCCAGGAACCGTTCTGGAAGAAAGCGGCCTCACCGGCCAGGAACTCGTTGCGGGAGTCGTCGCCGGTCTTGCCGGACAGTGCGGCGGGATCACAGGTGGAGTTGTTGATGTACAGGTCCCAGATAGCCTTGTAGTTGTCCAGATAGGTGCCCTTGATGGCGTCGGTGGTGCCGATACCGTCGGCCTGATACTCAAAGTAGATGGGCAGGTTGGCCAGATGGGTCTTGAAGCGCCAGTCAGAGGAGCCGTCCATGCCGGCGGAGGAGAATGCGGCGAAGCCCAGTTCGGCCTTGCGGGCGGTAATGTCCTCGGCGCAGGCCTTCAGGTCCTCAAAGGAGTCGATGTCGGCCACGTCCCAGCCAGCCTGAGCCAGCAGGGTCTTGTTGGCGATGATGCCGTAGGACTCCACAACGTAGGCGATACCTGCCACCGCGTCGCCGTCCTTCAGGGCGAAACCGTCACTGGTCAGCTGGCCGTAGACGTCGGAGTCAGACAGGTCATAGCAGTAATCCTTCCAGTTGGCCAGACCCACGGGGCCGTTGACCTGGAACAGGGTGGGCGGAGTGCTCTTGGCGATCTCGCTCATCAGAGTCTGCTCATAGGTGCCGGAGGCGGCGGTAACCACGGTGACGGGCACGCCGGTCTCCTCGGTGTAGGTCTTGGCCAGGTTCTGCCAGGCCTCGTCCTGCTCAGGCTTGAAGTTCAGATAGTAAACGGAGCCGGTGGCGGCGGAGGAAGTCTCACCTTCGCCGGAAGACGCAGGGGTCTCGGTCTTGCTGCCGCAGGCGGACAGCAGGCCGACGCAGAGAGTCAGGGTCAGCAAAAGCGCAAATACCTTTTTCATCGTATTACTCCTTTTCCTTTTATTGGAATCCAGATTTATTTTTACATCTCATGATGCAAAAATCAGTTGAGGGAGCGGACGCTGCCGCCCAGGCGCAGGGTGGTATCCACCCGCACATGGCGGTTTCCCGCCCGGTCCTCCACCATGTCCAGCAGGATGCGGACCGCCTCGGCGCCCATAGCCGCTTGGGGCTGGATGAGGGTGGTAAGGGTGGGGACCGTATAGTTGGACATGTCAATGCCGTCGATGGCGATGATGGAGCAGTCCTCCGGAATACGGAGGCCGCCGTCCCGCAGCGCTTTCATGGCGGCCACCGCCATGGAGTCAGAGATGACGAACAGCGCGGTGAAATCCCTGGTCCGCTCCAGCAGGCGGCAGGTACCCTTGTAGGCCGCCGCCATATCGAAATCGCCGCTTTCCGCCACCAGCGACCTGTCCAGAGGGATGCCGGCTCTCTCCAGCGCCCGGCGGTAACCCCGGTAGCGGAGCTCGCTGATAGAGTGGTCACAGGTGGAGTCCAGCAGGACAGCGATCTTTCGGTGTCCCTCCCGGATCAGCATCTCCACCGCCCGGCAGGCCTCCGCCTCGTCGTCGATGGAGACCGAGGAGTAGGCCGTTTTCTTCAGGCTGCCGAAGCTGTTGGTGAAGGAACAGCAGACGAAGGGGATGTCCAGCGCCGCCGTCTGCTCCGGGGTGTAGTCGAAACAGCCGCCCAGCAGGATAAGGCCCCGAAGCTTCTTGGCCCGGGCCAAACTGGCAGCGGCCAGCAGTTCGTTGTCCTCCGTGTTGATCTGGTGAAGAACCATGGTGTAGCCCGCCCGGCTCACCGCCTCCTCCACTGCCCGGATGACCGCTGAGAAAAAGGGGTTTCCCACGCCGCGGACTACCAGGCCGATGGCGTCGGACTGGGGCCGGACCAGGTCCCGGGCACTGTTGTTGGGCACATAATGGAGCTCCCGGACCGCTTCCAGGACCCGGGTGCGCACCGCGTCGCTGACATCGGGGTGGTCGTTCAGGACACGGGATACCGTGCTGACGGAAACGCCGCTGCGCTCCGCCACGTCCTTGATCGTCATTGTCCGACGCACCTCCTCCTGTTTTGTGAAAACGTTACTGGGAACGTTTCCAGCTCCTTTCGTTTATAAAAATATATAAATTTCCGGCCGTTGTCAATCCGCCTTTGTGAAATTTGTGGATTGCCACAAAGTTGCCATTTACAATCTGTATAGTTTCCCGAAAACGTTTTCAGCGTAATCGTTTTCTTCTCGCAGGGATGAAAAAAGCGGCGAACAAGTGCGCACTTGTTCGCCGCTTTTCAGCGTTTGTTATCCCAGGTGCCAGATATCCCGGTCGTACTCCGCGATGGTGCGGTCCGAGGAGAAATAGCCCGCTTTGGCGATGTTGGTCAGGCACTTGCTCTGCCATCCCAGGGGGTCGTGGGCATAGTCCGCCAAGGCCTGCCCCTTTCGGACCAGATAGGCGTTGAAATCCGGCAGGGTCTGGAACCAGTCGCTGTTCATCAAATCGTCCCGCAGACGGCCCAGACTCTCGGCGCTGCCCCGGGCCAGCATCTCGGGGCCGGTGAGAAAGTCGATGGCCCGGCGGAGATTGGGGTCGGCGTCGTACCACTCCCGGGCGCGGTAGTCCCCGGCGTCGTAGCGGTGGATGACCTGGCCGGAGCTCTGACCGAAGATATAGATATTTTCCTCCCCCACCCGCTGGGCGATCTCCACGTTGGCGCCGTCCATGGTGCCCAGAGTCACCGCGCCGTTGAGCATGAACTTCATGTTGCCGGTGCCGCTGGCCTCCTTGCTGGCCAGGCTGATCTGCTCGGACAGGTCGCAGGCAGGGATCATCTTCTCCGCGGCGGTGACGTTGTAGTTCTCCACGAACACGATCTGCAGCCACTGCCGGACCTCCGGCGTCTCGTCGATGACGGCAGAGAGGGTCAGCAGGGCATGAATGATATCCTTGGCGATGGTGTAGGCCGGAGCGGCCTTGGCGCCGAAGATGCTGACCAGCGGCACCGGAGGCATGTGGCCCGCCTGGATCTCAAAATACTGATGGATGAGATACAGCAGGTTCAGCTGTTGGCGCTTGTAGGCGTGGAGCCGCTTGGACTGGATGGAGAACATGGCGGCGGGATCCACCCGCGCGCCCTGCTTTTCCTCCAGCCACCGGGCCAGGTCCTCCTTGTTGGCCCGCTTGATGCCTCCCAGCCGCTCCAACACCGCCCGGTCCCGGGCCAGGGGCAGCAGCCCCTCCAGCTGGCCGGCACCCTGCTTGAAGCCGGGGCCGATGAGGGACTCGATCTCCCCGGTCAGCCGGGGATTGCAGGCCAGGAGCCAGCGGCGGAAGGTGATGCCGTTGGTCTTGTTGTTGAACTTTTCTGGATAGAGCTTGTAAAAGTTGGCCAGCTCGCTGCTTTTCAGAATCTCCGTGTGCAGCGCAGCCACGCCGTTGGTGGAGTGAGTGAAATGGATGTCCATGTGGGCCATGTGGACGCCGCCCCTGTCGTCGATGATGGCCGTGGTCCCGTCATCACTCCGGGTCCGGGCCAGGGCGTCCAGCTGCTGGATGATGGGCATCAGCTGGGGCACCACCTGCTCCAGATAGGTCCGGGGCCAGGTCTCCAGAGCCTCCGCCAGGATGGTGTGGTTGGTGTAGGCACAGGTCCGGGTGACGATATCCACCGCCTCATCGAAGCCGATTCCCCGCTGCTCCAGCAGCCGGATCAGCTCCGGGATGACCATGCTGGGATGGGTGTCGTTGATCTGGATGGCGGCATAGTCCGGCAGGTCGTGGAGGGTGCAGCCCCGGGCCTCGCACTCCGCCAGGATCAGTTGGGCACCGGCGCTGACCATCAGGTACTGCTGGTAGATCCGCAGCAGCCGGCCCGCCTCGTCGGAGTCATCGGGGTACAGGAACAGGGTCAGGTTCTTGTCGACGCATGTCTTATCCATGGCAATGCCGCCGGTAATGACGGACTCGTCCACGGTGTCCAGGTCAAAGAGGTTCAGCTGGTTGGTGCCGCCGTTGTAGCCGGTGACCGCCAGCCGGTACAGCCGGGCCTGGTACACCGTCCCCGCCAGCTCCACCGGGTAGACGGTGTCGGTGCGCTTGGCCCACCCTTCATCGGTGAGCCAGGGGTCCGGCAGCTCTGTCTGCCGGCCGTCCGCGAACTTCTGGCGGAACAGGCCGCAGTGGTAGCGCAGGCCGATGCCGTCGCCGGGCAGGTTCAGCGTCGCCAGGGAGTCCAGAAAGCAGGCCGCCAGACGGCCCAGGCCGCCGTTTCCCAGGCTGGGCTCCGGCTCCAGCTCCTCGATGTCCGACAGGCGGTGTCCCGTCCGCTCCAGGCAGTCCCGGACCTGGTCGTACAGCCCCAGGTTGATCAGGTTGTTGGACAGCAGCTTCCCCATCAGAAACTCAGCGGAAATATAGTACAGCTTCCGGCCCCGGACCGGCTCCACCCGCTGGCCGGCCAGTTCCTCCACCAGGCGGAGCAGCGCCAGATAGACCTCCCGGTCCGTGGCCCGCTCCAAAGGCTTGCCGCACAGCTGGGTGAGTTTTTCGGAAACAGATCCATTCATACGGTTCATCTCCCTCAAATCGGAAAAAATAAAGGGTGCATTTTTTGAGTTTCTGTTATATTATATCCTTGAAATCGGCTTTTCCGCCATAATCCCCGCATTTTATGACTGTATCCTATCATGCAAGGAGGTGTGGCTATGGCCCCGGAGCACACGGCGCCGCTGCAGGAGACGAAACAGCACGGCAGCGTCCTCTTTCCCTTCAACATCTACCCCTGCACCATCCCCCTGGATTTCCCCTCCGTTTCCCTGCACTGGCACAAAAGTATGGAGCTCATCTACGTAAAAAAAGGCCGGGGCGAGGTCCAGGTGGACACCCAACTCTTCACCGCCGAAGCCGGGGACATTTTCATTTTGCCCCCGAGCACCCTCCACGCCCTGCGGGAACTGCCCGGCAACGTCATGGAATACGAAAACCTGATCTTTGACCCGGTGTTCCTGGGTTCCGGCACCGCCGACATCTGCGCCCAGCAGTACCTGATCCCCCTGGCGGCGGGCCGGCTGCCCCTCCCCCGCCTCCTGCGGGAGGGCCAGCCGGGGTACGCCGGAGCCGCGGCCTGCCTGACGGAGGCGGAGGCCCTGTGCCGGGAGCGGATGACCGGCTACGAATTGGAGGTCCGGGCCGTTATGCTGCGGTTTTTGTTCCTGCTGATGCAGGTTCGGATGCCACCCGTGCCGCCGGAGCACCCGGACACTCAGCGGCTGAAGGATGTCCTCCGGCGCGTGGAGACGGACTACGCCCAGCCCCTGTCCGTAGCCGACATAGCCCGGTACTGCGGCTGCTCCTCCAGTCATTTTATGCGGTGGTTCAAGCAGATGACCGGCACCAGCTTCATCTCTTATCTGAACGAGCGGCGGCTGGCCGCGGCGGCGGAGCTGCTGCGGCAGGGGAGCGACACGGTGCTGGCCGTCTCCCAGGCGGCGGGATTTGAGACGCTGTCCAACTTCAACCGCCAGTTCAAGGCCCGGTACGGCGTCACTCCCCGGGAGTACCGCCGCCACGAGACCCCCTGCCCGCCCCACGGACCATCCGATTGACATTCCTACCCCTTTCCTCTATAACAAAGATAAGAAAACGGCCGGAACAGGCCGCGAAAAAGGAGACGGCATTATGACGAGAGAGGAACAGCTGATCGCGTTTTGCCAGGAGGCGGTGCGGATTCCCAGTCCCTCCGGGCAGGAAAAGGGCGTGGCGGAGCTGTGCGCCCGAAAGATGGAGGAGTACGGCTTCGATGAGGTTCAGATTGACCGGTACGGCAGCGTCCTGGGCCGTATCCACGGCAGCCGGCCCGGCCGGACCATCCTGATGGACGGCCACATCGACAACGTGGACGTCATCGACGCCCCGGACTGGGCCCACGATCCCTTTGGTGGGGAGATCGACGGCGGCAGAATCTACGGCCGGGGCACCTCCGACATGAAGGGCAGCGTCACGGCCATGATCTCCGCCGCCGCCCATTTCGCTCAGGACACGGGCCGGGACTTTGCCGGCGACATCTGCGTATCCTGTACCGTCCATGAGGAGTGCTTCGAGGGCGTGTCCTCCCGGGAGATCACCCGGCTGGCCAAGCCGGACTTCGTCATCATCGGCGAGGCCACCTCCACCACCGTGAAGATCGGCCAGCGGGGCCGGGCGGAAGTGGTGGTGGAGACGGAGGGCAAGAGCTGCCACTCCTCCAACCCGGAAAAGGGCGTCAACGCCGTGTACCACATGATGGCGGTCATAGAGGAGATCCGAAAGATCGTTCCCAACCAGCATCCCATCCTGGGCAGGGGCATCCTGGAGCTGACGGACATCGTCTCCTCCCCCTATCCCGGCGCCTCGGTGGTGCCCGCCCTGTGCCGGGCCACCTTCGACCGCCGCACGCTGGTAGGTGAGGATGAGGCCGTTATCCTGGGCCAGGTGGAGGCAGCCATTGCCCGGGCCGCCAAAAAGGTTCCCGACCTAAAGGCCCGGGTCTACCTGGCGGAGGGCCGGGAGGCCTGCTGGACCGGCGAAACCATCTCCGCCCGGCGGTACTTCCCGGCCTGGCTGATGGAGGAGTCCTACCCGGACGTTCGGAAGGTGCTGGCCGGATTGAAGGAGGCCGGCATCGAGGCCCCTGTCTCCCACTTCGCCTTCTGCACCAACGGCAGCCACTTCTGCGGCGAGGCCGGCATCCCCACCATCGGCTACGGCCCCTCCCTGGAGAGCCTGGCCCACGTCCGGGACGAGTACATCGAGATCGACCAGCTGATAAAGGCCTGCCGGGGCTTTGCCTGCATCCTCGGTCAGCTGACCATGTAAAACAGTCGTGAAAAAGGCCCCCGTTATCCGCGCCTGTCGGATAATGGGGGCCTTTTTGAGCCATTTCCGCCGTCTCCTGTGTTCCGGCATTTTGAGCAAAAGCAAGCCGGATATGCGTGGTCAAAACGCCATATTTTCCAGCTTTCAGTATTTTTTGCTTACATCTGCCTCAAAAATGTGCTAAACTCGAAATGCGGAATACGGCCTTGGAGAAGGCCGTTCCAGTCAGGAAGGAGGACAATCGTTCATGTTTCAGTCAGGGGACCTGGTGGTATACGGCTCCACCGGCGTATGCCGGGTGGAGGAGCTGACGCGGCCTGCCGCCCGGGGTGCGGACCGGGGGAAGCTATTCTATCTTCTCAAGCCGCTGCACCAGGACGGTGTGATCTACACGCCGGCAGAGGGCGGCAAGGTCCCCATCCGGCCGGTGATCCCGGCGGAAGAAGCCCGGGCGCTGCTGGAGCAGATTCCGACCCTGACCCCGGAGATCTGCCGGGGCCCCACCTTACAGGCCCTGGCCCAGCACTACCAGGCGGCCATCCGGACCCACGACTGCCGGGAGCTGCTGCGTCTGATGGTCTCCATCCGGGCCAAGCGCCATCAGCTGGCGGCCCAGAACCGGTGGCTGGGTATGGTGGATGAACGGTTTTTGAAGCAGGCGGAGCAGCTGCTGTGCAGCGAGTTCGCCGTGGCCCTCCAGGTCTCCCCGGAGGAGGTCCAGGCCGATGTGGAGCGGCGGCTGGAGGCCCGCCGCCCTGAATCATAAAAAACAGCCGCTTTTCAGCGGCTGTTTTTCACGTATTACGGCAGATAGTTCAGCGGGTTCTTGGCCACGCCGTTATACCGAACCTCAAAGTGGCAGTGGTTGCCGGTGGAGTTGCCGGTGGAGCCTACCCGGGCGACCTGCTGGCCCTTGTAGACCTTCTGTCCCACGGAGACCGTCAGGCTGCTGTTGTGGCCATAGTAGGTCTCGTAGCCGTTGCCGTGGCTGATGCGGACCAGATAGCCGTAGCCGCTCATCCAGCCGGCGTAGGTGACGGTGCCGCCGTCGGCGGAATAGACCGGGGTACCCCTGGGCGCCGCGATGTCGATACCCTTATGGTTGGTGGAACCGATGCCGCCGGGGGACTTCCGGCCGCCGAAGTAAGAGGTGATGCGGCCGGAAACAGGCCAGCGGAAGGTGCCGGTAGGCAGCCAGGTAGGCCGTGCCTTGGTGCCCTGGAGCCGCTGCTCCGTCACGGGCTCCTTCAATGTCACAGAAGACAGCACGGTCCGCTCCGTCTCCTCGCCGTTGACGTAGGTGACGTTGGCCACCACGTCCGCCGCGCCGTACTGGCCGGCGGAGGTGACCTTGTAATCGCCCTTGTACAGGCTGTCGGTGTTGGTGTACTCGATGTCGTACATCACCTCGTCCACATACCGCTCCTGCTGGACCACGGTCATGGTCAGGTAGGGCACGGAGGCGGACAGGGTCAGCACTTCGCCGATCTGCAGCTTGTTGATATCATAGCCCGGGTTCAGGGCCAGCAATTCCTTGCTGGTCAGGCCGTGGTCCTCGGCGATCTCGGACCAGGTATCTCCCTTCTTGACCTCATAGGTCACCTCGGCGGTCTTGGTGCTGTACAACGTCTCCGCCAGGTAGCCCAGATTCATGATCTCCTCGGTGGCCACATACTCCTGCTTGATCTTCACATCCTCGGCAAAGCTGCAGGAGATGGTGTCCGCGTTGGTCGCGGAGTCCCGCATCTGCTTCAGCAGCTCTTCCAGGGCCCCCTCGTAAGGCGTGGCGCCGATACGCTCCCCGTCCACATACAGGCAGTAGGCCTGGGTGACCAGTCCCACTTCCTCCGACAGTTCCTCCTCAAAGGTCTCTCCGTCCACCACGTCCTGCCGGCGCATCAGGCCGGAGGAGTACTGGAGCTGGGAGTCGTCGATGGTAAAGGTCTCCCCCAGCGTGCGGGTGGTGACCTTCTCCAGATTGGCCCTGGCGGTTTCCGCCGTCTCCCTGGAGCTCACCACGCCGATGACCTCCCCGTCATAAGTGACGGTGGTGCCCACGGTATAGATGGAGCAGAACAGGGCGATGGCCGCCAGGCCGCAGCCGGCACCCAGAAAGACCGCGGGATGGACCCGGTGCTCCTCCATCCAGCCCCGCATGTGGCCAAAGTTGTTGATGGCCCGCTTCCGGCGGCCCCAGGTAGCCTCCCGCAAACGGCTGGCGGCCATGGGCAGCATGCTCCAGCCGAACAGCAGCAGCTGGATGGGCAGCCGCTCGGACTCCGGGAAGTGCTTGGCCCGCTTCTCCCGGACGATGTGCCGCCAGCGGCGGCGGGTCCGCCGCATCCGGGCCAGCAGCTCCTGGCAGATCCCGGACACGGTGCCCCGAAAGCCCTCTGCCTGCCCCGTCCGCTCCCGGTGGGGACGCGCCTCCCGGTCGGTGGTCCGGCGGGGCTTTGCCGGGGCGGTCTCCAGCCGCTCCTGCCGCCGGGGAGGCCGCTCGGCCACCGCCTGGGCGCTCTGCGCCGCGGGCCTGGGCTCGGCCTTCGCCAGGCGCTTGCCGCCCTTCTGGGCCTTCGGCGCGGCGGAGGCGCCTCGTTTTAGTTGATCCTTCATATCGTCTCCTGAAAATGTTCGGTCAAAAAAGTTACAATTTGTTACCATTTCATCATACCCTGTTTTATGTCATCCGTCAAGACTCATTTGTGTGGAAAACACTTCAATCCATTGGGTTTACAGGGATTTCCATCCCGCTTATTTTGTGGTGTCTTTGTCTGTTTTGTACATTCGACGAAAGACGCAGGTAAAAATACGCAAATTTTTGTTGCCATATTTTATTTTCTTAATTGACCGACGGGACCAGTTGTGTATAATAAAAGCAGTATGTTTGAGACCCCATTCTGTACATTTATGGAGGAAAACAGCCATGTTTGAATTTCTGATCAAAAAGCTGAAGGCCCATCCCCGGAAGATCGTCTTCACCGAGGGCACCGATCCCCGCATCCTGGAGGCTTCCGCCCGTCTGCTGTCCGGTACCTTCCTGACCCCCGTTCTGGTAGGCAACGAGGACGAGATCCAGAAGGCCGCCGAGGAGATCGGCTTCAACATCCGGGGTGCCATCATCATCGACCCCGCCACCTTCGCCGATATGGACAAGATGGTGGAGACCATGGTGGAGCTGCGCAAGGGCAAGATGACCGCCGAGCAGTGCCGTGCCGCCCTGATGCAGGCCAACTACTTCGGCACCATGCTGGTGAAGATGGGCTACGCCGACGCTCTGCTGGGCGGCGCCACCTACTCCACCGCCGATACCGTCCGTCCCGCTCTGCAGATCATCAA
The DNA here is from genome assembly GCA_945873695.1 of uncultured Clostridia bacterium. Classification (GTDB taxonomy): domain Bacteria; phylum Bacillota; class Clostridia; order Oscillospirales; family Oscillospiraceae; genus Oscillibacter. Next base: position 2,515 of record CAMCDX010000022.1, on the reverse strand, counting down.
GACCAAGCCCGGCAGCAAGATCGTCTCCTCCTGCTTCATCCTGGTCCGCCCCTCCGCCACCGGTGACCGCGAGGTCCTGGCCATGGGTGACTGTGCCATCAACATCAAGCCCAACGAGGACGAGCTGGTGGAGATCGCCCTGGAGACCGCCGCTACTGCCAAGGTCTTCGGCATTGACCCCAAAGTCGCCTTCCTGAGCTACTCCACCCTGGGCTCCGGCAAGGGCGAGGACGTGGACAAGATGCGCAACGCCTGCGCCAAGGCCAAGGCCGCCGCTCCCGACCTGGCCATCGACGGCGAGCTGCAGTTCGACGCTGCCGTGTCCCCCACTGTGGCCCGCACCAAGTGCCCCAACTCCAGCGTGGCCGGCCACGCCAACACCTTCATCTTCCCTGACATCAACGCCGGCAACATCGGCTACAAGATCTGCCAGCGCATGGGCTCTTTCGACGCCTACGGCCCCATCCTGCAGGGTCTGAACGCCCCCATCAACGACCTCTCCCGGGGCTGCAACGCCCAGGAGGTCTACTCCATGGCCATCATCACCGCCGGCCTGTGCGAGGACTGAGCTCTTTCCTCATAGCATCAAAGGACGCCCTTGCGGGCGTCCTTTTTTCATGGTTTGCAAACACCTGTCTTTGGTGCTACACTGAGACCCAGAAGGGAGGGCTGCCCATGGCCGCGTTCTTTCGCCGCCTGATGGCCTTTCAGAGAAAGCACTACACCTTTTCCTGGTTCCTCTGTGTGGCCGCCCTGGTCGGGATTGACCTTCCGTATGAATCCGGTGTTCTGCCTCTCTGGGCCACGGTTCTGCCGCTCCTTCTAATGAATCTGGTCACCTGGCCGCTGTTTTTGGTGTACCGGGAGGACCGAAAAGCCTACCGGAAGGCTCATCGTCTCTGGCCGGGTCCCTTGCGGCTCCAGCTGATTTACTGGATACCGGCGGCCGTCACCACCCTGGTCCCCCTCTGGCTTCTTTTTGACTGATTGGAGGTCCTTTTATGTTCGATTACCTCATCCGAAACGCCCTCATCCTGGACGGCTCCGGATCCCCCGCCTTTCCGGGGGACGCAGCTGTCTCCGGCGGCACCATCTCCGCTGTTGGGCAGCTGGGAGACGTCTCCTCCGCCCAGGTCATCGACGCGGGCGGCCGGTACCTGACCCCCGGCTTCATCGACATCCACCGCCACGGTGACGCGGCCCTGTTCCGCCCCGGCTACGGACGGGCGGAGCTGGCCCAGGGCCTCACCACGGTGCTGAACGGCAACTGCGGCCTGTCCCTGGCCCCGGTGGCCGGACCCCACCGGGAGGAGGCTCTCCGCTACCTCTCCCCCATCGTGGGCGCCATGCCGGAGGGGCGGGACTTCCCCGCCCTGGCAAGCTACCGGGCCCAGGCGGCCCGGGTACCCCTGGCGCTGAACGCCGGAATGCTGGTGGGCATGGGTACTCTGCGGGCCTGCGCCGTTGGTTTTGAGGACCGGCCCCTGACAAATGGTGAATACCGCCGCCTCCATGCTCTCCTGGAGCAGGCCCTGGCGGACGGCGCCCTGGGAGTGTCCTTGGGCCTGGGCTACGCCCCGGAGTGCTTTTACTCCACAGAGGAGCTGATCCGGGCACTGGAACCCCTGCGGGATTCCGGCAAGGTCATCACCGTCCATATGCGCCAGGAGGGGGACGGCGTGGTGGATGCCCTGGAGGAGATGATCGAAGTCGCCCATATGCTGCGGACCCCGGTGGAGATCAGCCACCTGAAGGCCATCGGTAAACGGAACTGGGGCCGCGCCGTGCCGGAGATGCTCCGCCGCATCGCCGCAGCCCGGGAGGAAGGGCTGGACGTGACCTGCGACGTATACCCCTATCCCGCCGGGTCCACCCAGCTGATCCACGTGCTGCCGCCGGAGTTCCAGTCCGGCGGAACGGTCGCCCTTACCGCCGCTTTGAAGGACCCGGAGACCCGGCAAAAGATCCGCCGCCGGATGGAGACCGGCACGGACTTTGAGAACATCACCGCCCTGGTGGGCTTTGAAAACGTGCTGGCCACTTCCCTGCGGCTGCCGGAGCACGCCGCCTTTGAGGGCCGCTCCGTCGCCGATATCGCCGCCGCCCAGGGCAAGGACCCCTATGACGCCCTGTTCGACCTGCTGGCCGCGGAGGAATGCACCGTGTCCATGATCGACTTCATCGCCTCGGAGGAGGACATCGAGGCCATTCTCCGCGCTCCCTTTTCCGGCGTTATCTCCGACGCCACCTATCCCGACGGCGGCCTGCTGCATCCCCGGGTCTACGGCACCTATCCCCGGCTGCTGGAGGCCTACGTGCGGGACCGGGCCGTTCTGCCTCTTGAAGCCGCCGTCTACAAGATCACCCGCCGGGCGGCGGACCGGTTCGGCTTGGGCAAAAAGGGCCGCGTCGAGGTCGGTGCCGACGCCGACCTGTGTCTGTTTGACCTGGAGCGGGTCCGCTGAACAGGTCCAGTAAAAACGGACAATAGACAAAGAGCCCCCTAATGTAGGAA
>CAMCDX010000021.1 GCA_945873695.1 uncultured Clostridia bacterium | reverse complement strand
CAGCATCACTGGTCGCAATTGGATTATTAAAGCATTTAATTAGATTTTAGTATTACTGTCATAAGCATAGAAGGAACCCTTGACGTATCGGGTCAAATCGTCCACTTTTTGCTCCAGTCGGGCAGTGTCCGGGCTGCTCTCACCTACCTGCCCCGGCTCGTCCATGAAGTCCTTCACCAGATAATCCAGGCTGATGTCGAACATCTCCGACAAGGATATCAGCTTTACAAGCTCTGGCAGTGCGGCGCCACTCTCCCATTTGCTAACGGATTGCCGGGTGACGCCCAGCCGGTCTGCCAGTTGCTCCTGGGACAGTCCGGCCTGTTTGCGGAGGGTCGTCAGCTTTTCTGAAAATTCCATCATATTCGTTCCTCGCTTTCTGTTTGATGGTTCCATGGTACGCTATCCGGCCCCAAAAGGAAAGAACGCGGCAGATGGAAGATTGTCAACCGCAGGTTGCATCTCTTGCGCCGCAAGGAAAAACCGCCGGGAAGTCCCAGCGGTTTTGAGTTTCTTTGGCTCAGCCCTCTTCCGCGATCTTGCGGCCCATGAGGGTGCCCATGACAGAGGCCATCATGAGGCCACGGGTCCAGCCGGAGCTGTCGCCCAGGCAGTGGAGACCCTGGAGGCTGGTGTTGAAGTCGGTGTCCATCTTCACCCGGTTGGAGTAGAACTTCAGCTCGGGAGAGTACAGCAGCGTCTCATAGGAGGCGAAGCCGGGGACCACATAGTCCATGGCCTTGATGAAGTTGATGATATTGATCATGGCCCGGTAGGGCATGGCGGCGGTGATATCGCCGGCCACGGCATCAGGCAGGGTGGGCCGGATATTGGACTGGGCCAGCTCCTTCTGCCATGTCCGCTTGCCGTCCAGGATGTCGCCGAACCGCTGGACCAGGATCTGGCCGTTGGCCAGCATGTTGGTCAGCTCACCCACTTTCTGGGCGTAGGCGATGGGCTGGTTGAAGGGCACGGAGAAGTTATGGGAGCACAGGATGGACAGGTTCGTATTGTCGCTCTTCAGGTCCTTGTAGGAGTGGCCGTTGACCACCGCCAGGTTGTTGTCGTAGTTCTCCTGGCTGACGAAGCCACCGGGATTCTGGCAGAAGGTGCGGACCTTGTTCTTAAACGGTGCGGGATAGCCCACCAGCTTGGACTCGTACAGCACCCGGTTCACCGTCTCCATGATCTCGTTGCGGACCTCCACACGGACACCGATGTCCACGGTGCCGGGAGCGTGGGCAATGTTGTGCTCGGCACACAGCTTCTCCAGCCAATCAGCGCCACGGCGGCCGGTAGCGACTACCGTGTGTTTGGCGTAGATCTCCAGGTCAGTCTTGCCGTTGGAGATGGAGACGCCACGGCAGACGTCGTTTTCCAGGATCAGGTTCTGGCACTCGTAGCCAAAGTACATTTCCACGCCGTTTTCCTGCAGGTACCGCTCAATGGCCAGGTAGATATCCTGGGCCTTCTCGGTACCCATGTGGCGGATGGGGCAGTCCACCAGTTTCAGTCCCGCCTGGATGGCCCGCTTGCGGATCTCCTTCCGCTCCTCCTCATGCTCCAGGCCCTCGATGTGGGTGTCGGCGCCGAAGTCCAGGTAGATCTGGTCGGCGTAGTTAATGGTCTCCTGTGCCAGGTCCTCGCCGATCAGGGTGGGCAGGTCACCGCCCACCTCATAGCTGAGGGACAGCTTGCCGTCGGAGAAAGCACCGGCGCCGGAGAAGCCGGTGGTGATGTGGCAGTAGGGCTTGCAGTTGACGCACTTGCGGGTCTTGTCCTTGGGGCAGTGGCGCTTTTCCACCGGCTGGCCCTTTTCCACCATCACGATCTTCTGCTTGCTGCCCTTCTTGATCATTTCCAGAGCGGTGAAAATACCGGCGGGGCCGGCGCCGACGATGACGACGTCTGTGTTCATAGCGTTTCTCCTTATTCTTTCTCTTTACTTGGCTGACAGCTCTACTCTGTGACGCACCAGAGTCATGGGCGGCACCCGGCAGGGCAGCTTCATTTGAAATGTCATCTGAGGGGTGCGGGGCTCCTCCAGAGGCTCCCCCGCCTCATCGGTCATGACCGGCACGGTCATGGGAAAGGGCCGCAGGTCCGGCCCTACCAGCTCCACCGTGTCGCCGGTACGGAACTTGTTTCGCAGGGAAAGAGTCGCGTTGCCCTCGCTGTCGCAGTCGGTGACAAGGGCGACCACCTGCCACTCCCGGATGTAGCGGGAGTTGGCGTAATACTGCCCCGGAGGGCCGTAGTAGAACCCAGTGGAATAGGGCCGGTGGCTGACATGCTCCACCTCTGCCCGCCAGACCGGGTCAGCGGGGCGGCCGGCGGCAGCGTCGTCCAGACAGTGGCGGTAGGCGCCGGTGACGATGGCAGCGTAGTAGGCGGACTTGGCCCGGCCCTCGATCTTCAGGCTGGAAAGGCCCGTGTCCATCAGATCCTCCAGGTGGTCGATCATGCACATGTCCCGGGAGTTGAGGATGTAGGTGCCCTGACCGTCCTCCTCGATGGGGAAATACTCGCCGGGGCGCTTTTCCTCCATCAAAGCGTACTGGTACCGGCAGGGCTGGGCGCATGCGCCCCGGCTGGAGTCCCGGCCGGTCATGTAGTTGCTGAGCAAACACCTGCCGGAGTAGCTGACGCACATGGCGCCGTGGACGAAGGCCTCGATCTCCAGGTCCGCCGGGGTCTTGTCCCGGATGGTCCGAATCTCCTCCAGGCCCAGCTCCCGGGCCAGGATGACCCGGGAGGCACCCAGGTCATGCCAGGCCCGGGCAGTCTCGTAATTGCAGATACTGGCCTGGGTGGAGATATGCCGCTCACACCGGGGGGCGTACTTCCCAGCCAGGGTAAAGGCACCCATGTCCGCCACGATCAGAGCATCCACTCCCGCGTCCTGGAGACGCTCCAGGTGCTCCGGCAGCCGGGATACCTCGTCGTTCCGGGGCATAGTGTTGATGGTACAGTGGACCCGGACGCCACGGTCATGAGCGAAGGCCACCGCCTTCGGCAGCTCCTTCGGTGAGAAGTTGCCGGCGAAGGCCCGCATCCCGAAATCGGTACCCGCCAGATACACGGCGTCGGCGCCGTAGAGAACGGCCATCTTCAGCCGCTCCATGTCCCCCGCCGGAGCCAGCAGTTCCGGCGTCTTTCTCTTATCCCGCATAGTTGCCGCTGTTCAAGAAGTTGTTGTGCTCCTGCAGAGTGGTGGAGAAGTGGTGCTTCCCATCCTTGCCCAGAGCGTAGTAATAATAATCGGTGATCTCCGGTTCCAGCGCCGCCTGGATGGCCGCCAGGCCCGGGTTGGCGATGGCCGTGGGAGGAAGGCCGGCGTACTTATACAGGTTGTAACGAGAGTCCAGCGCCTTGTCCTGGTTGGTGATGGTGCCAGTGTGGTCCGGCAGGGCATACAGCAACGAGGCGTCGATCTGCAGATAACCGTAGGTGCCGCCCTTGTCGCCGGGGCCCTCCAGACGGTTGTAGATAACGGACGCGATCTTGCCCTGGTCGGTGCCGTCAGTCTCCTTTTCGATCAGGGAGGCGATGGTCACGATCTCCTGCAGGCTGTATCCTCTTGCCTCGGCGGCAGCCAGCAGGTCGTCGTCCAGCTTCTTGTTGAAGTTGGAGATCAGCCGGTTCAGGGCACTGCCGGGCTTCTCATTCACGTAGAAATCATAGGTGTCCGGGAAGAGATAGCCCTCCAGCCGGCTGATGTCCTCCGTGCTGTTGTCGATGAAGGTATAATCAAATTTATAGGTCTTGGCGGCCTCCAACAGCGCCTCCTCGGTGTTGACGCCCTTTTCCGCCAGCAGGTGGATGGTCTGTGCCACGGTGTAGCCCTCCGGGATGGTGACCCGGACGGTGTCCGTATTCATATTGCCGGAGGAGTTGTGCATGCCCACGATCAGGGCCCGGTAGTCCATGTCGGTGTTCAGCTCATAGGTGCCCACGCCAATCTTGTCCTGTGCATGGGCCACACCGGCGAAGAGCTTGAAGAACCACTTGTACTCGATCAGGCCCGCATCCTCCAGCTTTTCGGCGATGGTTCCGATATCGTCCTCCGCCGTCACCTCCACGGTGGTCTCCATATACGCCTTGTTGAAGGCGCACAGGTCGCTGGCCAGCAGCCAGCCCACGCCTGCCAACAGGGCCGATACGACCACCACGAACAGCACATACGTCAGCGGATTGAACAGCCGGCGCCGCTTCCGGCGGCGGGTCTGGCGGGGCCTCCGCTCCGACTGGCCGCGGCGCACCTGCTCCGTGTCCCAGCTGGCGGTATCCCCTTTTCTGTGATCAGCCATATAGAACCTCCTGTACCTTCCGCCCGACAGTGCGCTGCCGAAGGCGGTCCGAACTTTCTGTTTTCCTATCCCTGCGGGAATTTTCAAGTGGTCAGGCTCCCAGAAGGGTCCCGACGCATAGAATATCTCAAAGCGAGGTGACAATCATGTTCTTCAGCAATCATGGAAACAACTGCTCCTGCCTGTGGATTCTCATTATCGTCATCCTGCTCTGTTGCTGCTGCGGCGGCTCCTGGGGCGACAATGACTGCCGCCGGTGCCGCGACTGCGATGACAACTGCTGCTGACGGCGGCGGAAAGCGGGACGCACCGCGTCCCGTTTTCTCTGTCCCAACGCGGGACAGCCCTTACAGCAGCTTCTTCACGATCCGGTAGACCTGGGCATGGATATCCTCCACAGTCCGGGGCACCCCGTCGCTGGCGCAGTTGATGACGGTCCATCCGCAGTCCTTCACGACCTCTTTCGCGTTGGCCCGGCAGTTTTTCAAATACGTCTCATCCTGCTCATGGATATCGGCGTGGGTGCCGGTGGCCTGCTCCCGCTGGCGCATCATCCGCTCCGTGATCTCCGTGGGCATGTCCAGGTAAAGCACCAGGTCCGGCCTCGGCAGGCCAAGCTTGTTATACTCCAGGTCAAACAGCCAATCCAGGTATTCCTTCCGCGCTTCTTCCGGCAGCTTGGATGCCTGATGGACAGCGTTGGAGGTGGTGTAGCGGTTGGCCACCACCAGTCCCCCGCTCTCATAGAAACCACCCCAGTCCTGTTTATAGGAGGCGTAGCGGTCCATGGAGAAAAACAGGGACGCGGCGTAAGCGCTCACATCGCCGGGGCGCTTGCCCAGGTTGCCGTTCAGGTACTCCTGGACCATGGCGGCGGAGGGTTTGCCGTACCGGGGAAAGTCGATTTCCCGGAAGGGGACCCCCTCCCGCTCCAGATGTTGGCACAGAAGGCCGGCCTGGGTGGCCTTGCCGGAGCCGTCGGTGCCTTCAAATACGATCAGTTTTCCGCTCATTTCTTTTTCTTCTCCTGCCTTACATGGACCAGGAACAGGGGCAGCTTCGTCATCCGCCCGATGCGCTTCGGCTCCTTGCACAGGCGGTAGAACCACTCCAGTCCATGGTCGGACCAGAACTTGGGTGCCCGCTCCACCACGCCGGCAAACACGTCCAGGCTGCCGCCCAGGCCGCACAGCAACTTTGCGCCGGTAGCCGGGCCGTTCTTCTTCATCCAGAGCTCCTGCTTGGGAGCGCCCAGACAGACAAACACCACGTCAGCGCCGCTTTGGCGGATGGCCTCAATGACAGGGCCGTCCTCCTGAAAGTAGCCGTCGTGAGTGCCGGCGATGTGAAGGCCGGGGTACTGCTCCGCCAGCCGCGCCGCCGCCTGCTCCGCCACGCCGGGCTTGGCGCCCAGCAGGTACAGGCTCTTCCCCGTCTCTGCCATTTTACCCATCAGATGGCCGGCAAATTCAACGCCGGGGGTCTTTTCCTTCAGGGGCGTGCCCAGCATAGCCGCGCCTTTGATGACGCCGATGCCGTCCGGCAGCACCAGGTCCGCCTCGTTGACGGCGATCTTCGCCGCCAGATTCTCCCGGCAGACCTCCACGATCTCGGGGTTCGGAGTCACCACATAATGGGTCCCCTCCTCCCCCAGCAGCTCCACGGCCCGGGCCACAGCCTCGTCCATGGTCAGATTATCAAATCCAACGCCTAACACGTTGATACGCATGGGATCACCTCGCTACATACTCATACAGTTTGATATTATACCATACAGGTCGACCTCTGTGCAACCTAAAATGATGCGGCGCTTCAAAATCCGCTATTATCTCCGACGAAACAGTAAAGGCGGCCGCCTGCTTCAGGCGGCCGCCCCAGGCTGTCGAAAAAGTCCGACGGACTTTTTCGACGCCTTCACAATACCTCGATTTTCTGGCCGCTCTGCTGCCCGAAAATCTGCCGCTGCGCGGCGCAAACGCCTGCTGGCGCAGGCTTTTTGCAGGCATTTGATTCCACACGAAGGGGCTCCCGCCCCCTCGTACTCCCCCTGCAAAATGCAACCCAGTTGCTTTAAGCAGTGGTTTTTCGACAAGCTGAGGCGGCCGCCTGAAGCAGGCGGCCGCCCTTGGGGCTTTCATCTTTTCCGTGTAAATACCTGGACCGGGCTTCCAAATTCCTCCGTCAGCTCACCCTCCTGAAATCCCATCTGCTTATAAAAAGCTCTGGCCGCTGCTCCCCCGGGAGCGCCCTCCCGATAAGTGGTCACGGAAATATCTCTTTCAGGCGGAAGCAGTCCGAGAGCATATCCCACCATCTTCTCCGCGATATGCTGCCTGCGCCATGCCGCGTCCACCGCCAGAAAGCACAGCGCGCTTTCCTCCCTGGAAAACAGCAGCGCCCCGACCACCTTCCTGTCTTGCAGGGCGCAGACGGCGGAGCGGCGCCGGAGAAACTCCAGGACCGTATTTCTGTGAGCCTCCATATCCTCCCGGGTCTCCAGACCGGGAAAAGACTCCCGAACAGTCTCCACCAGTTCCATCCAGGAATCAATATCCGCCAACTCGCCCAGTCGGATCTCCACCGTATTGGTTCCCATTGAAACCTCCTTGTTTTACACCTGCTGGGGCGCTTTTTTCTCCCGCTCCGGCAGCTGGGCCAGCACCACCGCCACCAGCATCAGCACGCACCCCAGGTACTCCTTGCCGCTCATCTGGTCGTGGAGGATGATGGCACCCGCCAGGGTGGCAAAGACAGATTCCAGACTCAGCAGCAGGGACACCACCGTGGGATCAGAGTCCTTTTGTGCCAGGATCTGCAGGGTATAGGCCACAGCGCTGGAGAAGATGCCCACATACAGGATGGGCCACAGGCACATCCCCAGCGCCTCCAGGGACGGGCTCTCCGTAGCGATCATGCCGATGGAGGACAGCACCGCCATCACCAGGAACTGGACGCAGGACAGCTCCGCACCGTCCACCTTCTGGGTAAAATGATCGATGAACAGAATGTGGGCGGAAAAGCAGAGGGCACAGAGGAAGACATAAAGGTCGCCCTCGGAAATGGAAAAATCTTCTTTGATGCACAGGCAGTACAGCCCCGCCACCGCCAGAGGCACACTGATCATCAAGGTCTTTGGTGCCTTTTTCTTCATGAAAATCCCTATGATGGGCACGATGACAATGTACAGCGCCGTGATGAAGCCCGCCCTGCCGCTGGTGGTGGTCTCCAGGCCTTTCTGCTGAAGGTTGGCGGCTGCCGTCATGGCCACACCGCAGCATAATCCCCCAACCACTAGATCCTTCCAAGACTTCGTGGCACTCTCCACCACGCCTTTCTGCACCTTGCGGCGCACCAGGCAAAGCGCCAGCAAAAACAAAAAGGCAATGGCCGACCGGGCGGCGTTGAAGGTAAACGGCTCCACGTAATCCGCGCCCACGCTCTGGGCCACAAAGGCCGTGCCCCAGATCAGGGCAGCCAGCACCGGCAGCACGTTTTGCCGGACACGATTGATCCTCATTTTCCTTGCTCCTAATCCTTGTCCATGGTATACTGTATCAAAGCAACAGCAAGTCCGTATTTTAACACCGGGGTGAAGAAATGGCAAGACTTTCCCGACAATTTTACGCAGGCGACACGGTGGAGACCGCTCAAAATCTGCTGGGCAAATACCTGGTCCGGCGGCTGGAGGGCGAAACGCTGGTCTGCCGCATCACGGAGACCGAGGCCTACATTGGCCGGTGTGACAAGGCCTGCCATGCCTATAACTATCGGAAGACGGACCGGACCGCCACACTGTTTATGGAACCGGGCCACGCCTACGTGTACTTCATCTACGGGATGCACCACTGCCTGAACTTCGTCACCGAACCGGAAGGTGAGCCGGCGGCGGTGCTCATCCGGGGCCTTGAGGCGGTGGCCGGACGGGAGACCATGAGCTGCCTGCGGTATGGGAAGCCTTTTTCAGAATTGACCGCCTATCAGCGCAAGAACTTTCTCAACGGCCCCGGCAAGCTCTGCAAGGCTTTGGCCCTGACCCGGGCCGATGACCGAACTGATCTGACCGGGGACGCCCTGTTCGTCTGCGACTCCCTGGCGGACATCGGTCTTCCCTGTCCCGCCCCGGTAAGGGAAACCATCTGCTCCGGGCCCCGGATCGGCGTGGACTACGCCGAGGAGGCCCGGGATTTTCCCTGGCGGTTCTGGCTCAAAAAGGAGGCGTGACATGTTTTTCTTCGATATGGACGGTACCCTCATCGACTCCAACGGCGTCTGGAAGAACGTGGACCGGGCGTTTTTAGCCCGGCGGGGGCTGCCCTACACCCGGGCGTATTACGAAGGCGTGGCCCACACCGCGCTGCCTTTGGCAGCGGAATTTACAAAGGAATTCTGCCATTTGGAGGAATCCTGTGAGGAGATTATCGCCGAGTGGATGGAGATGTCCCGGGACATGTATTCCCACGTACCGCTGAAGCCCGGTGTCCGTGCCTACCTGAAGCAGTGCAAGGCGGAGGGCAGGCGGATGGCCGTGGTGACCTCCAGCGTGCCGGAGCACTGCTACACAGCCCTGAAAAAGCTGGATATCGAGAAGTATTTTGAAAATGTCACCTTCGCCCAGCAGGCCGGGATGCACAAAAAGAACCCCGACGTCTGGCTGGCCGCCGCGGAAAAAAACGGCGTCCGGCCGGAGGACTGCACCGTCTTTGATGACAGTCTGGCCGCCTGCTGGGGGGCCAGAGCCGCCAGAATGCGGGTGGTGGGCGTCCACGACAGCTTTTTCAACAGGGATGAAAAAGAGATGCGCAGCTTCTGCGACGTGTATATCCAGAGCTTCGAGGAGCTGCTGTACACCCCAGAGCAGAAATCTCGCCAGAAATAAACGCGCAGGGAAATCACCATGGAAGCCTATTACTATCAGCATATGGACAAGCTCCGTCAGTCCGCCTATCACGCCATGAAAATGGGGTTCACGGCCCTCTCCCCCGCTTTCCCCGTTCCAAAGCTGGAAAACCGGGCCCTCAGTGACATCTTCTTTCAGCTGCGGCTGGACTACCCGGAGATTTTCTACGTCACCGGCTTCACCTACCGCTTCTATCCCGGTGCCGACCATGTGGAGCTGGTGCCGGAATACTTATTTGACAAAGGAAAGATCAAGGGCCACCAAAAGGCCCTCTCGGCCCGGGTGGAGAAGCTGGCCCGGCCCGCCCGGCCCATGAACGACTGGGAGAAAGCGCGGTACATCCACGATTTTATCTGCGAAAACGTTCGGTACGACAAGCTGAAAAAACCTTATTCCCACGAGATCATCGGCCCCCTGGGCCAGGGCGTGGGGGTGTGCGAGGGTATCGCCAAATCCGTGAAGATCCTCTGCGACGCCCTGGGGCTGTGGTGCGTCATCGCCATCTCGGAGGCCAACCCGGAAGTGGGCATCAAGTACCGCCACGCCTGGAACATTTTGAAGCTGGAGGGCCAGTATGTCCACCTGGACGCCACCTTCGACAATTCCCTGAGCCACGACGGCGTCATTCGGTATGACTATTTCGGTCTTGACGACAGCCGCCTGTTCCGGGACCACCAGCCGGTGGTCTACCCGGTCCCCGCCTGCACCAAGAACGACCAGTTTTACTACCGCACCGCCAAGCTGTCCTTCACGAAGGTGGAGGACGTGGTGAAGCGGGCCCAGATGTCCATTCGGAAGGACCTGCCCTTCGTGTTCCACTGGCGGGGCGGTCCCCTCACCCGGGAGGTGCTGATGGAGCTGGTGAAGGCTCTGGAGGAGGCCGCCCAGAAACGAAACCGCCATGCCGCCGTGTCCTTCAACCGCCCCCAGGCGGTGCTTCAGGTCCACTTCCCGGCGGAGCTGCCCCGGGAGGCCGCCGCTGAGGAGGAGGCCAACGAGGGTGAACAGGAATAAAAGCAGCCGAAGCAAAGCGCTTCGGCTGCTTCAGGCTGTCGAAAAAGTCCAACGGACTTTTTCGACGCCTTCACAATACCTCGATTTTCTGGCCGCTCTGCTGCCCGAAAATCTGCCGCTGCGCGGCGCAAACGCCTGCTGGCGCAGGCTTTTTGCAGGCATTTGATTCCACACGAAGGGGCTCCCGCCCCCTCGTACTCCCCCTGCAAAATGCAACCCAGTTGCTTTAAGCAGACGTTTTTCGACAAGCCGAAGCAGCCGAAGCAAAGCGCTTCGGCTGCTTTTTGTTACAGCTTCTTCAAATGTCTTCCGGCGGACTTCAGCATCAGTTTCTTCTGTCCAACCTGGTCGAAGGCCACCTCCACCAGGGCGTCGCCGCCCATGGGCCGAACGGACAGTACCATGCCCTTTCCGAAGGCGGTGTGCTCCACCATCTCCCCCTTTTCCAGCTGCATCAGCCCCGTGGCGGGTGCGGCGCTCTGCCGGGTGGACGCCAGGGGCTCCCGCCGGGGCGCCTGGGCCGCCCGGTAGGAATGGACGCTGCCGTTCTCCCGGGGCCCGCCGCTGGTGTAGATGCCGGTGGAGGGCCGGGCGGGGCGCTGGGCGTAGCCGCCGTAGGAGGAACCGCCAAAAGAGGATGCTCCAAAGGAGCCGCCGCCCTCCCAGCGGTCGCCGCCGAAGGTGTCGTCGTGCTCCATGCCGCCAAATCTCGGCTCCGGCTTGCTCTCCCAGCGCATGTTCTCCTCCGGGATCTCGTCCAGGAACCGGGAGGCCCGGTTGGCGCTGGTGCGGCCGTACAGCATCCGCTGACGGCAATTGGTGAGGGTCAGCTTCTCCTTGGCCCGGGTCATGGCCACGTAGCAGAGGCGCCGCTCCTCCTCCAGCTCCTCCTGGTCGTACTGGGCAGAGGAGCCGGGGAAGATGCCCTCCTCCATGCCCACCACGTACACCGTGGGGAACTCCAGGCCCTTAGCGGAGTGGATAGTCATCATGGTGACGCAGTTGTCGTCCGCCTCCACGCTGTCCAGGTCCGTGTACAGGGCGATCTCGTTGAGAAAGCCGGACAAGGTGGCGTCCTCCGGGTCCTGCTCCAGGAAACCCAGGATATTGGACTTCAATTCCTGGACGTTCTCGATGCGGCCCCGGCTTTCCATGTCGCCCTTGTCCTCCAGGGCTTTCACGTAGCCGGTCTGGTCGCAGACGGCGTCGTAGAACTCCGGCAGGGCCAGGTCGGCTCCCTGGCGGCGGAGGCCGTCAATGAGGTCCGCGAATTTCAGCAGCTTGGCAGAGGCACTTTTCAACTCCGGGAACAGGTCCGCGTTGCGGATGATCTCGTACAGGGACGCCCCCTGCCCTTCCGCCAAGAGGGCCACCTTGTCCAGGGTAGTGGCGCCGATGCCCCGGGGTGGGTTGTTGATGATCCGCCGCAGCCGCAGATCGTCCAGGGGGTTGTTCAGGACGCAAAGATAAGCCAGCATGTCCTTCACCTCGGCCCGGTCGAAGAACTTCATGCCTCCTACCACTTTGTAGGGGATGCCGTTGCGCTTCATGGCGTATTCCAGAGCGTTGGACTGGGCATTCATGCGGTACAGCACCGCCGTGTCCCGGAAGTTCCGGCCCCGGTTCACCCCCATCAGGATATCCCCCACCACGTAGTTGGCCTCATCGCTCTCGTTGAAGGTGGTCTTCACCGTCACGACGTCACCGCCGCCATTGTCGGTCCAAAGGGTCTTGCCCTTCCGGCCCTGATTGTTTTTGATAACGGCGTTGGCGGCATCCAGAATGTTCTGGGTAGAGCGGTAGTTTTGCTCCAGGCGGATGGTCCGGGCATTGGGATACTGCTGTTCAAAGTTCAGGATATTCTCGATATTGGCGCCCCGGAAACGGTAGATGGACTGGTCATCGTCGCCCACCACGCAGAGGTTCTTTTGCCCGCCCGCCAGGAGGCTGGTCAGCAGGTACTGCATGTGGTTGGTGTCCTGGTACTCGTCTACCAGCACATAGCGGAATTTTTGCTGGTAGTATTCCCGCACTTCTCGCTCCTGCTGCAAGAGGGTCACGGTGTGGTAGATGATGTCATCGAAATCCAGAGCGTTGGCGGAGCGGAGCTTCTGTGCGTACTTCTCGTAGATCTTGGCAATGCGGGCCATCTTCCAGTCCATTTCAGAGCTGTGGGCCTTGGCAAAGTCCGCCGGACTCTGGTACTGGTCTTTGGCGTGGCTGATGATGGTCAGGACGCTCTTGGGCTGGAATGCCTTCTCATCCAGGTTCAGCTCCTTGATGATGTCCTTCAGCACCCGCTTGGAATCGTCGGTGTCGTAGATGGTAAAGTCCTTGTCGAAGCCGATGCGGTCGATGTCCCGCCGCAGGATGCGGACACAGGCGGAGTGGAAGGTGGAGGCCCAGATGTCGTTGGCCATGGGGCCCATCCGGGCGGCCAGTCGGTCCTTCAACTCTCCCGCCGCCTTGTTGGTGAAGGTGATGGCGATAATCTCCCAGGGCCGGGGCACGTCCACGGCGCAGAGGCGATGGACCCGGTCAATCTCCAGGTCGTCGGGATGGTCCGGAAAAGCTTCCAGGAAGGCCAGATCCTCTTCCGTTGCCCACGCAGGCACGAAATCGGAATCACTGCCCCGGCCGTAGGTCAGCAGGTTGTAGACCCGCTGGATGAGCACCGTGGTCTTGCCGGAGCCGGCGCCCGCCAGAAGCAGAAGCGGCCCTTCGGTCGTCATGGCGGCCTGGCGCTGCATGGGATTCAGCCGCCGCAGGTCCCAGGCGATGACCGCCCGCCGGGCGGCAATGTAGCGTTCGTTGAAATCAGTCATATGTTCACCAGTTTTCTATAATATCACGGTCCATTTTAGGACAAAACAGCGGCGGGGTCAACAGGCAAACGCCCCGTCATTTTTTGTAACCATTTTGAGGTTGACAAACGTCTACCTTTTTGCTACGTTTTAGGTAGACAATCGTATACCCTTCAGGAGGTGCATGTATGAAGATCAATCTGTCCGACAGCGAGTGGAAGCTGATGAACCGGCTATGGGACCGCTCTCCCATGACCATCACGGAGCTGACGGCAGCCCTGCGGGAGGACACCGGCTGGACGAAGAACACCGTCATCACCATGCTCTCCCGACTGGAGGCCAAGGGAGCCGTTCGGTACGAGGAGGGTGGCCGTGCGAAGCGGTACTTCCCCACCGTGGACCGGGAGGACGCCGCCCGGGCGGAGACGGAGAGCTTCCTCTCCAAGGTCTACGGCGGCAGTCTGGGGCTGATGATGAGCGCCATGGTGGAGAGCCACGCCCTGACGGAGGCGGATATCGCCGAGCTGTCCGCCATTCTGGAAAAAGCGGGAGGTGACGGGAAATGAAGGACGTTCTGATCACTTCCTCTGTTTTGATCCTGGCCCTGCTGGTCCTGCGGCAGATATTCCGGGGGACCATCTCCCGCCGCCTGCAGTACGCCCTGTGGGGACTGGTGCTGGTGCGCCTGCTGGTGCCCGTCAGTCTGCCCTCCCTGGAGCACAACGTGCTTACCGCCGCGGAACCGGCGGCTGAGACCGTCTCCCAGCAGCTGGAGCAGCGGACGGTCTACGTCCTGCCCACCGGGCAGGTGGACCTGCCTGAGGAAAGCCAGCGAACCCCCGAACTTCAGCCCGGCTACGCCATGGCACCCACCTCCACGGGGATCATGGTGGTGGACGAGGGCGGGGAGACCGCCACCGTCTACGCAGGCTGGCTCACCGCCGGCGAGCTGCTCCGATGCGTCTGGCTGGGCGGCACCGCCGTCATGGCCTGCTGGTTCCTGATTTCCAATCTCCGCTTCTGGAAGAGGCTCCGTAAAGCTAGAATCCTTTACATAGCTGAAAATTGCAGCTATCCCGTCTATCTGGTGGAGTCCGGGCTTCCCTCTCCCTGCCTGTTCGGACTGTTCCGGCCCGCCATCTACCTGACCCCCGCCGCCGTCTCCTCCCCGGAACGGATGCGGCACGTCATCGCCCACGAGAGCACCCACGCCCGACACCTGGATCCCCTGTGGAGTTTGCTGCGGTGCGTGTGCCTGGCAGTGTACTGGTTCGACCCCCTGGTGTGGGCGGCGGCCATCGTCTCCCGCACCGACTGCGAACTGGCCTGTGACGAGGGCGCTCTGAAACGCCTGGGCGACGGGGAGCGCATCCCCTACGGCCAGACCCTGCTGTCCCTTATCCCGGTGAAGAAGGGACCGGGCAGCCCCCTGCTGACCGCCACCACCATGACGGCGGGCAAACAGCGGCTGAAGGACCGGGTCACCCGCATCGCTGAGAACCGGCAGACGGTGACGGCGGCGCTATTCCTGGTACTGGCCCTGGCAGCGGTGGTCTGTGCCGCTACCTTCACCGGGGCGGCGGACAGACGAAAGAGTGACCGGGCTCTCACCGAGGCGGAGCTGGCGTATTTCAACGAGCAGTTCTTTCACGACAGCACCAACATCCGCACTCAGTTCCTCACCTCTCTCTATGAGAAGCCGGAGGACATCAATATGTTCCAGCTGTTCTACAACGGCACCGGCCGGCCCAGCGCCATGGACCAGGCGGAGCGGCAGCAGGTGGTGGATACCTTCTATGACGGTGCGGACCCGGAGGTGGACCTGACGAAGCTCCCCGCCGGGGATGTGGACGCCGTTTTGCAGGAATACACCGGCCTGACCCTGGCAGACACCCAGGCTCTTGGCATGGGCGGTTTTTCCTACCTGGCAGACTATGACGCCTACTACCACTTCCACGGCGACACCAACGCACCCGGCTCCATCTTCATCCGGGCGGGAGAGCGGAAGGACGACATGATCCGTCTCTACTACGACGCCACCGGCAGCTTTTTCAGCGGGCCGGAGGGTGACTTCTTTGCCGACGGCTGGGCCTGTGTGACTTTGCGGGACCGGGGAGACGACGTCTACTGGTTCGTCTCTAACCAGCTCTGCGACCGCCCGGACCACCTGCTGCCGGAGATACGGGCGCTGAGCGGTGAGGAGCTGGCGTACTTTAATGAGAAGTTTTTCAACAACGACACTGTGGACAACATGGTAGGGCTCAACATCCACAACCAATTCCTCACCTCCCTGTACGAGAGGCCGGAGGATATCGACCTCTATGAGCTGTTCTACTGCGGCACCGGCACGGAGACCTCCATGACCGAGGAGGAGAAAGCTCTGGTCTGCAATGACATCTGCCCCACCGACAAGCTGCCGGTCTCCGCCATCAACGAAGTGCTTCTGGAGAACACCGGCCTGTCTCTGACGCAGACAAGGCAGATCGGCCTTCCAAACTTCACCTATCTGGAGCAATACGACGCCTATTACCACACCCACGGCGACACCAATTACAGACGGAATGTCATCATCACTGCCGGAGAGCGGGAGGGCGATACTATCCGACTGTATTATGCCGACAATGACTCCCGGTATTCGGAGGAGTGGCTGTGTGTCACTTTGGCAGCGCAGGCGAACGGTTCCTACTGGTTCCTCTCCAACCGGCCGGCGAAAAAGCCCGCCATCGCCACGGTGTACCCGGAGGGGGATCTGGAGCTGGTCATCCCCCTGACGGACCTAAAGCCTTATGAACCGCAGGCGGTGGCTGTGGAGCGCCACACCGATGACTGCGCAGTGCGGGGCGGCGGCATCCGTCTCAGCAATGGCATCTCCCTCCGGCCCTATCAGTCCATCGACGGCAAGCTCTACGCCGCTGTTATCTATGACGAGGCCACTGGACGGGACGGGATGCTGACCTGGGATGTGGGCTGCTTCTTCACCTTCCCGGAGGGCAATTCCGTGGAATACGGATACTCCACCGTCTCCATCGAAGGCTTCAGCGACCTGTTCGGTTATTCCGGCGCGGTAGTCTCCTATTCCGGAAAGCTGGACGAGCGCGAAGGGACCACCTTCTATGATTATTATGATTTCACGGAGGATGGAACGCCCATTCTCTTGGCCCGGCTCCACGGCAACGCCCAGGTCCTGGACATGGACGGCGACGGCGACAACGAGCTGCTCGGAAACCGGCAGCTGTTCTTCCAACGGGACGGAAAGCTCTACGAGGCGGACCTGAAAGCCTTTCTGGCAGATGCCTGGCCGGAGATGAGCTACTGGAACCACAGCTTTATCGACGTCAACAGCCGCTGCCTGCACATTACCGGCTTCGTAGAGAAACCGGAGTGGGGCCGGGACGGCCAGGCTGATTTCCGGCGGGACATCTATTTTGACGGCGAAAGCCTGCTGGTCTGCAGAACGCTGCCGGAGACCCGGGACCATGTGGCGGAAGGCGCCGTGGACAGCGACGTCCCGGAGCAGGTACTCTCCGCCGCAAAGAAAAAAGCCCAGGCGGCCTATGAGGCTGCGAAGCGCGGCGAGGAGGACGCTCTCTCGGACCAAGGCTTTGACGACTGGCGCCTCAGCCACCTCTCCGCCGTGGAAAACGCCAACTTGTATTTCCCTGACATCCAGGTGGAGGTCTACTCCGCAGGGTATCAGTTCCACGCCGCCGAGCCGGGAAAGGTCATGCTGGCCGGAGGCATGTTCGTCCAGGAGGATGGCTGGGTGGGCGGCTTCTGGACGGAGGACAGCCCCTATCTGGTCTTTCTCATAAACGAGGACGGGACACGGACCCAGTTGGACAGCCAGATAGCCAGTGACGTGGGAACGGAGAGCGGCTTTTTCCGTGCCGATGTGGCCCGCACACTGTTGAAAAGCGGTGCCATCACTTACGGCCAGATACCAGATGCAGACCTGCTGACGCTGTTTTATATGAACGCATGGAAGCTGTTGAATGACCTGGGGCAGCAGACGGAGGCGGTCCAGCAGGAGACCTTGCGGCGGCTGGCGGATTTTTCCCAACTCAGCGACGAATCCGCCGAGGACTTCCAGATGGGAATGAGCGATCTGTTTTTCAACCCCCGCAGCCTGACGGAAGCGGGCGCCGCAGCCTACCGCCAGCTGGTCACCATCACCAACCAGTGGGACGTTCCCTCCCGGGTTCGGACCACCGCGGAAAATGTTGTCCGTGAGATCTACGAGCCGGATTGGGCAGACCCCTCCCGGTTCGGCAGCGGTGTGCGGCTGATGGGGTTCCGGGTATCGGAGGTCAAGAAGGTCGTCACCTATTCCGATGAGTATGTCAAGCAGTTGGGAGCAGAGGTAGTGGTCTACCGGGTCAGCTACCAGTACATGGCGGCGGACCCGTCCACGGCAGAGATTGCCGGGGACCAGTTCATTGACGAAAACGGTTGGTTCTCTCCCAGCGGAAACTGGCGGTACCTCTATTTCCAGCTGAACAGCGACGGCAGCCAGACCTATCTGTATTACGACTTCATGGATGACTGCGCTCCCGGTGACGCGGTGTTCACCGATCGGATGCTGGCCCATTTCAGCTCTGTCTCCCCTTCTGCGTAATACGGACCAGAGGCTGATTTTTCGGAAAGTTCTTCCCTTTTCCTCCTGTCTCGGGTATACTGGTGCCAGTTACCCGAGACAGGAGGAATGATCACAAATGAAACAGCTCTTTTTGCTGGCAGCCATCATCTGCTTCGGCATGGCGGCCATCAAGTTCTGCACTGCCCGGATGAAGCCCAACACCACTCCGGCCCGGCCCAAAAGCTCCGCCGATCTGACGGCGGAGGAGGCCAAGGAGCGGATGGAGGAAAACCCGGACCTGATCCTGCTGGACGTCCGCACCCAGGAGGAATTCGACGAAGGCCACATCCCCGGCGCCGTGTGTCTTCCCAACGAGTTCATCACGGCGGACAAGCCCTTCCCCTTTGAGAAGGACGCGGAGGTCCTGATCTACTGCCGTTCCGGCCACCGCAGCGCCGAAGCCGCGGACAAGCTGCGTGACATGGGCTTCTCCAATGTCTTCGACTTTGGCGGCATTCTGGACTGGCCCTACGAAACCACCACAGAGTGACGAAAAAGACGCCCGATACGAGCGTCTTTCAGGCTGTCGAAAAAGTCCGACGGACTTTATCGACGCCTTCACAATACCTCGATTTTCTGGCCGCTCTGCTGCCCGAAAATCTG
>CAMCDX010000020.1 GCA_945873695.1 uncultured Clostridia bacterium | reverse complement strand
AATGGAGATAAACCATATAGGACAAGCCCTAATTGCGGGGCTTGTTCTTTTTTGGTGGCGGGGCCTGGACTCGAACCAGGACCTCCAGAGGTAAAGTCTGGCGTACTACCATTACACTACCCCGCAGTATTTGTAACACAATCTGACGCAGCTGCCAGCGGATCCGGCGCCGAGCATTGTGTTACAGTTCTATTTTCAACTGTTCATAAAAGGGATCAATCTGCCAAGGCTGAAAGTTCTCTTCCGGAACTAGTGGAGCCGGAGGAACAAGTGAGATCTCGTCAGAGACCTCCACGCCGTCCCACTGATAAGGGAAGTACCAAGGAGCATTCTGGACCATGCCAGTCTTGCAGAAATCATGGTCATGGATGCAATAGGCGTCCAGACCAGGATTATAAAAGTACACGTCAGAAGCCTTCTCCGCCTTTTTCAGAGGCCGGGAATGGAAATACAAATGTTTTCCCAAATCGCCGCCACGGCGGGAAAGTTCCTTGCTCACGTATTTGGTTATGTAGAAAGCTGTTGCCACCGGACTTTTAATGGGGGCCATGGAACAGAAGCCAAATTTGTACATATAGTCCGACCAGTTAAGGTAATCACTATTGATCAGATGCTTAGGCTCCGGATAATGGAACTTCCGAAGAGCCGTAGAGGGGAGGCCGGAGAGAAGGCCATGGATGTGCCAGGCACCGTCTTTGTGCTGCTCCGGGACCAGAAGGAACTGAATTTGAGTACCGTATGCTTTCCGCTTATCACGGATAAATTGGGAAAGCTTCTGCTGATACGTGTCCAGCTCATAGCGGTTGAACTTCTTTTCATCCAGCGTACCAGTAAAGAAGTAATCCCAGGGATTGCATAGGGCATATTGCAGAACCATGGACTTTGCGCGGCAAAAAGCCTCGTTAAGCTTGGTGTCATAGTGCTGCTCTTCCTCCTGGTCCCGGACATGCACAAAGTCAGGATCGCGGTTGCCTTTAAAGGCTACAACCTTGTAAATACCCTCGCTGTATTGGTGGATCGTATACGCTGGCGAAACGCCCATACCGCAACCACTTCCCGGAAATCGTTATGGAGTCAAGTACCCCCATCGGAGCTTCGCTCCGATGTTTTTGGGGCAGCCTCAACTGTGCATATCGTCCCGACGTTCAGCAGCGAGGGAAGTTTTCTGTTTAGGCCTTCAGAATGTCAATGACACGGCCATAGGCGTTACGAAACAGATACACGGTATCTCCGTACTTGGGTTCATAGGCCATACCTGCAAGTTTGTCATCCGAAAGGAAAATCCGCTCCGGCTGAACGTTGGCCTGGTTTCCAGAAGGAACCACATAGATGTAGCTCCCTTGAATCTCTTTGCCATCATCACCTTCGAAGCTTGCAGGACATACCTTCACAATTTTCATACCCATATTCATTACCTCCAAATCTTTTATCTTTCCGGGAAGCTGGGTTACTCCCCATATATAAAAAGACAGTCGGACAGCTTATCCGACTGTCTAAATTCATTTTAGAATCCGCCGGTCCTTTTTCCTTCCGCTTTCACCCACGAAAGGATTGACTTTTCCACAGTAATCCGATACGATAGGGATACATCCCAAGGGCGGGAGACGGAACAGTGGAGAGCCGTTCCTTTTTTTCTGCCTTTTTGGACAGAATAAAGGAGCGTGTTTCATGAAGCGTGAGAACTTCCAATCCCGGCTGGGATTCCTGCTGGTGAGCGCCGGCTGCGCCATCGGCATCGGCAACGTCTGGAAATTTCCCTATGTCACCGGCGCCTACGGCGGCGGCGTGTTCGTGCTGTTCTACCTGCTGTTCCTGGCAGTCATGGGCGTGCCTGTGCTGACCATGGAGCTGGCGGTGGGCCGGGCCAGCCGGAAAAGCGCCGTGCTGGGCTACAAGGCCCTGGAGCCCCAGGGCAGCCGCTGGCACCTCCACGGCTGGTTCTGTGTGGCCGGCTGCTATCTGCTGATGATGTTCTACACCACTGTGTCCGGCTGGATGCTGGGCTACTTCTTCAAGTTCGCCGGCGGCACCTTCACCGGCCTGGTGAGCGGCGCCATCGACGGCGTGTTCGGCGCCATGCTGTCCAACCCGGCGGAGATGAGCGTCTGGATGGTGCTGACGGTGCTGGCGGGCTTCCTGGTCTGCTCCTTCGGACTGCAGAAGGGTCTGGAGCGCATCACCAAGGTCATGATGCTGGGCCTGCTGGCCCTCATCGCGGTGCTGGCGGTCCACAGCCTGCTGCTGCCCGGCGCCGCCGAGGGCGTGAAGTTCTACCTGCTGCCCGACTTCGGCCGGGCCATGGAGGCAGGCCTGGGCAGCGTCATCACCGCCGCCATGAACCAGGCCTTCTTCACCCTGAGCCTGGGCATCGCCGCCATGGAGATCTTCGGCAGCTATATGAGCAAGGACCACACCCTCACCGGCGAGGCCGTCCGCATCTGCTGTCTGGATACCTTCGTGGCATTGATGAGCGGCCTTATCATCTTCCCCGCCTGCTTCTCCTTCGGCGTGGAGCCTGACGCGGGCTCCGCCCTGATCTTCATGACTCTGCCCAAGGTATTCGTGGACATGGCCGGTGGCCGGCTGTGGGGCGCCCTGTTCTTCCTGTTCATGACCTTCGCCAGCTTCTCCACCATCATCGCCGTGTTCGAGAACCTGCTGGCCTGCTGCATGGACAACTTCGGCTGGAGCCGGAAGAAGGCGGTGGCCTTGAACTGCGTGTTCATTCTCCTGGCCAGCCTGCCCTGCGTGCTGGGGTACAACCTGTGGTACTTCGAGGCCGCTCTCCCCAACGGCGGCGTGGGCCAGGTGCTGGACATCGAGGACTTCCTGGTCAGCAACCTGCTGCTGCCCGGCGGCTCCCTGGTGTACCTGCTGTTCTGCGTCAGCAAGTGGGGCTGGGGCTTCGACAAGTACCTGGAGGAGGCCAACACCGGCACGGGTCTGAAGATGCCCCGGTGGCTGAAGCCCTACTTCCAGTTTGTGCTGCCCATCCTGATCCTGGCCCTGCTGGTGATGGGCATGTCCACTCTGGCCTGGAAGGCCGGCGCCTGCGTCGTCCTGGCCCTGCTGGTGTGGGGAATGGCCCGCCGCAAAACCTCCTGATTTTTCTGAAAAGGCAGGACGCGAAAGCGTCCTGTCTCAGCTTGTCGAAAAACCACTGCTTAAAGCAACTGGGTTGCATTTTGCAGGGGGAGTACGAGGGGGCGGGAGCCCCTTCGTGTGGAATCAAATGCCTGCAAAAAGCCTGCGCCAGCAGGCGTTTGCGCCGCGCAGCGGCAGATTTTCGGGCAGCAGAGCGGCCAGAAAATCGAGGTATTGTGAAGGCGTCGAAAAAGTCCGACGGACTTTTTCGACACCCTGAGACAGGACGCGAAAGCGTCCTGTCTTTTTCTTTGGCCGCCCTTACGCCCGGTCCCTCCGCAGCCGCTCCGTGTACCGCGCCATCTCGCTCATGTACTTCCCCTCGTCATCCCCGCCGCTTTTGGCTTCCTCCCGCCTGCGGGCGGCCTGGACATAGTGGTCCCGCCGCTCCCGCCACCTGCGGGTGTCCCGCTGGACGGTCTCGCACAGGAACCGGCAGGCCATCCGGGTCTCCGGCGCCAGCTGGGGAAAGCGGTCCAGCAGATCCTGGACCTCCGCCGTCTCATCCCGGGCGCACTCCATGGCGAAGGTGTACAGCGCCGTCAGCACCCATCCCCGCTGCTCCGGCTCCAGGGTGTCCAGCTCTTTGCAGGTGTCAAAATACAAAACGAATCCTTTCTTTTCCGCTGCCATTTCAAATCCCTCCTCATGTAAGGAAAAATTTCCGGCAATAGTTGCACGTCCCCGTGCGGCAAACGGCGAAAATTTAACTGTTAATGTAACGGTGACTGTCACTGTCACTGCAAAAGCAAATGTAAATGCGATTGTCACAGCAACAGCGCGCTCCGCCTCGCTGTGGAAAAAGAACATGTTTTCTTTTTGGAGAAAACGAAAAGAAGCCGCTGCCTGCTGGCAGCGGCTTCTCAGGCTGTCGAAAAAGTCCGACGGACTTTTTCGACGCCTTCACAATACCTCGATTTTCTGGCCGCTCTGCTGCCCGAAAATCTGCCGCTGCGCGGCGCAAACGCCTGCTGGCGCAGGCTTTTTGCAGGCATTTGATTCCACACGAAGGGGCTCCCGCCCCCTCGTACTCCCCCTGCAAAATGCAACCCAGTTGCTTTAAGCAGTGGTTTTTCGACAAGCTGAGAGGCTGTCACATCTTCACCTCGAACAGCCCGTCCCGGCTGCAGCAGAGGTACAGCTTCCCGCCGCCCCGCAGCTGGGGGATGCGGAATTCGCCGCCCTGCTCCGGGTACAGCCGCACCAGCAGCACCCGCTCCGTGGCCACGTAGGCGGCGAAGCGGAAGAAGTGGTCCTTCTCCATGGGGTGGGAGAAGGTGACGTACCAGTCCTCCTCCACCTCCTCCACCTTCACGGCGTGGGCCTGGTCCACAGGCCGGGCCGCCAGGGGCTCCAGCTTCCGGCCGCAGCAATGCAGTTCTCCTCCGCCGGTGGCGGTCAGGATGTTGCCGCAGTCCGGGCACACGTAAAATTTCAGTCTTCTCATGTTTCCTCCGTCTGATTCGTTGGGTTCCAGGTCCCCGGCCAGCAGCCGCTCCACGCTGACGCCGAACCGCTCCGCCAGAGCCGTCAGCAGCCCTACGTCCGGGCAGCCGGCGCCGGTCTCCCATTTGCTGACCGCCTGGGGGCTGACGCAGAGGACCTCCGCCAGTTCCCGCTGGGTCATGTCCGCTTCCAGGCGCAGCCGCCGCAGCAGGGCGCCGGTCTCGTTTCCTTCCATGTTCCTCACCTCTCTCACAGGATACCCGAACCGGCCCGGGTTTGCAAGCAACGTTTCGTTGATATGGTGCCACATCGGCAAAATCCTGCGTTTTCCCCGGCTTTTTCTTGTTCAGTAAGCCGAATCTGCAAGTTATAATCCTTTTCCCTGCAAAAGTTCTTTGCAAATATTGACAGCTATGGTATCATAGAAGCCAAGAATCTGAACGGGAGGTCTTCTCCATGATCACGCTGCACGACCACGGCACCTTTCTGACAAACGGCGTCCCCCAGGCGGACGCCTCCATCTCCCCGGCGGAGGGCCGCCGGAAGACCATGGCCTGGAGCATCCTCCAGGCCCACAACGTCTCCGGCGACCCGGAAAAACTGAACATCCGCTTCGACGCCATGGTGTCCCACGACATCACCTATGTGGGCATCATCCAGCAGGCCCGGGCCTCCGGCATGAAGGAGTTCCCCATCCCCTACGCCCTGACCAACTGCCACAACAGCCTCTGCGCCGTGGGCGGCACCATCAACGAGGACGACCACGTCTTCGGCCTGTCCGCCGCGAAAAAATACGGCGGCATCTACGTGCCCGCCAACCAGTCCGTCATCCACTCCTACGCCCGGGAGCAGATGGCCAGGGGCGGCGCCATGATCCTGGGCTCCGACTCCCACACCCGGTACGGGGCTCTGGGCACCATGGCGGTGGGCGAGGGCGGCCCGGAGCTTGCCAAGCAGCTGTTGAAAAACACCTGGGACGTGGACTATCCCAAGGTGGTGCTGGTGTACCTCACCGGCGCTCCCCGGCGGGGCGTGGGCCCCCACGACGTGGCCATCGCCCTGGTGAAGGCCACCTTCGCCAGCGGCTTCGTCAACAACTGCGTGCTGGAGTTCGCCGGTCCCGGCATCGCGGGCCTCCCCATCGACTACCGCAACGGCATCGACGTGATGACCACCGAGACCACCTGCCTCTCCTCCATCTGGGAGACGGACGGCGAGACGAGATCCTTCTACGAGACCCACCGGCGGCCGGAGGACTTCCGGGAGCTGCACCCCGGGGAGAACGCCTGGTACGACAAGTACATCGAGATCGACCTGAGCAAGGTCGAGCCCATGATCGCCCTGCCCTTCCATCCCTCCAACGCCTGGACCATCCACGAGTTCCTGGAAAACGCCCAGGAGATCCTGGCGGGCGTAGAGGCGGACGCCAGGAAGCGCTATCCCAAGGCATCCCCCAAGCTGACGGACAAGATCCACGACGGCGGCGTCTGGGCGGACCAGGGCGTCATCGCGGGCTGCGCCGGCGGCACCTTCGACAACATCGACGAGGCGGCGGCCATCCTGCGGGGCGGCAGCTGCGGCAACGGCGCCTTCACCCTGGACGTGTACCCCACCAGCGTGCCCGTCAGCCTGGAGCTGACGAAAAACGGCGACACGGCGGCGCTGCTGGAAACCGGCGCCGTCATCAAGCCCAGCTTCTGCGGCCCCTGCTTCGGCGCCGGGGACGTGCCCGCCAACAACGGTCTCTCCCTCCGCCACACTACCCGGAACTTCCCCAACCGGGAGGGCAGCAAGCCCGGTGAGGGCCAGTTTGCCGGCGTGTGCCTGATGGACGCCCGGTCCATCGCCGCCACCGCTCTCAACGGCGGCAAGATCACCGCCGCCACGGACATCGACTACGAGCCGGCGCACCATCCCTACCACTTCGCCAAGGAGGTCTACGACAACCGGCTGTACTACGGCTTCGGCAAGGCGGCCCCCAGCGTGGAGCTGGTGATGGGCCCCAACATCACCGACTGGCCCAAGATGCAGCCTCTGGCGGACAACCTGCTGGTGGAGCTGGCGGCGGTGCTCCACGATCCCGTCACCACCACCGACGAGCTGATCCCCTCCGGCGAGACCTCCTCCTACCGCTCCAACCCCCTGCGGCTGTCCGAGTTCGCCCTCAGCCGCCGGGAGCCCCGGTACGTGCCCCGGGCCAAAGCGGTGGCTGAGACCGAGGCGGCACGGCTTTCCGGCAAGGAGCCGGAAAAGCTGAAGTTCCTGCTGGACAAGGTGGGCAACAGCGATGAATTGCTGAAGACCACCCAGTTCGGCTCCTGCGTCTTCGCCAACAAGCCCGGCGACGGCTCCGCCCGGGAGCAGGCGGCCAGCTGCCAGAAGGTGCTGGGGGGCTTCGCCAACATCTGCTACGAGTTCGCCACCAAGCGCTACCGCTCCAACTGCATCAACTGGGGCATCCTGCCCTTCACCATCGACCGGGACACCCCCTTCGGCTACCAGCCCGGGGACTGCGTGTTCGTCCCCGGCATCCGCAAGGCCATTGAGGAGGGCGTGGAGGACATTCCCGCCAAGGTCCTGCTGGCGGAGGGCGGCGTGGAGGACATCACCCTCCACGTAAAGGGCCTCACCGGGGATGAGAAGGAGATCATCCTGGATGGGTGCCTGATGAATTACTACGCAAAGAGGGCGGAATGACATGAAAAAGATCCAAATGACCACCCCCATCGTGGAGATGGACGGTGACGAGATGACCCGGGTGCTCTGGGCCATGATCAAGGAAAAACTGCTGCTGCCCTTCGTGGACCTGAAGACGGAGTACTATGACCTGGGGCTGCCGCACCGCAACGAGACAAAGGACCAGGTGACCATCGACGCCGCCAACGCCACGAAACGGCTGGGCGTGGCCGTCAAGTGCGCCACCATCACCCCCAACCGCCAGCGGATGGAGGAGTACCCGGAGCTGACGGAGATGTGGAAAAGCCCCAACGGCACCATCCGGGCCATCCTGGACGGCACCGCCTTCCGGGCCCCCATCGTGCTGCCCTTCATCCACCCCGTGGTGAAGAACTGGGAGGCCCCCATCACCATCGCCCGCCACGCCTACGGCGACATGTACAAGGCCGTGGACATGGTCACCGACGAGCCCGGCACCTGTACCATGACCTTCAAAGGCGACAGCGGCGCCGAGAAGACCCTGAACGTTCAGACCGTCAGGGGCCCCGCCGTGTGGCAGGGCCAGCACAACACGGAGGAGAGCATCCGGGCCTTCGCCAAAAGCTGCTTCCAGTACGCCATCGACACGAAGCAGGACCTGTGGTTCTCCACCAAGGACACCATCTCCAAGGTCTACGACGGGGAGTTCAAGCGCATCTTCGGGGAGGAGTATGAAACCAACTACAAGGCGAAGTTCGACGCCCTGGGCCTCACCTACTTCTACACCCTCATCGACGACGCCGTGGCACGGGTCATCCGCTCCAAGGGCGGCTTCATCTGGGCGCTGAAGAACTACGACGGCGACGTGATGAGCGACATGATCGCCACCGCCTTCGGCAGCCTTGCCATGATGACCTCCGTCCTGGTGTCCCCCGACGGCACCATGGAGTTCGAGGCCAGCCACGGCACCGTCACCCGCCACTACTACCGCTACTTAAAGGGCGAGCAGACCTCCACTAACCCCATGGCCACCATCTTCGCCTGGTCCGGCGCCCTGAAGCGCCGGGGAGAGCTGGACGGCCTGGACGACCTGACCGCCTTCGGCGAAAAGCTGGAAGCCGCCTGCTTCGACACCCTGAGCGCGGGCATCATGACGAAGGACCTGGTGGGCCTGGTGGAACCGGGCTTCCCCGCCACCGGCGTCACCAGCGAGGCGTTTCTGGACGCCATCGCGGCACGGCTCAGGGAAAAGCTGGCATAACAGCGCGCTGATTCTCTTTTTCCGGCGGAGGCCCGCATGGTCTCCGCCGGATACGCATATACTGACGGCGGAACTTCGGAATCTCAGGAAGGATGTGCCGCCATGGATCAGACCTGCTATCCCTTTACCCTGCCGCCGCTGCCCTACGCCTACGACGCCCTGCTGCCGGGGCTGGATGAGAGGACCCTTCACTTCCACCACGACAAGCACTTCGCCGCCTACGTGGAGAACCTGAACAAGCTGCTGGAGGACCAGCCCGCCCTCCAGGCCTGGCCCCTGGAGCGGCTTTGCCGGGACTGGGCCTGCCTGCCGGAGCACCTGCGTCAGGGCGTCCGCAACAACGCCGGCGGCGTCTACAACCACGACCTCTACTTCCGCACCCTCCGGCCCGGCCTCGCCGCCACACCGGCCCCCGCCCTTCAGGAGGCCATCGACCGGGACTTCGGCGGCATGGAGGCGCTGAAGGCCGCCATGAAGGCCGCCGCCATGGGGCAGTTCGGCTCCGGCTGGGCCTGGCTGGCGGCGGACGGCCAGGGCGGACTGCTGGTGGTGAAGACCCCCAACCAGGACACGGTGCTGCCCCTGTGCCCGCTGCTGTGCTGCGACGTGTGGGAGCACGCCTACTATCTCCAGTACCAGAACCGCCGGGCGGACTACTTTGAGGCCTGGTGGCGGCTGGCGGACTGGACCGGCGTCTCCCAGGTCTACGGCCGCCGTTTCTCCCACCCGTTCTTCTGAACGTTTCCAGGCCAAAAAAGCGGCGGCTGTCCCGCCGCTTTTTTATGGCTTCTGACGGGGAAAATCCGTTGACAACCTCTTCGGTTTCCGTTAATATAATATGTCGAATACAGAGGAAGGAGAACAGTCATGAGTTTGCTGCTGACCGGCGGAGCCGTTTTCTTGAACGGGTGCTTTCAGAACCTGGACGTCGCCATCGACCAGGGCCGTATTGTTTCCGTTTCCCCCTCCCTTCCCCGGGAAGGCTTTTCTGTCATTGAACTGCATAACCAGTTGATCGTTCCAGGTTTCGTTGATGTCCACGTTCATCTTCGGGAGCCTGGTTTTTCTTATAAGGAGACCATCGCCTCCGGCACGGCGGCGGCCGCCGCCGGCGGCTACACGGCGGTGTGCGCCATGCCCAACCTGAAGCCGGTGCCGGACAGCGCCGAGAACCTCCGGGTCCAGCTGGACGTTATCGCCCGGGACGGTAAGGTCCACGTGTATCCCTACGGCGCCATCACCCGGGGGGAAAAGGGCGAAGAACTGGCAGACCTGGCGGCCATGGCTCCCGATGCTGCCGGCTTTTCCGACGACGGCCGGGGCGTCCAGTCCGACGAGATGATGCGGCAGGCCATGGTCCTCGCCAAATCGCTGGACAAGCCCATCGTGGCCCACTGCGAGGACGAGTCCCTGCTGACGAAGGGCTGGTCCGTCCACGACGGCGATTTCGCCCGGGCCCACGGGCTGGTGGGCAACCGCTCCGAAAGCGAGTGGAAGCAGGTGGAGCGGGACATCCGGCTGGTACGGGAAACGGGCTGCCGGTATCACGTCTGCCACATCTCCACCAAGGAGTCCGTGGCCTTGGTCCGCTCCGCCAAGGCAGAGGGGCTGCCGGTGACCTGCGAAACCGGGCCCCACTACCTGGTGATGTGCGACGAGGACCTGCTGGACGAGGGCCGCTTCCGCATGAATCCCCCCATCCGCTCGGCGGAGGACCGGGACGCCCTCATTGAGGGCCTGCTGGACGGCACCGTGGACTGCGTCGCCACGGACCACGCCCCCCACAGCGCCGAGGAAAAGGCCAAGGGCCTGGCGGGGAGCCTCAACGGCATCGTGGGCCTGGAGTGCGCTTTCCCGGTGCTGTACACCAACCTGGTCCAGACCGGCGTGGTGCCTCTGGAGACCATCCTGAACGCCCTGTGCGTCAATCCCCGGCGCATCTTCGGCCTGCCTGGCGGGGAGATCGCCCAGGGCCAGCCCGCGGACCTGACGGTGCTGGACCTGGACCGGCCCCATGTCATCGACAGCAATTCCTTCCGCTCCCTGGGCCACGCCACGCCCTTTGACGGCTGGGCCGTCTCCGCCGCTGTCGCCATGACCCTCTGCGGCGGGGAGATCGTCTACCATGACCTGCGCGCACAGGAGGAGGACCTATGAAAAAATCACTGTTTACCCTGGAACACGCCCGGCAGCTGACGGAGGACACCTACGAGCTGGTGCTCTCCGGCGACACCTCCGCCGTCACCGCCCCAGGCCAATTCGTGAATATCGAGCTGCCCGGCCGCTTCCTGCGGCGGCCCATCTCCATCTGCAACTGGACGGAGGACGCCCTGATGCTGCTGGTGAAGGTGGTGGGTGAGGGCACCCGTGAGCTGGTCCGCTGCGTCCCCGGCACGGAGCTGGATGTGCTCAGCGGCCTGGGCAACGGCTTTGACATGAGCCTTGCCGGAGACCACCCGGTCCTGGCCGGCGGCGGCATCGGCATCGCCCCGCTGTACGGTCTGGCCCAGCGGATGCTGGAGCGGGGCCAGAACCCCACCATCGCTCTGGGCTTCCGCACCGGAAAGGACGCCTTCTATGTGGAGGAGTTCGCCGCCCTGGGCTGCCGCCTGCTGATCGCCACCGAGGACGGGAGCCTGGGCGTGAAGGGCTTCGTCACTGACTGCATCCGTGCCGTGCCGGAGTGCGACTACGTCCTCTCCTGCGGCCCCCTGCCCATGCTGAAGGCGGTCCACGGCCTGCCCCAGCTCAGGGACGGCCAGTTCAGCTTCGAGGCCCGGATGGGCTGCGGCTTCGGCGCCTGCATGGGCTGCACCGTGCCCACCAGGGACGGGTACAAGCGGGTCTGCAAGGACGGCCCCATCCTGTACAAGGAGGAGATTTTGTGGTAAACCACAAAATCTCATTGGAATCGCCCATCTGCTCGCCCCTGCGGGGCAACCGCAGATGATGGCAAAACCTCCATGCGCCGGAGGTTTTGCATCAATTCACGCGCGATTACGCGCATGGAGGTTTATATGGTGAATCTGACCGTGAACCTGGCGGGCGTGGAGCTGAAAAACCCCATCATCCCCGCCTCCGGCACTTTCGGCTACGGCCGGGAGTACGCCGAATTATATGACCTGAACATCCTGGGCAGCTTCTCCTGGAAGGGCACCACCGGCCAGGCCCGGCTGGGCAACCCCCAGCCCCGCATCGCGGAGATGACCGGCGGGATGCTGAACGCCGTGGGCCTCCAGAATCCCGGCATCGACGCGGTGATTGCAAACGAAGTGCCCAACATCGCGAAGATCTTCCAGGGCCCCGTCATCGCCAATGTGGGCGGGTTCTCCCTGGAGGAGTACGCCGAGAACTGCCGCAAGCTGAACGACGTGGAACAGGTCAAGCTTCTGGAAGTGAACATCTCCTGCCCCAACGTCCACGCCGGCGGCAAGAACTTCGGCTGCGACCCCAAGGCCGCCGCGGAAGTGACCCGGGCGGTGAAGGCCGCTACTGGCAAGCCCGTGTTCATGAAGCTGACCCCCAACGTCACGGACATCGCCGAGATCGCAAAAGCCTGCGAGGAGGCGGGGGCCGACGGCCTGTGCCTCATCAACACCCTGTTGGGGATGCGCATCGATTTGAAGTCCCGGAAACCCATCATCGCCAACCGCACCGGCGGCGTCTCCGGCCCCGCCGTGTTCCCGGTGGCGCTGCGGATGGTGTGGGACGTGTATGAGGCGGTGAACATCCCCATCATCGGCTGCGGCGGCGTGTCCTCCGCCGAGGACGCCGCGGAGATGATGCTGGCGGGCGCCGCCGCTGTGGAAGTGGGCGCCGCCAACCTGAAGGACCCCTATGCCTGCAAGACCATCGTGGAAAACCTGCCCGGCATCTGCGAACGGCTGGGCGTAACTGATATTTCTGAACTGACAGGAGGAGCACATCATGGCTAAAGACGTGATCATCGCCCTGGATTTCCCCACCCGTGAGGAGACCCTGGCATTTTTGGACCGGTTCCCCGCCGGGGAGAAGCCCTTTGTGAAGATCGGCATGGAGCTGTTCTACGCGGAAGGTCCCCAGATCGTCCGGGACATCAAGGCCCGGGGACATAAAATTTTCCTGGACCTGAAGCTCCACGACATCCCCAACACCGTGAAGCGGGCCATGAACGTCCTCTCCCGGCTGGACGTGGACATGGTGAACCTCCACGCCGCCGGCGCCAGCGAGATGATGAAGGGCGCCCTGGAGGGCCTGACCCGGCCCGACGGCACCCGGCCCATCCTCATCGCCGTCACCCAGCTGACCTCCACCGACGCCGCCGCTCTGAAAAACGAGCTGCTCATCGACGTGCCCATGGCGGAGACCGTCATGTCCTACGCCAAGAACGCCGCCGGCTCCGGCCTGGACGGCGTGGTGTGCTCTCCCCTGGAGGCCGCCCTGGTGAAGGAAAAGTGCGGCGAGAACTTCCTCACCGTCACCCCCGGCATCCGCTTCGCCGACAGCGCCGCGGGCGACCAGAAGCGCATCATGACCCCCGGGAAGGCGGGCAAGTCCGGCTGCGACTACATCGTGGTGGGCCGTCCCATCACCCAGGCGGAGGACCCCGTGGCCGCCTACCGCCGGGCTGTGAAGGATTTTCTGGGGTGAGCCATGGGTGAAGCTCCCTCTCCCCTGACCCGCAAGCCCTTCGGCGGTCTCAACGCCGACTGGCTGCGGTCCCTGGCCATGGTGTTCATGCTGCTGGACCACCTGTGGGCCACCTTGATCCCCGGCAACTTCTGGATGACCTATGTGGGCCGTCTGGCCTTCCCTATTTTCGCGTTTCAAATTTCAGAGGGCTTTTTCCACAGCTCCGACCGCAGGCGCTATGCCAAGCGGCTGTTCCTGTTCGGTCTGCTCTCCGAGATCCCCTTCGACCTGGTATACGCCAGCACCGTGTTCTTCCCCTTCCACCAGAATGTGATGTTCACCTTGCTGCTGGGCCTGCTGGTCTGCTGCGCCATCGACCGGGCCCGCGGGGAACGGACAGCCAAGGCCGTCCTCCGGGGTGCGCTGTCTGTGGCCGGAATTCTTCTGCTGTCCCTGATCGGCATGGTGGACTACGGCTGGAAAGGCGTTATGACTGTGGTGGCCTTCTATTTGCTACGGGGCTTCCCCTTCGCGTGGCTGGCTCAGATCGCCGCCCTGGTGCTGCTGAACATCGTGCTGTTCAAAGGCCAGACCATCCCCCTGCTGGGCCGGGACTTCCCCACTCAGGGCTTCGCGGTGCTGTCTCTGCTGCCCATCTGGCTGTACAATGGCCGCCGGGGCGGCGGAGGCAAGGCGCTGCAATACGCCTTCTACGCGTTCTACCCTGTCCACATGCTGGTGCTGTACTTGCTGTTTTCGCTGCTGCGATAAACCTTCCATTTGTAATTTCTGAAAGGAGAATGACGATATGACTTTAGAACGTACCATCGCCCATGATCTGCTGAGCATCGGTGCCGTCTTCCTGCGGCCCGACGAGCCCTTCACCTGGGCCAGCGGCATCAAGAGCCCCATCTACTGCGACAACCGCCTGACTCTGACGGCTCCCGCCGTCCGCACCCATGTGGAGAAGGGCCTGGTGGACCTGATCTGCAAGCACTATCCCGACGTGGAGGTCCTGATGGGCACCTCCACCGCCGGTATCGCCCACGCCGCCATCGTGGGCCATCTGATGGGCCTGCCCATGGGCTATGTGCGTTCCGGCAACAAGGACCACGGCCGCCAGAACCGCATCGAGGGCAAGCTGGAAAAAGGCCAGAAGGTGGTTGTCGTGGAGGACCTGATCTCCACCGGCGGCAGCTGCATTGAGGTCGTCGAGGCCCTGCGGGAGGCCGGTGCCGAGGTGCTGGGCATCGTGTCCATCTTCACCTATGGCCTGCAGAAGGGCATCGACCGCATGGCCGCCGCCAACGTGGTCAATTACAGCCTCTCCAACTTCGACGCCGTCTGCCAGGTGGCCGCCGAGGAGGGCAAGATCAAGCCCGAGGATATCGCCCGCCTGAAGCAGTTCCGCGCAAATCCCAGCGATGAAAGCTGGATCTCGTCGAAATAAATTCGCTCTGCTCCGCTTCCGACTACCACCGGAAGCTCCGCCTGCTCCATTCATTTCTCCTCTCCCCACCGCGCGGGGCGCGGTGGGGACCCCTAAATCATTTTGCAAAAAGGAGACCCATCATGCCCAGAAATATCATTGACGTCACCGACCTGACGGTGGAGGAGATCGACCAGCTGATCGCCACCGCCGAGGACATCATCGCAAACCCCGTCAAGTACCAGGACGCCTGCGCCCACAAGCAGCTGGCCACCCTGTTCTTCGAGCCCTCCACCCGCACCCGCCTCAGCTTTGAGTCCGCCATGCTGGCCCTGGGCGGCAGCGTGCTGGGCTTCTCCTCCGCCAACTCCAGCTCCACCGCCAAGGGCGAGACCGTGGGCGACACCGTCCACACCGTCAGCTGCTACGCCGACATCATCGCCATGCGCCACCCCAAGGAGGGCGCCCCCTTCGCCGCCTCCCAGGTGTCCGAGGTGCCCATCATCAACGCCGGCGACGGCGGCCACAACCACCCCACCCAGACCCTCACCGACCTGCTGACCATCCACCGGGAGAAGGGCCGCCTGGACAACTTCACCATCGGCTTCTGCGGCGACCTGAAGTTCGGCCGCACCGTTCACTCCCTGGTGAACGCCCTGAGCCGGTATGAGAACATCAACTTCGTCCTCATCTCCCCCCTGGAGCTGAAGCTGCCCCGGTACGTGAAGGAGGAGGCCCTGAAGAAGAAGGGCATCCCCTACACCCAGACCACCGATCTGGAGTCCGTCATTCCCCAGCTGGACATCCTGTACATGACCCGCGTCCAGAAGGAACGGTTCTTCAACGAGGAGGACTACCTGCGTCTGAAGGACAGCTACATCCTGACCCCGGAGAAGCTGGAGAGCGCCAAGGCAGACCTCTCCATCCTCCACCCCCTGCCCCGTGTCAACGAGATCTCCGTGGCGGTGGACAAGGACCCCCGGGCCACCTACTGGAAGCAGGTGAAAAACGGCAAGTACATCCGCATGGCCCTGATCCTCAAGCTGCTGGGCATCGAAGTGTAAGGAAAGGAGCACGACCGCTATGAATATCGACAGCATCCAAAACGGCATCGTCCTGGACCACATCCAGGCCGGCAAGAGCATGGACATCTACAAGTATCTGCACCTGGATGAGCTGGACTGCTCCGTGGCCATCATCAAGAACGTCCGCAGCGGCCGCATGGGCAAGAAGGACATCATCAAGATCGACTCCCCCATGGAGGTGGACTTCGACGTGCTGGGCTACATCGACTCCAACATCACCGTCAACGTCATCCGAAACGGCAAGCGGGTGGAGAAAAAGCATCTGGAGCTGCCCAAGAAGCTGGTGAACGTCATCCACTGCAAGAATCCCCGGTGCATCACAGTCAGTGAATCCCAGCTGGACGCCATCTTCGTCCTCAGCGACGCGGAGAAGCACACCTACCGCTGCGCCTACTGCGACACCGCCATCGACAAGAAGTTCTGAACACCATCCGGCCCAGGCCCGCGCCTGGGCCGGAACCGCTTCAGGACGGATACCATGAACAAAACCAAAGGTCACACCCTCCGGGGCGTCCTGTGCACCACCCTGGGCGGCGTGTGCTGGGGCTTCTCCGGCACCTGCGGACAATATCTCTTCTCTCACTTCGACATCAGCTCCCTGTGGCTCACCTGCGTGCGGCTGCTGTCAGGCGGCGTGCTCCTGACACTGCTGGCGCTGTTTCGCCGCCGGGACAGCGTCCTGGGCATCCTCCGCAGCCCCAGGGACCTGTTCCAGCTGGTCTGCTACGGCCTGTTCGGCCTGCTGCTGTGCCAGTATTCCTACATGACCGCCATCTCCTGGTCCAACGCCGCCACCACCACCGTGCTGCAAAACCTGGGGCCGGTGCTCATCATGCTGTACACCTGCCTGCGTGACCGGCGGCGGCCCGACGGCCGGGAAACGGCGGCCCTGGCCCTGGCGCTGGGGGGCATCTACCTGCTGGCCACCGGCGGGGACCCCGCCCACATGGCCCTCTCCCCCCAGGGGCTGTTCTGGGGGCTGTCCGCCGCCGCGTCGGTGATGTTCTATTCCCTGCTGCCCCGGCGGCTGCTCACCCGCTGGGACCAGACCGCCGTCACCGGCCTGGGAATGATGGCGGGCGGCATCGTCATCAATCTGGCGGCCCGCAGCTGGACCTACTCCGTCAGCCTTCCCGTCCAGGGCTGGCTGGCTCTGTCGGCCACCGTGCTGCTGGGCACGGCTCTGGCCTTCTCCCTCATCATGCAGGGGGTGGCCGACGTGGGGCCGGTCCGCTCCTCCATGCTGGCCGCCACGGAGCCCGTGGCCGCCGCCGTGTTCTCCGCCCTGTGGCTGGGGACCCGCTTCTCCGTGACGGACCTCATCGGCTTCGCCGCCATCATCGCCACCATCTTTCTGCTGGCAAAGGACAGCTGAGCCCCTGACAAATAAACGGCCGTTTCCTTTTTATGAAGGAAGGGGCTTTCGTATTTCGAAACAAACCGGCGGCGCCGGAGCAGGCCCCGCCGGACCACCCGGAGCGGCTCACCCGGCACACGGCGTAGGCCTGCCCTTCCGCGAAATGGTGAAAGTCCGCCGCCCCTCTGCGTCATTTCCCTGATCCCCCCGCAAAAACCGGCCGGAACCGCAAAAAAACGGCCGGTTTTGCACGATGTGAATCTTTTCTTGCAAACTCTTCAAATTTTTGCATTTTTTGTTGCATTTTGTCAAAAGAAGGCGTATACTGCCGGAAGAACTTCGGAAGGAGCGCGCCATCATGACAACCACCCCCGGCAAAATACTGAAAAGCCACCTGACCGTGGCGGCGCTGGCCCTGCTCATGGCGCTGAGCTATGAGTGCTTTGTCTTCCCCAACGCCTTCGCCCCGGCGGGGATCAACGGCCTTGCCACCATCATCCAGTACCTGTTCCACATCAGCATCGGCAGCTTTTCCCTGATGATCAACATTCCCCTGATCCTGCTGGCCTGGCGGATGCTGGACCCGGACTTTGCCCGGAAGAGCCTGCTGTTCGTGGCGGTTTTCTCCTGCGCCACACTGATCATGGGGCGGATGGACCTGGGCCCCCTGGTCTACCACACCGCCAACGGCACCTCCGCCATCCTGGGCCCGGTGGCCGCCGGCGTGGTCAGCGGCCTGGTGTACGGGCTGGTGATCCGGCAGAACGGCTCCACCGGCGGCACGGACATCGTGGCCGCCTGGGTCCGCGGGAAGCACCCGGCGGCCAGCCTGGTCTGGCTGATCTTCGGGCTGAACGCCTCGGTGGCGGCGCTGTCCTTTTTCGTCTACGGCTGCCACTTCGAGCCGGTGATCCTGTGCCTGATCTACTGCTACCTCAGCTCCCGCATCAGTGACGCCATCCTGAAGGGCGGCAAGACAGCGCTGAAATTCGAGGTGGTCACCTGCCACGCCGACGCCCTGGCCGCCCGGCTGCTGCAGGAGCTCCGCCACGGCGTGACGGTGCTCCCCGCCCAGGGGATGTACTCGGACACGCCCCGGGCGCTGCTGATCTGCGTGGTGAACCGCCACCAGATCGTGAGGTTCCAGGACCTCCTGCGGGAGTTCCCGGACACCTTCGCCTACGTGTCCACCGTCAGCGAAACGCTGGGCAACTTCAAAAAAGTCACCGGCTGAGCCCCTGCTGTCTTGACGGCGGCCCGCCGGCCCTCTATACTGAAAGCGGCGCACAGCCGCATATTGAAAAAAGGAGAATTGCTGTTTGATTCTGTACCGCACCTCGGTGCTTGCGGACTGACCGGGAGGTCTGTTCCGTGAAAGCACGACCTCCCGGAGCTGTGAAAAACGACTTTCGAGGAGGCAGGCACATGCACCCCACTGATCAAAAGCGCAAGAGACCCGACTACCGCGTCCAACCCTGCAATGACGTATTCACCTGCCGTGTCTGCGGCTGGCCCGTGGGCCCCGAAGGGGCCGGGAGCCACCACCGCAACCACTGCCCCAACTGCCTTTCCAGCGTCCACCTGGACGACGAGCCCGGAGACCGGGCCGCCGGCTGCGGCGGCACCATGGAGCCGGTGGCGGTATGGGTGCGGAGAGGCGGCGAGTGGGCCGTCATCCACCGCTGCAAGGTCTGCGGCGTCCTCCACTCCAACCGGGTGGCCGCCGACGACAACCCGGCCCTGCTGATGAGCCTGGCGGTCCGCCCCCTGGCGGAGCCGCCCTTCCCCCTGAGCCGGCTGAAGGACCTGCTGTAACAAACAAGGACCATCCCTCACGGGATGGTCCTTGCAGGCTGTCGAAAAAGTCCGACGGACTTTTTCGACGCCTTCACAATACCTCG
>CAMCDX010000019.1 GCA_945873695.1 uncultured Clostridia bacterium | reverse complement strand
CGAGGTATTGTGAAGGCGTCGAAAAAGTCCGTCGGACTTTTTCGACAGCCTGAAGTCAGGCACGAAAACGTGCCTGACTTTTTTAATCTCTGGAACACTTCTCCGCGTCGATGGCCAGCACCAGCATCAGCACGCACAGGGCGTTCCCGGGGTCCGCCACGTCGATGACGTAGGTGTCCGTCCAGTTGAACAGCTCCTTGGAGATCCGGGCCACCGGGGCGCCGCAGGCCTCCGTCACGGCGTAGTCCCACTCCAGGAAGCTGCCCTCCACCTGCCAGCCGTTGCAGTCAATGTCAAACCGGGGCGTGAAGAAGGTGAACTCCTTCTGGATGCAGCCCACGTAATCGCCGCCCACGTACATCTCAAACTTGGGCAGGAAGGTCAGCACCCGCTCCTTCACCGTGCCGATGTGCTCCCCGGCGCTGTTCAGGATGTGGAGGCAGTGGCCCCAGGAGAGCTTGCCCTCCACAGTGTAAACCACGTTCCCCGCCTCGTCATAGATGTCATAGCTGTCGAACCAGCTGAAAAACCGCTGTTTGAACAAGAGCTTCATAAGACCTCCTTCGCCTCATGGGCGCGGAACACCTTCGCCGTCCGATACAGGTATACCAGCTTCAGCACGCCCACCACCA
This sequence comes from uncultured Clostridia bacterium, assembly GCA_945873695.1. GTDB lineage: Bacteria > Bacillota > Clostridia > Oscillospirales > Oscillospiraceae > Oscillibacter. The sequence continues at coordinate 18,971 of CAMCDX010000019.1, read as the reverse complement.
CGATGCCGATGGCCACCGCGATCAACGCCAGAAGGCCCAGCACACCGGCCATCAGCACCAGCAGCATGCAGCCGAACATCCCTGCCAGTAAGCCAATCTCCCACTTCCACAGCTTCCGCCACTTCTCCGCCAGGCCGTCGTCCACGCCGTCCAGCGCCTCGGCGTGGGCGTTGTACTCCTGGTACACACCCGCCAGCTCCACCGCCAGCAGCGGCAGGGTGATGAGCCACCACAGGCCGCTCCCCTGAGAGAGGCCCGCCAACGTCAGGAGGCCGGAGGCCACTGTCGCCAGCGTACAGGCCGCCGCGACGCGGTAGCGCTGTCCCACCGGCGTCAGCTTCCACAGGCCAAAGGCATAGGCCAGGCTGACGGCCACCGTCAAAACCTGCCCCGGCAGCTCCAGCGCCGGCAGCGCCTGGGCCAGACTTTCGTTGGTCATCAGGGAGCCGATCTCGCTTGGGATGAACAGCCAAAACAGCACCCACACCCATTTCCCCAGGATGGGCGCTTTTTCATCCAGCCGCTTCCGGCGTTCCGCTTCCCGCTCCCGGGCCCTTTGCCGGCGGGCGGGTTCGTCCTCGATCCGGCCACGGCACCTATCCAAAAAGCCGCAGGTGGCACAGGTCTCGTGGCCCTTGCCCCGGCAGCAGGCCGCGATCTCGCAGTCGCCGGAGAACACTCTCCCCGGCCCCTCCTGGCAGCCCGGACACGCCAGCGTCTCCCGCCAGCCGCAGCTCTCACAGTTCTTTCCGCACATACCCTCCATGCAGCCGCCCCCCTCTCGATTTTTTTCATGATACCACGGCACCGCCGGCGGAATCGTAACAAAAGCATGACAAAACAGCCGCGGCTCCCGCTGTTTCCTCCATCAAACTTGCTCACGAGCATGGATTGAGCCATCGGAAATGAAACCGATTTACCGCGTCGTCTCCCAAGCGTTAGCGCTCTCTTTTCAGGGCGTGAAAGCGCAGCCCTTTTCGATGATTCAAAAACAAAAGACTTGCCTGCGGCATTATCTCAACATATAATCAAATAATCAATTGCCATTACTTTTCAGTGTTGAGAGCATTGCGGAACGGAGCGGTCATATGAACATGAAAAACAATCAGCGGTATCAGGATTCCGAAAAGCGAATGCAGGATGCCCTGATGAAGCTTATGGAAAACCAGGAGCTGAAGGATGTCACAGTCATGGATATCTGCAAGGAGGCGCATATCAACCGCACCACCTTCTACGCTCATTACGAGGATATTTACGATCTGATGGCGAGAGTGGAGCGGTTGATCCGGCAGGATCTCTATGAGGAGTTCCAGGCCCGGGGCGTCGGGATGTGGAATGTATTCCACCATGATTTTCTGATCCATTTTCTCCGCCACATCGAGAAAAACAAAAACTTTTACCGCATCTGCCTGCGTCACCGGGTGAAATTCCCGCTGGAGGAGGGCTTCGAACAGCTGTGGGAGACTGTTGTGAAGCCGCACTGCCATCAGCACGGCGTGACAGACGAACAGGCCATGCTGTACTACCTGACCTTTTATCAGGCAGGTTTTACCTCCCTCCTGCGAAAGTGGGTGGAGGATGGCTGTCTGGAAACGCCGGAAGAACTGTGCCCGATTCTGCTGGACTGTTTGCCGCAAACGGAGATCCTTTAAAAGAATGTTTCAAACCTCTCTCATTTTAACAAAACTCAAACAACCGTGTGCTATGGTACAAAATCAGACAGCACCAGGCCCTATCGTGGAGGTAGAACCATGGGAGAAAACCCGCTGAAAAAGGGCATGCAATATCTGAGAGCCGGCAGCGACGAGTTCCGGGCCCAGTACAGTGCGGCTGCCAGCCGGACGCTCCATCTGACCGGCATCTCCGGGCCGGGAAACATCCTGCTACTGATGGCCGGCGTGCTGGGCGCGCTGCTTCTGGGAGCGGGGATGTGCCTGACCATGGTGTTCGGCAAGATGGACCTGGGCATCGTCATCGGTCTGGTGGGCATTGTGGTCCTGCTGATGCTGATTCCTCTGACCCGCGGTATCCACGACTGAACCAAATACATCCACATATCGAACGAGGGCTGTTCATCCGAACAGCCCTCGCAGGCTGTCGAAAAAGTCCGACGGACTTTTTCGACGCCTTCACAATACCTCGATTTTCTGGCCGCTCTGCTGCCCGAAAATCTGCCGCTGCGCGGCGCAAACGCCTGCTGGCGCAGGCTTTTTGCAGGCATTTGATTCCACACGAAGGGGCTCCCGCCCCCTCGTACTCCCCCTGCAAAATGCAACCCAGTTGCTTTAAGCAGTGGTTTTTCGACAAGCTGCGAGGGCTGTTCATCCGAACAGCCCTCGCTTTTGATTTACAGTCCGTAGTTGATGACCACATTCAGCGCCTTGTCCGGCCGGGCGGCGGTCTCGATGGCCTCCGCCAGTCTTTCGTGGGGGAACTCATGGGTGATGATGGAGGCGATGTCGTACTTCCCGCCCGCCATGATGTCCATGACCATCCCCACGTCTTCCGGCATATAGCCGCCGCTACCGATGAGGGCGTGCTGGGCGTAGGTCATGGCCAGCACGTCGACGGGCCGCTTGCCCGCCAGGACGGCCACCACCACCAGGCGGCTCTGGATCTTGCCCATCTCCTGGTAGAGCTCGATCAGGTTGGGCGCGCCCGCCGCGTCGATGTAGATGTCCGCGTCGGCGGTCTCTCCGGCGAGGCTCCGGGCCCTGCCGAACACCTCCATGGCTTTGGCCTTCAGGTCCTCTTTCCCGGAGTTGCAGGTAGCAAAGCCCAGGCCCGCCGCCTTCTCCAGCCGCAGGTTGGACAGGTCCGTCACCAGGACCTGTTTGCAGCCGAACTCCTTCAGGGCCACGGCGGCAGCGATACCGATGGTCCCGGCGCCGAACACGATGGCGTTTTCACCCTGCCGGGGCTCGCTCCGGCGGGCCGCCCGGGTGCCCACAGTGAAAGGCTCGATGAGGCAAGCAGTTTTCGGCGCAATACCGTCGGGCACCTTGTAAAGCTGCTTGCCGGGTTTCGGATCGGGGGCCAGGATGTATTCGGAAAAGCCGCCGATGGTCCCGGCCCGGCGGGTATCGCCGGTGACCAGCAGCGGATAGGGATAGACGATCTCTCCCACCCGGAAGTCCGTCACTTCCCTGCCTACCGCCGCGACCCGGCACACGGTCTCATGGCCGAACTCGCCGCCCACCGTGATTTTGTGGCCGGTGCCGGGGCCGTGGGTATAGACCGCCACATCCGTCCCGCAGATGCTGGCGTACAGATTTTGGAGAAGGACGTCGTGTTCCCCGCAGACCGGGGTGGGCCGTTCCTCCATCAAAACGGAGCGCTTTCCTCCGTAGATTGCCGCTTTCATAGGACACCTCATTTCCATGATCGTTTATTACCTCCATTATGACAACAGAAGCCGGCTTGGACAAGAAACAGATTTTTAAATTGTGTTCGGATAATGCGTTTTCCTTTTGAGCGGATCTGAAAAGGAACAAAGGGCTTCTTCACTTTAACAATTCTCAAACGATTCTGAATCAATGCGCAAACAATTCAGCGGTATGATATCACCATCAAAGCAAGTTGTACACAAATACATGGATCCGAAATCATAACAGAAGGAATGGAATGATAAGCGAGTACAGGCTGAAGACCGGCAAGGTGGGGAACGCTGTCGTGGGCGCCTGCAATGCCGTTGAGGACACTGTGGTGGGCGGCTACAAAAAGGCAGAAGACGCCTTTGTGGGTGCCTTCCTGAAAAAAAGTGACGACCGCTCCGCCGAAGGCCGGAATCTCTCTGAGGGTGCATGAGCGGAAAAGGCAAAGGACCATGAAGCGATTTTCCCTGACAGTTCTGTGCATTGCCGCCACTCTGGCCGGCGGCCCGGCGATTTGGAAGCTGGTGCTGCCTTTCCTGAGCACCGTGATCGGTCCCTGCTGCCCGACTGAGCTTCGCGGCGAACCGCCACATACGACCTGACGAAACCGGCTCCGCAGTTTTCGCGGAGCCGGTTTTCCATCATAAAAAATGGCAGGCACTGCCTTCGCAATACCTGCCATTCCTTAAAACTTCAAGCCGTCCTTATGCGGACACGCCATCCGCCGCCGCGGATTTTGACACTCAGACCGTGGGATATTCGCCGTCCCACAGAACCTTTCGGAACTTCATGGGGTCGGTGTTGCCCTCGGTGGAGAACATCAGCACCTGGCTGAACCGGTCCAGGCCCAGGTACTCCCGCAGGTCCTTGTACTCGTCGGTCTCCATGATAGCGGCAATGAGGCCCATGCCCACCGCGCCGGACTCGCCGGAGATCACCGTGGGATCGCCCTTCACGGGCACGCCCAGCATCCGCATGCCCCGGGCGCTGACCCAGTCGGGGCAGGAGACGAAGGCGGAGACGTGGTTGCGCAGGATGTCCCAGGAGATGATGTTGGGCTCGCCGCAGGCCAAGCCCGCCATAATGGTCTTCAGATCGCCATCCACGATGCGGGGCTGGCCGTCCCCGGCCACGGCGCCCTGGTACAGGCAGTCCGCCGCCCGGGCCTCCATGACGATGAACTTGGGGGGATCGTTGGGGAACAGGTTGGTGAAGAAGCCCACCACGGCGCCGGCCAGACTGCCCACGCCGGCCTGGACGAACACATGGCTGGGACGGTTGACGCCCACCTGCCGCAGCTGGTCGGCGGCCTCGCCGGCCATGGTGCCGTAGCCCTGCATGATCCAGGCGGGGATCTCCTCATAGCCCTCCCAGGCGGTGTCCTGAACCACCACGCCGTGCTTCGTCTGGGCGGCTTCGGCGGCGGCCATGCGGACGCACTCGTCGTAGTTCACATCCTCAATGGTGACCTGAGCGCCCTCTTTTTTAATGTTCTCAAACCGGCTCTGGCTGCTGCCCTTGGGCATGTGGACCACCGCCTTCTGGCCCAGCTTGTTGGCCGCCCAGGCCACGCCCCGGCCGTGGTTGCCGTCGGTGGCGGTGAAGAAGGTGGCCTGTCCGAACTCCCGCTTGAAGGCTTCGCTGGTCAGGTAGTCGTAGGTCATCTCACTGACGTCCCGCCCCATCTGCTGGGCGATATACCGGGCCATGGCGAAGGAGCCGCCCAGCACCTTGAAGGCGTTGAGGCCGAAGCGGTAGGACTCGTCCTTCACATACAGGCCACCCAGGCCTAAGTACTTGGCCATGCCGTTCAGGCAGGCCAGGGGGGTAATGGAGTACTGGGGAATGCTGTTGTGGAAAAAGGATGCTTTCGCCACATTGCGCAGGGACATGACCTCCAGCTGGCGGTCCTCACTGGCCGGCATATGATTCACGGCCCATTTGATCTGTTCTCTCATGCTGCCTCACCATACAAAAATTTTTAGATAGTCAAATTTTTCGTTTGCTTCGGCTCCATCATATCACACTTCTCAAGGAAGTCAAGGGCTTTCGCAAATTTTTCAAAGTGTGGGGAAACCTACGGAAAACCACCCTTGACAAATACCCCCAGGGGGTATATAGTACCATTCAGAAAGCATACCCCCAGGGGGTATCAGGAGGTCCCATGAGAGAAGAACGATATGACATCTCCGGGATGCACTGCGCGGCGTGCAGCGCGTCCGTGGAAAAAGTGACCCGGCGGCTGCCGGGGGTGGAGCGCAGCGACGTGAACCTGACCACCGGCATCATGACCATCCGCTACGACGAGACCCAGGTGGGGCCGGAGCAGATCGTGGCCAAGGTGGAGAAGGCGGGCTTCGGCGCAACCCTTCACGGCAGGAAAACGGAACAGGCGGAGAAAGACGCCAAGGGCGGGGAGGAAGCCGCCCTCCGGCGGAAAAAGTGGGAGCTGATCACGGCGGCGGTTTTTTCCGTGGCGCTGCTGTACGTGTCCATGGGGCAGATGCTGCCCTTTGGGCTGCCGGCCCTTCCCCTGCCGGACATCTTCTCCATGCACACCCATCCGGTGAATTTCGCCATTTTGCAGCTGCTTTTGACCGTCCCGGTTCTGTACTGCGGGCGGCACTTCTTCACCAGCGGCTTCAAGGCCCTGTTCCACGGGAATCCCAACATGGACTCCCTGGTGGCCATCGGCTCCGCCTGCTCCTTCGCGTACAGCGTGGTAATGACCTTCCTGATCTCCGACGATCCCCACGTTTACGTCCATAACCTTTATTATGAGTCCGCCGCCGTGGTGCTGACGCTGGTATCTCTGGGCAAGTTCCTGGAGAGCCGGAACATGCAGAAGACCAAGGGCGCCATCACCGCCCTGATGCGCCTCTCCCCCGACACCGCCATTCTGGCGGACAGTGGCCGGGAGGTGCCCACCAAGAGCCTGAAGACGGGAGATATCGTCCTGGTGAAGCCCGGCCAGCGTGTACCGGTGGACGGCGTGGTGACCAAGGGGGAGAGCAGCGTCAACGAGGCCATGCTCACCGGCGAGAGTCTGCCGGTGGAGAAGGCCGCGGGCAGCGAGGTCATCGGCGGCAGTGTGAACCAGAACGGCGTGCTGTACGTCCAGGTGACCCGCACCGGCGAGGACACGACCCTGGCCCGGATCATCCGTTTCGTGGAGGACGCCCAGGGGAAGAAAGCCCCCATCTCCAAGACCGCCGACAAGGTGGCAGGGGTGTTCGTGCCTGCCGTCATCGCCATTGCTCTGCTGGCGGCGGCAGCCTGGGCCATTGCGGGCCAGCCCTTCGCCTTCGTGCTGCGGGTGTTCACCTCCGTGCTGGTCATCGCCTGCCCCTGCGCCCTGGGGCTGGCGACGCCCACCGCCATCATGGTAGGCACCGGACTGGGGGCCCGCCACGGCATTCTGATTCGGTCCGGCGAGATCCTGGAGATCACCCACAGCGTGGACACGGTGGTGCTGGACAAGACCGGCACCGTCACCGAAGGCGCCCCCGCTGTGACAGAGGTGCTCCCCTATCAATGCGACGTGGACACACTGCTGCGGACGGCGGCAGCCATGGAGTCGGTATCCGCCCACCCCCTGGCCGAGGCCATCACCGCCTACGCCGCCGGGAAGGGCTTCACGGACCTGGAAAAGCCGGAGTCGTTTGAGAACCTGTCCGGCCGGGGCCTGGCGGCGGAACTGGGCGGCAGAACGGCGCTGGCGGGGAACCGGCGGCTGCTGGAGGAGCGGGGCGTAGAAGTCACTCCCCTGCTGCCCGACGCGGAGCGGCTGTCCGCCCAGGGACAGACCCCCATGTTCTTCGCCGCCGGCGGCAAGCTGCTGGGGCTCATCTCCGTGGCGGACCCGGTGAAGGAGACCAGCGCCGCCGCCATCCAACAGATGAAGGACCAGGGCATCCGGGTGGTGCTGCTGACCGGCGACAACCGGGCGGCGGCGGAGCACATCGGAAACCTGGTGGGCGTGGACCAGGTCATTGCCGAGGTGCTGCCGGAGGAGAAGGCCGGCGTCATCCAACAATTGCAGGACCAGGGGAGAAAAGTGATGATGGTGGGCGACGGCATCAACGACGCCCCCGCCCTCACCGCCGCCGCCGTGGGCTGCGCCATCGGCAGCGGCAGCGACATCGCCATCGAGTCCGCTGACATCGTGCTGATGCGCTCGGACCTGCAGGACGTACCCCGGGCCCTGCGGCTGTCCGCCCTGACATTGCGGGACATCAAGCAGAACCTGTTCTGGGCCTTCTGCTACAACACCGTGGGCATCCCCATCGCCGCGGGGCTGCTGTATCTCTTCGGCGGGCCGCTGCTCTCCCCCATGTTCGCGGGGGCAGCCATGTCCCTCAGCTCTGTGTGCGTGGTAGGCAACGCTTTGCGGCTGGGCCGGGCCAAGTTATAAAAGGAGGAGACATATGGAAGAGAAGGACTGCTGCCGCCATAAGCACCGGGAGGCGGAGGAATACGAGGCGCTGCTGAAGCGGCTCAGCCGCATCGAGGGCCAGGTCCGGGGCGTCCGGGGCATGGTGGAGAAGGAGGCCTACTGCACCGACATCCTCACCCAGGTCTCTGCCATCCAGTCGGCGCTGAACGCATTTTCCCGGGAGCTGCTGGGCAACCACATCCGCACCTGCGTGGTGCGGGACATCCAAAACGGACAGCTGGAGGTCGTGGACGACCTCCTGGTCACCATTCAAAAACTGATGAAATAAAGGAGCAATGACTATGACCACCATTTCCGTGCCTGATATGATGTGTGAAAACTGCGTGAAGCGTATCACCAACGCCCTCACCCAGGCAGAGCTGAAGTTTGCCGTCAGCCTGGCGGACAAGACCGTGACTATTGACGGCTGCCAGAACTGCGTCAAGACCGCCCTGGGCGAGCTGGAGGATCTGGGCTTTACCCCCGAAGCCCGTGGATAAGTTTCGAAATTTGCTGATTATTTAAAAAAATCGCCTGTATCCAAGCGTTTGGATACAGGCGATTTTTTGTGCTCCAAAGTTGTCACCATTTTGTTACTGTTTGATTCCATCTTACAGTATCTTCCAGTCGGAGTGGCTGTATTTTTGTCCAAAGTGGGAGACATAACACCCGTGATCCGCTGAAAACTTGACAAAAGTGGGAATCAGGTGTATACTAGCCCCAGTTTTTCAATCGGTAACAAAAGTAACAAGTTGTTTTTTCTTGTATGCTTCTCCCAAAATGTGGGAAGGATTCGGTTGGAAGATCTTTTTTCGGGAGGTATGGTTTTGAATACGACAGACCTGCGAAAAAAACTGCATGCTCTCTGGAACCGCCACAAGATGGCCGCCTTCGCGCTGGCGACGATGCTGTGTGTCAGCTGGGTCGCCACCGACTGGGCCAGCGCCCTGTATATCCTGACCGGGACCGGCGATTCCGCCATTGTGCTGGATGACGACGCCCAGGTGGAGAAGGATTTCTCCTCTCAGCTCATCCAGCTTTCCACCAGCCGCGCCGGATACGACGTGGCCCTCACCGCCGGACAGACGGTGACCATCACCCACAACGGCGCTCAGATCACCGCCAAGGCCAAGGCGGAGAGCGTCTCCGCCCTGCTGAACCGGCTCCACATCGACCTGGGGCCCCTGGAGATGGTCCTGATGGATCTGTCCGGCAGCGGCGCCAAGCTGACCATCGCCTCGGAGCTCACTTACTATGAGCAGACCACGGAGCCGGTGGCCCACCAGACCATTCGCCGGCCCAACGCCCAAATGGCCAAGGGCACGGAAAAGGTGGTCCAGGCCGGTGCCGACGGCGTCCGCACCGCCGTCTATGAGGTGGTGTGGTCCGGCGGCGAGCTGGTGTCCCGCCAGTTCGTGGAGGAGCTGGGCTCCACCGCCGTAGACGAGATCGTGGAATACGGCACCGCTACCACCGTCACCGCCGACGACCGGCTGGTGAACGTGACCAAAAACGCGGACGGCAGCGGCGTTCTGACCTTCCAGTCCGGCGCCACCATGACCTTTTCCTCCGCCAAGTCCATGACCGCCACGGCCTACACCGCCGGTCACGGCGGCGCGGACTACACCACTGCCACCGGCACCTTCGTCCGCAAGGGCGTTGTGGCTGTGGACAAGAGCGTTATCCCCCTGGGCACCAAGATGTATATCGTCACCAACGACGGCATCGTCTACGGCATGGCCGTGGCTGAGGATACCGGCGTCCGCGGGAATATCGTGGACCTGTATCACGACACCTATCAGCAGTGCGTCAACTTTGGCCGCCGTGGCTGCACCGTGTATATTTTGGAGTAATCAACGAGCATACGCAGTTCTCCCCCGGTACGAAACGTACCGGGGGAGTTTTCGTTTACAGGCGCTCCAGCAGAGCGGGCAGCCGGGCGAGGTCCGTGACGCGGCAGTCGGGAAGGATGTCCGGGCGGGAGGGCTTGCCCTTGGGATCGAACCAGCAGGTGCGGATGCCGGCGTCCCGGCCGCCCCGGATGTCGGAGGTCAGGCTGTCCCCCACCATCAGGGCCGCGGCGGGGTCGAAGCCGGGGATGGCGGCGAAGCAGGCCTCAAAGAACCGGCGGTCCGGCTTGTTGAAGCCCACCTCCTCGGAGATGAAGACCTTTCGGAAGTACCGGCGCAGGTCTCCCCCATCCAGCCGGCGGTGCTGCACCGCCGCCGCGCCGTTGGAGGCCAGGTATAGCTCATACCGGGGCGCCAGCGTCTCCAGCAGCTCCCGGGCGCCGGGGAGCAGGGTGTGCTCCTCCGCCAGCAGCCCCTCGTACAGGTCACAGACCCGGCGGCTGGACCGGGTCACGCCCAGCTCGGCGAACAGGATGTCGAACCGGCGGGTCAGCACCTGGTCACGGGTCAGCTTTCCCTCCTCCAGCAGCTCCCACTGGCTGAGGTTGATGACGTGGTACCGCTCCAGGATGGCGGGCGTGGGCTGGATGCCCGACTGGAGAAAAGCCTTGGACAGGGAGCTGGCCTCGCCGGCGGTGAAGTCCAGCAGCGTATCGTCCAGGTCAAAGAAGATGGTCTTGATCATGGCGGCTCCTTTTTTCTCTGTAATACATCTATTTTACAGGATCCGCCGGGGTTTTCAAACCCCGTTTTTTTTGATATACTACCCTCATCATACTGAAAAGGCGGGTTTGCCATGAATCTCTGCGATTACAACGACATCCGGGAGCTGCTGGGGCGGCACGGGTTCCACTTTTCCAAATCCATGGGCCAGAACTTTCTCATCGACCCCCAGGTCCCTCGCGACATCGCCGCCGCGTCCCAGGCGGACGAGGGCTGCGGCGTGCTGGAGATTGGCCCCGGCATCGGCCCCCTGACGGCGGAGCTGGCCCGGCGGGCGGGAAAGGTGGTGTCCGTGGAGCTGGACAAGTCCCTGCTGCCTGTTCTGGCGGAGACCATGGCCCCCTACCCCAACGTGGAGATCGTACCGGGAGACGTGATGAAGTTGGACCTGAACGCCCTGGCGGCGGAGAAGTTCCAGGGGCTCCGTCCCATCGTCTGTGCCAACCTGCCCTACAACATCACCACCCCGGTGCTGACAAAGCTGGTGGAGACCCCCTGCTTCGAGACGGTAACGGTGCTCATCCAGCGGGAGGTGGCCCGGCGGCTGTGCGCCCCCCAGGGGTCCTCTGACGGCGGCTCCTTCTCCCTGTTTTTGCAGTACTATATGGACACGGAGCTGCTGTTCGACGTGCCGCCGGAGAAGTTTCTGCCGGCGCCCAAGGTGACCTCCTCCGTCATCCGCTGTGTCCGGCGGCAGCGGCCCGCCGTGGAGGTGGCGGACGAGGCCTGGTTCTTCAAGGTGGTGCGGGGCGCCTTCCTGCTGCGGCGGAAAACCCTCAGCAACAGCCTGGCCTCCGCTCTGGGAATGGGCAAAGAGCCCATCCAGGCCGCCATCGCCGCCTGCGGCTTTCCCCCCAGCGTCCGGGGCGAGCAGCTGACCCTGGCGGACTTCGCCCGGCTGGCAGAGGCGCTGCGGGGGCAGTGAAAGGAGACTCTTATATCCATCGACACGTACACGGATACGCTGACGGTGATCCGAAACCGTGTGGCTGTAATATAAGTTTTCGGCAAAGGAGACTCCTTTTCTCCAGCTCTTGCCTTTTCCGCTAAAATCGTGTAAAATATATACTGGTATCATTTTTGGAACCGTTGTGGGACCACCTCAAGCCCTATTTGCAAGATCCCGCCGCTTATCATTTTGAAGGAGGAACATTATCATGGAAACTTATGGTCTGGAGTCCCTGGGCATCATCAATGCCTCCGCCGTCTACCGCAACCTGACCCCCGCCCAGCTGACGGAGCACGCGCTGCGCCGGGGCGAGGGCAAGCTCTCCAACACCGGTGCGCTGGTTGTCAAAACCGGCAAGTACACCGGCCGCAGTGCCAACGACAAGTTCATCGTGGACACCCCCGCCGTCCACGACGAGATCGCCTGGGGCAAGGTAAACCGCCCCATCGAGAAGGCCAAGTTCGACGCCATCAAGAGCAAGGTCGTGGCCTATCTCCAGAACAAGGAGATCTTCATTTTCGACGGCTTCGCCGGCGCGGACCCCAAGTACACCCAGTCCTTCCGCATCGTCAACGAGCTGGCCTCACAGAACCTGTTCATCCACCAGCTGCTGCGCCGTCCCACCGCTGAGCAGCTGAAGGACTTCAAGATCGACTACACCATCATCGCCGCCCCCGGCTTCAAGTGCATCCCCGAGATCGACGGCACCCGTTCCGAGGCCGCCATCCTGGTGGACTACGAGGAGAAGCTGGTGGTCATCTGCGGCACCCAGTACGCCGGCGAGATCAAGAAGTCCGTCTTCTCCGTCATGAACTACGTGCTGCCCAAGATGGGCGTGTTCCCCATGCACTGCTCCGCCAATATCGGCAAGGACGGCGACTCCGCCGTGTTCTTCGGCCTGTCCGGCACCGGCAAGACTACCCTGTCCGCCGACCCCAATCGGATGCTGATCGGCGATGACGAGCACGGCTGGGCCGACGACTCCGTGTTCAACTTTGAGGGCGGCTGCTATGCCAAGTGCATCAACCTCAGTCCCGAGGGCGAGCCCGAGATCTACAACGCCATCAAGTTCGGCGCTCTCGTGGAGAACGTGGTGATGGACGACGAGACCCGGGAGTTCGACTTTGACGACGACTCTCTGGCCGTCAACAGCCGCGTGGGCTATCCCGTGGAGTACATCCCCAACGCGGAGCTCTCCGGCATGAGCCCCAGCGTGCCCAAGACCGTTATCTTCCTCACCGCCGACGCCTACGGCGTGCTGCCTCCCATCTCCAAGCTGGATAAGAACCAGGCCATGTACTACTTCGTCTCCGGCTTCACCAGCAAGGTGGCCGGCACTGAGATCGGCATCACCGAGCCCGTGCCCACCTTCTCCACCTGCTTCGGCGAGCCCTTCCTGCCCCTGGACCCCTCCGTCTACGCCGGTATGCTGGCGGAGAAGGTGGAGAAGTCCGGCGCCCATGTGTATCTGGTGAACACCGGCTGGAACGGCACCGGCAAGCGGATGAAGCTCAGCTACACCCGGGCCATGGTCACCGCCGCCCTCACCGGCGCCATCGAGCAGGGCGAGTTCGTCACCGATCCTACCTTTGGCGTCCAGGTGCCCACCGCCATTGAGGGCGTGCCCTCTGAGCTGCTGATCCCCGAGAACACCTGGGAAGACAAGGCCGCTTACAAGGCGAGCTGCCAGAAGCTGGCCAAGAGCTTCAACGAGAACTTCAAGAAGTACACCCACATGAGCGCCGAGGTGGTGGCTGCCGGCCCCAAGGCAGAATAATTGTTCCACATTCATATGAAAAGGCCATCCCGTTTGGGACGGCCTTCAGCTTGTCGAAAAACGTCTGCTTAAAGCAACTGGGTTGCATTTTGCAGGGGGAGTACGAGGGGGCGGGAGCCCCTTCGTGTGGAATCAAATGCCTGCAAAAAGCCTGCGCCAGCAGGCGTTTGCGCCGCGCAGCGGCAGATTTTCGGGCAGCAGAGCGGCCAGAAAATCGAGGTATTGTGAAGGCGTCGAAAAAGTCCGTCGGACTTTTTCGACAGCCTGAGGCCGTCCCTTACGGGACGGCCTTTTTTCATGATTCACGATTTTTTCGCCGGATACGGGCCGGAAAAGCTGCGGAGCAGACCGCTGCCCGTGAGGGTGGCCTCATAGTAGCTGCCGTCGCTGAGATAGAGGAAACAGCGGGCGGGACCTTCCGTTCCGTCCTCGGGGTCCCGGACCACGGTAATGAGTTCCCCGTCCCGGAGGCGGTCCATCCGCCGGTATATCCAGACCGAGGCTTGTTCCGGTTCCGTCCAGGAGGAGCCGCTCTCCGGCAGGGCGGCAAGGCGGTCATCCAGCGGTGACCAGTCTGCCTCGGACCGCCAGACCAGGGAGCATCCGGGCTGCTCCGCCCCGCCGCAGAGGTCCCGTCCCCAATCCATTTGAAAAAACACCCGCTCCCCCGCCGCGTCCACGGAAAAGGTAACCGAGCCGTCCCCACTGACTGTGCAGAAGGCGGTGTCCACCGTCAGGCCGGTGATTCCGTACAGCTCCTGAAGGGCCAGATACGCCTGCTGCCGGAGCGTCACCCGGACGGTGCCGTTGTACACCACCTGGTCCGGGTCCGCATTGGAAAAGGTCAGGCGGGTGCCTGCCGCGTCGGGATAGTCCGCCAGGGAAAAATCCGTCTGGGGCTGGCGCTCCAGTTGGTTTTCCGCCAGCAGGTAGCGGGCCATGACGGTGCCGATGGAATCCGTCACCACAAAGCCATCCTCCGCCGAAAAGCTGACAGGCGTCTGGCCATAACCCTCCTGGTCCAGCGTATATGCCACGCACCGGCCATCCGGCTTTGTGTCGTACACCGTCCATCCTATGGGCAGGCCGAAGGACGTGACCACTTCCTTCTCTCCGTCGCCGTCTACGTCGCACTCCTGGGGTTCGCCGCTGCCGCTGGCCTCCAGCAGCACATAGGGCACTCCATCCTCTCCCACGCAGAAATACCAGCTGGTGACGCAGGCCGCGCCCTGGGACAGCGTGATCTTCCAGCCGTCATGTCCCAGGACGTTGGTGAAATACTCCGCGCCATCCAGGCCGCTGCCGACATAGTGGTTATATTCCGCCAGACGCCCCAGAGGGACAAGCCGGGCGTCGGGGTCGGTGATGTGAAGAAGGTATAGGGCATAGACGTCGTAAAAGGTGGTGTGGTTCTCCGCCATCGGATCCCCCCGGATAATCCGCAGCCATGAGGAGCCGGGGAATTGGTCGATGAACACGGTCTCCGCTTCTCCGGCCAGTTCCTTCTCCTCCGTCACCGCCTCCGGGTCCCCGGGGTCCAGGGACCAGCGGCCGAAGTCCTCCACCTCCTCGGCGTCCAAGGGCAGGGTCTTGGGGAACATATAAGAGGTGTCCACGTAGGAGTCCTCCGTCTCCTCCGGTTCCCCCTCCCTGGGCCACAGGAGCCAGCCCACCGCCAGCGTCAGGCACAGCGCCGCGGCCAGCACCGCCGTGGCCGCCTGCCAACGGCGGAGAGCGGCCCGCCCCGGCGGCTCCTCCCGCCACACCTCCGGCGGCAGTTCAAACAGGGCCGACAACCGCTCCAGCTTTTCCCGTGTGGGCCGGGCCTGGCCCGCCTCCCACTTTCCCACCGCCTGACGACTGACGTCCATCTGCTCCGCCAGGTCCTCCTGGGACAGTTTCCGTTTTTGCCGCTCCTGTCTGATGCGCTCTCCGCAGGTCATATTTATTGCTCCTTCGCTTTTGTTTTGCCCGATCATACTCCAAAACCGGTGGCCTGGCCACCAACTTCCCCGCAACTCTTCCGGTTGCGGGACCTTTTTGCGAAAAAACAAATCACGGACCGGAGGTTCGGTCCGTAGCCTGTGATATTATCGCGGGAACTGAGCAGCCAACTGCCGCTTCATCTCCAGAATGGTGCGGCCCTGGTCCCAGCAGGCCCCGTAGCAGACGCGGCGCGCCAAGCAGTACCGGAACCGCACCACCGCGCAGTCCTCCTTCGCCGTCAAAGTGCCGGCCCCGCTCCGGAAGCCACGCGAACAGCGGCGGTTCCGGAGCCATGGCGGCGCCTCCTTACGCCCGGTCGGGGTACTTTGCGCAGAGCTTGTCCAGCTCGTCGATGAGGGCGGTCATCTCTGCCTTCGTCATGGCGCAGGACACCTCGGCGGTGTCCTCGCCGTCCATGGTGTTGGGCAGGAAGAAGGAGACATCCACCTGGAACTCGTCGCCGACAGCCTGGGCCGCCAGTTCGAAGTAGGGCTCCACGAAGGCGCTGGCGTACTCCGTCTTGATGCCAGCGTTCAGCACCTTCAGCCCGGCGGTCATCTCCTTCAGCTCGTAGGTCAGCAAGCAGCTGTTGGAGTCCTTCACCACGTCGCCACCCTCGGTTGTCCAGGTGGCCCGGAGGACCAGCCAGTTCCGGTCGTCGCTGTCCGGGGCGCCGCCGTCGGCGGGAAATTCGTAGTTCACGATGTCCAGCTTCAGGCTGGACTCCTCATTTTTGAAAAGCATTCGGTTCGTCTCCTCACTTGTCGTTGTGGTGGACCGCGTAGAATTCATCGTAGTCCTTCAGCATCAGCTGCAGCAGGGCCGGGGTGTCCAGGCCGTAGGGGCAGCGGCTCTTGCAGGCGTTGCAGTGGACACACTCCTCCACCTTGTGCATCTTGGCGTACCACTCGTCGCTCATGTAGGGCTGGTAGGGGGAGCGGCGCAGCAGGGCGCTCATGCGGGCGGCCTGGGGGATGTCGATGCCGGCGGCGCAGGGCAGGCAGTAGCCGCAGCTGCGGCAGAAATTGCCCGCCAGCTCCTGCCGGTCGTGGTCGATGACCGCCTGGAGCTCCGGCGTCAGCTTTGCCTCCCGCTTCGCCAGCTCCAGCCACTGGTCCAGCTCCCACTCGTGCTGGATGCCCCAGATGGGCACCACGTTGTCGTACTGCCCCATAAAGGCGTAGCAGGCCTCGGCGTTGTTCAGCAGGCCGCCGGACAGGCCCTTCATGGCGATAAAGCCCATGTCGGCCTGCTTGCAGCCCTCCACCAGGGCGAAGTCGGTATCGGCGGCCAGATAGCAGAAGGGGAATTGCAGCGTCTCGAAGTTTCCGGACTCGATGGCCGCTTTCGCCACGCCGGGGCGGTGGTTGGTGATGCCGATGTGGCGGATATAGCCTTTCTCCTGCATCTCCAGGGCCGCGGCAAAGGGGCCGTCGGGGTCGTTGGGGTCCGGCAGGACGGCGGGGTTATGGAACTGGAACAAGTCGATGTAGTCCGTCCCCAGGCGGCGGAGACTCTCCTCAATGTGGGCCAGAACGGTCTTTTTGTCCTTTCCGGCGCTCTTGGTGGAGATCACCACGTTCTGGCGGATACCCTGAAGGGCCTCGCCCAGCTTCTCCTCGCTGTCGGTGTAGGCGTTGGCGGTGTCGAAGTAGTTGATGCCGCCGTCCACCGCCCGGCGGACCAGCTTCACGGCGTCGGCCTTGGAAATGCGCTGGATGGGCAGAGCGCCAAAGGCGGTCTTGGTGACGTACAATTCCGTGCGGCCCAATCTGATTTTTTCCATATTTCTTCCTCCTGATACGCCGCCAGGGCGGCGGTTTTCTTCTTACTCATCATTATATCACACGTTCTTCCATTTGCAAATCCAGACAGCTGTGATAGAATAAGGAAAACGGAACGCGGGAGGTACGCCATGGGCAAGGAACTGCATTTGAAGCTGACGGTGCGGCTTTACAGTGACGACAATCAGCGGTGCTTCGGGCCGGGCATTGCTACGCTGCTGGAGCGGGTGCGGGAGCACAGGTCCCTGCGGGCAGCGGCGCTGTCCATGGAGATGGCCTACTCCAAAGCGTGGCGCATTATCCGCACCGCCGAGGAGGTCTTCGGCTGCAAGCTGCTGGACTCCACCATCGGCGGCCAGCACGGCGGCGGCGCGATGCTGACGCCGGAGGCGGAGAGGCTGCTGGAGGCCTATCGGTCCTATCAGGCGGATGTAGAGGCTTACGCCCAGGGTAAGTTTGACGAGGCCTTCGGCTTCTGCCGGGAGCCGGACAGGCACTGAACAGGAAAGGGACCGCCGAAACAGCGGTCCCTTTCTGATGGATACGCGGTCAGTTCTGCTGAGTGGGGTCCTCCTCGGTGGGGCTGGGAACGGGATGCTCCTTGTGCTCCACCATGGCCCGGATCAGCTCCACGGTGCCGCCCAGGCCTAAGTAACTGGAGTCCAGGCAGAAGTCGTAGCTCTCCACGGCGCCCCACTTCTGGGAGGAGTAATACTCATAATAGGAGGCACGGCGTTTGTCGGTCTTGATGATGAGCTTGCGGGCCTCCTCCGGGGAAATGTTCTGCCGCTTGGCCACCCGCTGGACGCGCACGTCCATAGGGGCATGGATGAAGATGCTCAGGTGGTCGGGATTGTCCGCCAGGGCGTAGTCCGCGCAGCGGCCGATCATGACGCAGGGGCCCTGAGCGGCGATCTGGCGGATGGTGTCGAAGGTGGCCAGGTACACCTGCTGCTCCAGGGAGTCCCCGGCGCCGGTGCCGGGCAGGGCGAACATGTAGGAATCCATGGCGATGGAGTACAGCAGGCTCTTGGGCCGCTCGTCGAAATTCTCGAAGATCTTCTGGCATAGGCCGCTCTTCTCCGCGGCGTGCTGGAGCAGCTCTTTATCATAGAACGGGATGCCCAGCTCCTTGGCGACCCGGATGCCGACCTCCTTGCCGCCGCTGCCGAACTGCCGTCCGATGGTGATGATGGTTTTCATAGAGAACCCTCCTCTCTTTTGGTGATTTGATTATAGCACACTCCCCATTAAAATGGTAGTGACATTTTGGCCTGTGTGTTAAAAAAATGACAGTTGCAATGTCAAGATCATCGTGGTACCATCAGAAAAACGATGGGAGGTCTCGTCAAATGGAAGACATCACCCTGCGGATCGTGTCGGAGGCGGACGCGGAAACCCTGCTGGACATTTACGCCCCTTATGTAAAGGAGACCGCCGTCACCTTCGAGTATGAAGTCCCCTCCGCGGAGGAATTTCGGAGCCGCATCCGCCGGACGCTGGGGAAATACCCCTATCTGGCGGCGGAACAGAACGGCCGGCCGGTAGGATACGCCTACGCCGGCGCCTTTCACGCCCGGGCGGCCTATGACTGGGCCGCGGAGGCCTCCGTTTACGTGGAAAAGGACCTGCGGCGCCGGGGCGTGGGCCGGAAGCTGTACACGGCGCTGGAGGAGATCCTGAAACTCCAGAACATCCTGAACCTCAACGCCTGCATCGCCTATCCGGCGGCGGAGGACCCCTACCTGACCCGGGACAGCGCCGCGTTCCACCAGCGGCTGGGGTTCCGGCAGGCGGGCCGGTTCCACCAGTGCGGCTACAAGTTCGGCCGCTGGTACGACATGATCTGGATGGAAAAGATGCTGGGCCCCCACTCCTCTCCCCAGCCGCCGGTGCGGCCTTTCCCGGAGGTCCAGGAAGTGGCGGAGGCACTGCTGAAATGACTAAAAACTGAAAAGAGGCTGTCCTGTCGGACAGCCTCTTCAGGCTGTCGAAAAAGTCCGACGGACTTTTTCGACGCCTTCACAATACCT
>CAMCDX010000018.1 GCA_945873695.1 uncultured Clostridia bacterium | reverse complement strand
GTATTGTGAAGGCGTCGAAAAAGTCCGTCGGACTTTTTCGACAGCCTGAACCGGACGACTCAGTCGTCCGGTTTTTTGCTGTTGACGGCAGCCTGGGGGGACAGAGGGATGCTGCGGCTGCGGATGAGGTGGATGAACACCTGTGTCAGGCTGGGGTCCAGCTGCTTGCCGGCCCCCTTCCGAAGCTCCTCCAGAGCGTACTCCAGAGGCAGGCCCTTCCGGTAGGGTCGGTCGGTGGTCATGGCGTCGAACACGTCGGCGATGGCCAGGCACCGGGCGGAGACGGGGATCTCCTCCCCGGCGATCCCCCGGGGATACCCCTTGCCGTCCCACCGTTCGTGGTGGCCCAGCACCGCCGGGACCAGGTAGTCCATCTCCGGCAGGTGGCGGATCATCTCGATAGAGTTGTTCACGTGCTCCTTCATCAGCTGATACTCGTCCGGCTCCAGCTTTCCCGTCTTTTTCAGGATAGCCTCCGGAATGGAGATCTTGCCGATGTCGTGGAGCAGGCCGGCGGCGTAGATGGTGCGGACCTGGTCGTCGTTGAGGCCGGAGGCCACCGCCAGAGTGGCAGCGTACCGGGCCACGTTTTTGCTGTGGGCAAAGGTGTAGTGGTCCTTGGCGTCGATGGCCGCCGTCAGGGCGGAAATCATGGACAGGGCCGTTCGGTATTCGCCGTCGCCCCGCTCGATGCGGTCCACGATGGCGTCGGTCCGCTCCGCCAGGTGCTGGGGCACCAGGTCCGAGGCGCCCCGGAAGATGACGATCTGGTCTTTGCCGCCCTGCTTGGCATTGTACACCGCCATGTCGGCGTTGTCCATCAGCTCCTTGGCGCTGGAAGCGGCGTAGGGCGCCGAGCAGATGCCGACGCTGACGGCCAGGGCCTTCAGCCGCCGGCGCTCCGGAACGGCGTTGATCTCCGCTACCCGCTTGCCGATCTCCCGGGCCAGGGTGCGGCCCCTCTGGGTGTCCTGGTAGGGCAGCAGCACAGCAAAGATCTTGCCGCTGGTGCGGAACACAGTACCGCTCTCCCCCACGCAGCGGGTGATGGCCTCGCCGATGCGGCAGAGGGCGGCGTCGCCCTCTCCCACGCCGTAGAGCTGGTTATAGAGCTTGAAGTCATCCACGTCGATGTACAGCAGCGTCAGGCACTCCCGGCCGCAGGACCGGAATTGCTCCTCCAGCTGCTCCACGAAGAAGCGGTAGTTATACACGCCGGTGAGGGGATCGATGCGGGCCTCCCGGAACATCTTCTCGTACAGGGCGGCGTTCTTCATGGCAATGGAGGCGATAGAGGTCACCGTCTCCAAAAAGCCGATCTCCACGGCGTTGAGGCTGCGGCTCCGCTCCTTGGCGGACAGCAGCACCAGGCCCACGATCTCGTCGCCGTCCTTCATAGCGGCCACGCAGTCGATGTTCAGCCGGCGGAACAGCTCCTTCTCCGTCTCCCACACGGAGAGGTAACGGGGGCTGTTCTGGAACTCTCCCAGGATCAGGTAGCTCTCCTGCTCCCGGAGATAGGCAATCTGGGGGCTGTCCTTGGACACGGAGAAGGACAGTGTGGCCAGGGGGCTGGTGCAGTACTTCGCCTGATACTTTCCGTCCTCCAGCAGGCAGATGTACATCTGCTCAATGGGGATCTCTCTGGAGACCACGTCCCCCAGCTTTTCCATGATATCCGACGTGCTCAGGGTCTGGGAGACGGAGGCGGAAAACCGCTTGACCAGCTTGTTCTGCTGCTCCTCCCGGGTGAACATGGCGTCCAGCAGCCGGCGCATCAGCACATAGGCCAGTCCCAGCACACCGGCGAAGGCCACCGCCACCGCCGTGGTGGCCATCTCTGGCTCCAGGCCCAGCTTCCCCTGCACAAATTCCTGCATGGGGCTGATGAAATTGGCGGCCGAGATGATGCAGATAACCGCCAGCACGATGGTCAATAAGCTGCGGGATACCACCAGCGTCAGCCGGAACATCCGCCGCTTATACAGGGCGGACATCAGCAGCACCGCGAACACGATGCCGGCAAGGGCGTCAAAGGGGAAGGTATTTCCCGGCAGGCCCACCTGCAGCAGGTTGCCCACCAGCATCACCAGACCGCCGGTAATGATGACCTGGATACCGGGGGAATGGGTGCCCTGCTCCCGGATCACCTGCAGCAGCAGCGCCGCTGTGGCGCCGATGATGGTGACAAACATGATGCAGGGAATGACGATGTGCCAGTTCAGTGCGTAAGTGAACACGGTGGAGCCGTCCGGCTTCACCACCGGCGTGGGGGGCGACAGGTAAAAGCCGCTGATGGTCCCCGGCAGGATAGCCAGGGTCCACACCGCGAACAGCGTCAGCAGAAACTTTCCCCGGCGGCGGGCAAAGGTGTGGACAAAGAGGTAAAACAGCAGCTCCATGGAGAACAGCGCCACCAGGGACACCGCGTACCAAAACTTCAGCCCCGGCCACATCTGCATCCGCATGAGGATGGAACCGCCGGACCACAGAATACAGTCCAGCAGAACCGCCAGGAACACCCAGATCTCCGGGGTCTTCTTGGTGGCCAGCATGGTGACAAACATCAGGGAGAAGCAGCACAGCGCCGTGATGTTGATGAATAAGTAGGGGATGTTGGCGCTCACGCCTGTCCGCCCCCTTCCCAGCCGGCAGGCTCCGCCTGCTGGCGCAGAAGGCCCATGATGTCCAGCATCCCGGGGTTGATGCGGGGCAGACGGGTGCCCACCCGCCGCTCGTAGGCGGCGATGGTGCCGTATTTCAGGATGGTGATCTCCAGCGGCTCCATGTTCAAGAGCTTCTTCAGGTCACCGTAGTCACTGTCGAAATATTTGAAGTACAGGCTCAGGTGCTCCGTCAGCACCGCCCGGGTAGCCACCTCGCTGGCCTGGGCGTCCGGCGGGATCTCCAGATACAGGTGGAGGAAGGGGTCGTCGTTGCCGTTGAATTCCTTCTTCAGCACCCAGTCGCCCACATCCAGGCGGCTGAGGCGAATGACCTCCTGCATGGCGGAGGCGGTGATGCGGGTGAAGCCGGCAATGTCGATGATGTCCGGCACCCGGTCCACGAAGGTCAGCCGGGGCAGCTGGCCGCAGCCGGCGGAGACGCAGTGGTACATATCGCCGATGCGGTAACGCATGAAGGCTCCGCCGTGGAGGACGGAGATCACCAGCTCATAGGTCTCGCCGGCCCGGATCTCATCCATCAAACAGGTCCGGGGCTTGTAGGAGGGGTCCTCCAGGTTGCGGCGCATCTCCGCCTCGGGAATGAACTCGTAGAAGCAGGCGTCGGGGAAGAACACCATACCCTTGTGCTCCCAGGTCTCAGCGCCGATGCAGGTGGACTCCGTGCCGGCGGCCAGCTCCACCGGGGCGATGCCCCAGGCCTTGGTCAGCCGGTCCTTGTAGCACTTGGCGTCGGTGCCGGCGAAGAAGAAGGCCTTCAGCCGGAACACGTCTCCCGGCACGATGGGCCGGCCGTCCCGGCGGCTGATGTACTTGGCCCGCAGATACCGCAGGGCGTTGCCCGGGGCGATCTTGACCTTTCCGCTGTGGCTGCCGCTGCTCTTGCCGAAGTTCTCGGTGATGTAGTTGGCCACGGAGCCGATGCCGAAGAAGAAGTCCACACCGCCGGACAGGGCCATGGCGAAGCCCTTCTTGATCCGCTGGCTGAAGCTCAGGTCGGAATTGGCGTTGGCGTCGGGCAGCCAGGTAAACTTGATGTCCTCGTCGAACAGGGATGGCATCAGACCCGTCATATAGGGCAGCGGCGCGCCGCCGTACAGAATACGGTCGCCGCGCTTAAGATCGAAATCGCCCTTCTTCCGGGCGCTGGCCATCATCATGGTGGCCAGGAGGTTATGGCGGTAGGTATCCAGCATGCTGCGGGTATAAGGCGCCAGCTTGATAGGCCGCAGACCGCCCTCCCAGGTGGTCTGGATCCAGATGGCGGGCTCGCCGCAGAGCATCTCCGTCCGGCGGGCCAGCAGCACGTCGGCGTAGTCGGCGTAGCTGGTCAGGGGCAGCACCCGCCGCAGCTCGTCGATGGTCCTGGGCCGCTCCCCCTTCAGCAGCTGGCGGCCCAAGCCGCTGGCGCTCCAGAGGGCCAGCTGCTCCTCCATCAGCCGCCGCTGGGTGTACATGTAGTCGGAGAGGCTCATGTCCAGAAAGCCGCAGTACTCCTGCCACAGCTGCTCATGGCTGCACTTTTTCAGCTTGTCCTCAAATCGCATGGCCTCTCACCTCCTTAATTTCCCCGCAGGCAGGCCCGCAGGCTCCGCCGGGACGGCAGCAGGAAGGGCGTTGTCCGCCGGTAATCACCGTACCCTTCCAACACCGCCGGAAACACACATCGGTCCTCAAACCACACCAGCAGCACATTCCAGCCGCTCAGCGTCGCCGCCTCCCACAGCGGCAAACCGAAGGCGGCCCACAGACAGACATAAAGCCCCGCGAACCACAGCACGCCGGGATGACGGCACAGGGCATACACCCCCGTGGTACAGGCGGGACGCTTTTCGCCGGGGCGGCCGTAGGACGCCTCCGCCGGCAGAGCGAAAAACAGCGTATAGACCAGCAGTATCAGAAAGGCCGCCGCCAAAAAAAGGCACAGCCCACGGAGCCAGCCGGACACGGGAGGCGTCCTCCGCCGGGCCTCCAGCACCGTTCCCACAGCCAGCAGCATGCCGCCCAGGGGGAAGCAGAGCTTCAGCTCCCGCCTGGCCAGCCGCCAGTCATTCAGGTCGCTTAAAAAAAAGAGTGCGAAGGCACAGAGCCCCAACAGGTATCCCATGGCGTCCGTCCTCCACACTTCTCCAGGTTACACCATAATTTTGTTATGTATACTGTTTTTATTATACAGATTTTCCTGTATAAATTCAACAAATTTCCCCTCGACGTTTTACACAAATCGCTTATGCGCTTTTTGCGGCACAAAATACAGGAAACGTTGTGGCGTTTCGTCGCAAATTCTTGTAGATTTCACGTCAAAAAGGCCAGCATCTGTCAGCCTGTTCCAAGTCTTTTTGACAGTTTTTAGTCAAAATGCCCACCAGAAAAAGCGGCGCGCTCCCAGGAGCCGTGCCGCTTTTTAGGTAGATTTTTCCTGCTCACTTTCGTGAAAATGCCGATAGACAGCCTCCGCCGCGCTCCGGGGCACCACGGCGGACAGGGTCTCCACGTCCGCCTCCCGGATTGCCTTGATGGTGCCGAAGTGCTTTCGCAGGTCTTCCCGCCGCTTGGGACCCACGCCGGGGATGTTGTCCAGAGCGGATCTCATGGTGCTTTTCGTGTGGCTCTCATGGTGGTAGGTGATGGCGAAGCGGTGGGTCTCCTCCTGGATCTGGCCGATGAGGGAGAACACCGCCTGGTTGTTGACGATGCCGATCTCCCGGCCCTCCGGGGTCACCAGGGCCCGGGTGCGGTGGCGGTCGTCCTTCACCATGCCGAAGATGGGGACCTGTACGCCGAACCTCCCCGCTACCTCCAGAGCGGCCTGGGCGTGGGTCACGCCGCCGTCGATGAGGAACACATCCGGCAGGGGCAGAAACTTCTCGTCCCCGTCGGCGGCCCGCTGGAGCCGCCTGGTCAGCACCTCCCGCATGGAGGCGTAGTCGTCGGGATGGCCTTCCAAATCCTTGATGCGGAAGCGGCGGTAGGCGGATTTCAGGGGCCGGGTGCCGCTGTACACCACCATGGAGGCCACGATATCGCTCTTGCCGGTGTTGGAGATGTCGAAGGATTCCATCCGCTTCGGCGGCGCCGGCAGGTCCAGCAGCTTTCCCAGGACCTCCAGGGTGTGGGCGGTCCGTTCCTGGCTGGTGGTAGCCCGCTCCGCCTCCTCGGCGGCGTTCCGCTGGGCCATGGTCCGCAGCTCCGCCTTCTCTCCCCGTTGGGGGACGTGGACCCAGACCTTGCGGCCCGCCCGTTTCGTCAGGACCTCCGACAGGCTGTCACAATACCCCTCCGTCTCGAAGGGCAGCAGGATCTCGTGGGGCAGGATGGCCCGGGGCAGGTAATACTGTGCCGTCAGGGCGGAGAGCATCTCCGCCTCGCTCTCCTCCATGGGGGCGCTGAACAGTTCCGTTTCCCGGCCCGCCAGATTGCCGTTTTCCATGTGGAGCACGGCGTAGCAGCACTTGCCGGCGCCCCGGTACAGGCCCCAGATGTCCGTATCGGCGCAGAGGCCGGCGATGACCGTCTGCTTTTTGGAGAGAGCGCCGATGGCGTTGATCCGGTCCCGGAGAGCCGCCGCCTGCTCGAACCGCAGTGCCTCCGCCTCCGCCTCCATCTCTTCCGCCATCTCCCGCAGCAGCTGCTTGCTCTTTCCCTCCAGCAGCTGGCAGGCCTGCCGGATGCGGCGGTTATACTCCTCCGCCGGCATGTCGGGACGGCAGAAGCCGTCGCACCGGCCCATGTGGAAATTCAGGCAGGGCCGCTCCGCCCCGATGTCCCGGGGGAACTGGCGGCTGCAGGTGGGCAGCCGCAGAGCCGACAGCACCGCGTCCAGGGCCTGGCGGGTCTCGAACCGGCCGCCGAAGGGGCCGAAGTATCTGGCGCCGTCATTGGCACATTTATTGACCAGGGTGAACCGGGGGTACGTTCCCCGGGACAGCCGGACGAAGGGATAGCCCTTGTCGTCCTTCAGCAGAATGTTGTACTTGGGGCTGTGGCGCTTGATGAGGGAGTTCTCCAGCACCAGGGCCTCGAACTCGCTGGAGACGAAAATGGTGTCGAAATGGTCCACCTGGCTGACCATCTGCCGGGTCTTCATGGTGTGGGAGGCGGAGTCCTGGAAATACTGGCTGACCCGGTTCTTCAGTTTTTTCGCCTTGCCCACATAAATGACCTTCCCCGTCTTGTCCATCATCAGATAGACGCCGGGCAGCAGGGGCAGGTCGTTGGCTTTTTCTTTCAGCTCTTCTTTTGTCAAGGCGCGTCCCTCCTTTCGCCGCTTTTCCCCACGGTAAAAAACAAGGCCCCGCTTGGGCGGGGCCTTGCCGGGGTCTGTATCCGTTGTGCTTATTCGCCGAAGTTGTCGTTCACCAGATCCACCAAAGCGCCGACGGCTTCCTTTTCATCGCTGCCGTCCGCGATCAGGGTGATGGTGGTGCCCTTCACAATGCCCAGGGACAAAACGCCCAGCAGGCTCTTGGCATTGACGCGGCGGTCCTCCTTTTCGACCCAGATGCCGCTCTTGAACTCGTTGGCCTTCTGGATGAAGAAAGTGGCGGGTCTGGCGTGCAGGCCCACTTCGTTGTTAACAGTGATCTCCTGTGTGTACATGATACAGCTCTCCTTTTCTATACCAAGTCAGATTGAACAGCTTCGCATAGCAAGTAAACAATTTTCTGATACCATCATAACCGCTTTTTCTTATACAGTCAACGGCGATTTTCACAAACATTTCAAAAAATCTTATGACAGCGAAACGCCCTTTTTGGTAGTTTAGACCACTTCTCCCCGGTTCTATACGCCTCTCCAGCCGGTTTTCAGGGAAATCCCGGCTTGTTTGGCCGCCTTGTAACGAGAAGGGATGCCTTGAATAGGCACCCCTTCTCTGTTCAGAATGTGTAAAGGAGGATCAATAATTCTCAGCCTTGATCTGGAAGTAGCTCTGGGGATGGGCGCACACAGGGCAGACAGCGGGGGCATTCTCCGCGATCTCCACGTGGCCGCAGTTGCGGCAGAACCACATGACCTTCTCGCCCTTCTTGAAGACCTCGCCCTTCTTCAGGTTGTCCAGCAGCTTCAGATACCGCTCCTCGTGGCACTTCTCGATCTTGCCAACGCCCTCGAACTGGGCGGCCAGGGCCAGGAAGCCCTCCTCCTCGGCGGTGCGGGCCATCTCGGCGTACATCTTGGTCCACTCCTCGTTCTCACCGGCGGCAGCCGCCACCAGGTTCTCCTCGGTGGTACCGATGCCGCTGAGGGCCTTGAACCACAGCTTGGCATGCTCCTTCTCATTCAGAGCCGTCTCCTGGAAGATGGCCGCGATCTGCTCGTAGCCCTCCTTCTTGGCCTTGCTGGCAAAATAGTCGTATTTGTTGCGGGCCTGGGATTCACCGGCAAACGCGATCCACAGATTGGCCTCCGTCTTGCTGCCCTTCAGTTCCATATGTTTTTTCCCCTTTCAATGATGTTGTTTTTTTTACACAATCGGGACACAGCCCGTTGAATACCAGGGTATGCTCCATGATCTGCCAGCCATGCCCCACCTGCCGGTCCAGGGCTCTGTCATAGGCGATCTCGTCCAAATCCATCACCGCGCCGCAGGAGACGCACCGGGCATGGCTGTGGAGGGCGGTCTTGCCGTCGAACCGGACCACAGGGCCGTCCACCTCCCGCAGCTGTCCCTCCCGGACCAGCTGGCGGAGATTGCGGTACACGGTCCCCAGACTCAGCTGGGACATCTCCGGCTTCAGCCGGTCATAGACCATCTCGGCGGTGGGATGCTCCCCGCTGTCGAGGACGGTCTGATAGATCTTTTCCCGCTGTCGGGAGTACCTCTGGCCCATCGCTCCCTCTCCTTAATAGTAATAATTCTTATTATTTATAATAGCAGACTTTTCAAAAAAAGCAAGTCATTTTTCAAAAAATCCCACCGGCCCGAAAAATTCCCAACCATAGTCTCCGTCTTTCCGGAGACAATAGGCACTGGGTATCGCGTGAAACTTGCCCGCGCAAAAGGAGGGACCACAACGTGACTAGAAACTTTGTGCTTCTGCTGACCGCCGTTCTGCTGGTGTTCACTCTGACCGCCTGCGGCCGCAACCAGCCCAACAACGGTACCGCCAACGGCAACGGCACCACCAACGGCGCCGTCACCGACAACAACGGTACCAACAATGGTACCAACAACGGTACTACCAATGGTACCACCAACGGCCAGGGCCACACCAACGATGGGGTGATCAACGACCTGGAAAACGCCAGCAACGACCTGGCCCACGGTGCCGAGGACCTTGTCGACGACGTTCTCCCCGGTGAGAACGACACTACCCGGAACGCCACCAACGGAAATACCGGCAACAGAAATACCGGCAACAGCACCATCAACGGCACTGCCAACCGGACTGTCCGGTAACGCCGCCGCAGAGCGGAAAACAGGCGGAGCGCATCGCTCCGCCTGTTTTTTCACGCTTTCAGAATGACCTCCGCCAGCTCCTCCGGCGTATCGGCCAGATGCTCCGCTCCGGCCTCCACCAGAGATTCCCGGGAACGGAACCCCCAGGTGACGCCGCAGGCAGCCATGCTGCCGTTGTGGGCGGTGCGGATGTCCACATTGCTGTCTCCCACGAACAGCGTCTCCAACGGCTGGGCGCCCAGCTCCGCCAGCACCCGGCGGACGCCGGCGGGGTCCGGCTTCACCGGCACGCCCTCCACCTTGCCCCGGACCAGGTCGAACACGCCGGGGAAATAGTGCTCCACAATGACCTTGCTGAACTCGTCGGCCTTGTTGGAGTACACCGCCATTCGGACACCGGCCTCCTTCAGCCGGGCCAGCAGCGCCGGGATGCCAGGATAAGGCGCCGTCTTGTCCATGTTGTGTTTGCCGTAGTACTGGGAGAACTGTGCCAGGGTATTCACCAGCATCAGAGGGCTCTGCTGCTCCGCCGGGGAGAACCGGGACACCAGGTTGGGAATGCCGTGGCCCACCATGGCCTTAAACTCCTCCGCCGTGTGCTCCGGCCAGCCGTTCATCCGGCACACCCAGTTGCCCGCGTCCGCCAGGTCGTCGATGGTATTGAGGATCGTCCCATCCAGGTCAAAGATCACCGTACGATACATAACGCACCTCTCGTTTTTTACAATATGTTTTATTTTATCAGTCCTTTCGCCCTTCCACAAGTGGGGAAGCGTCACAAAGGCGTGGCTCTCGCCGCGCCTTTGTTGGGGATTTTCCGTAGAAACATGTCAAAGAGGGCACTCCACCGGGCCGGACAGGGTCAGGAGAGTGGTCTTCTCAAACCCCGCCGCCTTTGCCAGCTCCGCCGCCTGGCCGTAGCCGGAGACGATGGTGTCGGCGCTGTGGCTGTCGGCGGTGAGGATGATCTTCCCTCCCATGGCTTTCCACTCCCGCAGCAGGAACGGCGCCGGGTAGGGTGTGGTCCGATAGCCCCGGGAGACGCCGCCGGTGTTGATCTCCAGCAGGGATCCCGCCGGGTCCGCGGCATGGAGGGCCTCCAGGGCCGCCGCTTGGTAGCGTGGAGCAGTCTCATCAAACAGTTTGCCGCCCTCGTTGTGCTTGGTAATGATGTCAAAGTGCCCCAGGATGGGAGGCTTCCGCTCCGCCACCCGGGCCATCTCCCGGTAATAGAGCTCCGTCACCCCCAGGGGATTCCCGCCGCACAGCTCGTCCTGGCAGGCCAGGAAGTGTTCCTCGCCCCAGTCGGCGGCGTAGTACTTGCCGTTGGTTCCCTTTTCATAGTGGACGCTGCCGATCCAGTAGTCGAAGCCCTCCGGCTCCACGTCGGCGCAGCTGTCCCACTCCAGGCCCAGCAGGATCTCCATCCGCCCCTCGTATTCCGCCCGGAGCCGCAGCACTTCCGCCCGGTAGGCCGTCATGTCCGCCGGCAGCACCGCCCCCTCATCCACAGGGATGGGGGTGTGGGAATGGCAGGAAACCCCGTAATACCGCACGCCCGCCCCATACGCGGCGGCGGCCATGGCCTCCAGGGTATCCTTTCCGTCGCAGAGGGTGGCGTGGGTATGGACGGAGCAGGCGAAAGGTGTCAGGCTCATTGCATCCGCTCCTGCTTCACCTTGTGATCCACCACGTGGCGCTTCTCCAGCTCCCGGGTGATGTCCTCCACGGTGATGCCCATCTGGACCATCAGCACCATGACGTGGTAGGTCAGGTCGGCGATCTCGTAGATGGTCTCCTCCTTGTCCTCCTTGCGGCCGCCGATGATGACCTCGGTGCACTCCTCGCCCACCTTCTTCAGAATCTTGTCCAGGCCCTTCTCGAAAAGATAGGTGGTGTAGCTGCCCTCCTTGGGGCTGGTCTTACGGCCCTCGATCAGGTGGTACAGTCCCTCATAGCTGAACTGCTTCAGCTCGTCTGAGAGGTAGAGCTCGTTGAAGAAGCAGCTCTCCGCGCCGGTGTGGCAGGCGGGACCGTCCTTCACCACCTCCACCACCAGGGCGTCGCCGTCGCAGTCGGCGGTGATGCTGACCACATGCTGGACGTTTCCGCTGGTGTCGCCCTTCCGCCACAGCTCCTGGCGGCTGCGGCTCCAAAAGCAGGTCCGCCGCTCGTCAATGGTGATGGCCAGGCTCTCCTTGTTCATGTAGGCCAGGGTCAGGACCTCTTTCGTATAGTGGTCCTGAACGATGGCGGGAATGAGGCCTTTTTCGTCGAATTTCAGTTCCATACGTTTCTTTTCTCCCTTTTTGCTTATACCCGCATCTCCACGCCTCTGCCGCGGAGGAAGCGCTTCAAATCCTTGATATCCACCTGCTTCGTGTGGAAAATGGAGGCCGCCAGACCGGCGTCGATGCCGGGATGGGTGAACAGCTCCGCAAAGTGCTCCATGTTCCCGGCGCCGCCGCTGGCGATGATGGGCACGCTGACCCGGGAGGCCAGCTCATCCAGCATCT
This sequence comes from uncultured Clostridia bacterium, assembly GCA_945873695.1. Taxonomy (GTDB): domain Bacteria; phylum Bacillota; class Clostridia; order Oscillospirales; family Oscillospiraceae; genus Oscillibacter. Next base: position 9,817 of record CAMCDX010000018.1, on the reverse strand, counting down.
CCAGGTCAAAGCCGTTCTTGACGCCGTCGGTGTCGATGGAGTTCAGCACGATCTCTCCGGCGCCGTCCCTGACGCCCTTGACGGCCCAGTCCATGGCATCGATGCCGGTGTCCTCCCGGCCGCCCTTGGCGAACAGGCGGAACCGGCCGTCCACCCGCTTCACGTCCATGCTGAGGACCACGCACTGGTCGCCATACTTCTTCGCCGCCGCGCCGATGATAGAGGGGTCGGCGATAGCGCCAGAGTTGACGCTGACCTTGTCGGCGCCGCACTTCAGCACCCGGTCGAAGTCGTCCAGGGTGCGGATGCCGCCGCCCACCGTCAAGGGGATGAAGATCTCACTGGCCACCCGGCGGAGGATGTCCGTGAAGAGATTCCGCCCCTCCACGGAGGCGGTGATGTCGTAAAACACCAGCTCGTCGGCGCCGGAAGTATTGTAAAAGTGGGCCATCTCCACCGGGTCCGCCATGTCCCGGAGGCCCTCGAAGTTGGTGCCCTTCACCACCCGGCCGTCCTTCACGTCCAGGCAGGGGATAATGCGCTTTGCCAGCATGGGTCTCGCCTCACTTTCAGTCTTGCACAGTTTCAATGACCGTTTTCAGGTCCAGCCGCCCGGTGTACAGGGCCTTGCCCAGAATGGCGGCGCGGGTACCGATGGCCCGCAGCTCCCGCAGTTCCTCCAGAGAGCTGACGCCGCCGGAGGCGGTGACCTTCAGGCCGTCAATTTTCGCCAGCTCCCGGTAGAGGTCCAGATTGGTGCCCTTCTCGGCGCCGTCCCGGCTGATGTCGGTATAGATCACGGTACCCACCCCGGCGCCGTACAGCCGGCGGCAGAAGTCCACGCCTTTTTCATCGGACAGCTCCTTCCAGCCGTTGATGGCCACATACCCGTTCCGGGCGTCCACACCCACAGCGATCTGGTCGCCGTAGGCTTGGGCCATGTGGGCGGTAAAAGCGAAGTCCTTCACAGCGATGGTGCCCAGAATGCACCGGTTCACCCCCAGGTCCAGGTACTGGCGGATGCGCTCCTCGGTGCGGATGCCGCCGCCCACCTCGATGTACAGTCCGCCCTGTCTGGCGATGGCGGCGATGCTCTCGAAGTTGGCCAGGGTGCCGTCCTTGGCGCCGTCCAGATCCACCACGTGAAGGTATTTTGCTCCGGCAGCGATGAAGTCCCGGGCAACGGCGCAGGGGTCCTGGCCGTAGACCGTCATTTTGTCGTAATCGCCCTGGTACAGGCGGACCACCTGGCCGCCGGACAGGTCGATAGCAGGAAATATCTGCATACTCGTTTCTCCAATCTCACAGGTGCTCTTTGCAGCTGAGCTCCTCCACCTCCAGGCGGAAGATACAGGTGGCCTCCGCGGTCTCATCCGGGAAGTCCCAGCCAGTCCTGCCGGTCAGGTGGGCCATGATGCGCTCCAGGGCCGCCTTTTTTGCCGCCGGGTCCTCCACAAAGGACACCGTTCCGGTGCCGATGACGCTTTGGAACCGGGCGGAATAGCCGCAGGCCTGCTCCGCCTCGTTCAGCTTGTAGTGGGTGTCCAGCTCGAAGCCCACCACGCCGCCGGCGCGGATGAGGTCGATCTTCCGGCCCTCCCGGGCGCTGTGGAAGTAAAATACCCGCCTTCCGTTCTCCACGGCGGTGCCGAAGCTCAGCGGCACGATGTAGGGCTGCCCCCGGTCACAGAAGCCCAGGCGGCAGCAGGTGCAGCGGGCGATGATCTCGTCGATTTTCTCCGGGTCCGTGATCTCCCGGTCCTTTCTTCTCATGTCCGCTTCCCTCACAGTTCCGCGAAGGCCTTCAGCAGCCGCAGTCCCGCGTCGCCGGACTTCTCCGGGTGGAACTGGGTGCCCCACACATTGCCGCAGCGCACCACACCGGTGACGGCCACATTGCCGTACCGGGAGGTGCCCAGGGTGCTGGCGGCGCAATCTTTGGCGTAAAAGCTGTGGACGTAGTAGACGTACTCGCCGTCGTTAAAATATTTGAACAAAGGGTCATTTTTTGCGATTTGCAGGCTGTTCCAGCCCATGTGGGGGACCTTCAGCGTCTTGTCCTCCAGATCGTCATGGAGGTCCACCACCTGGCCGGGCACCAGCCCCAGGCCGGAGTGCTCCCCGTACTCAAAGCTCCGATCGAACAGCAGCTGCATCCCCAGGCAGATGCCCAGCAATGGCTTGCGCCGCGTTTCCTCACGGATGACCGGCACCATGCCGGTATCGTCCAGCTTGGCCCTGGCGTCACCGAAGGCCCCCACGCCGGGGAGGATGATGCGGTCGGCGGAACGAAGCTTGTCCGCGTCCCGGGTGATCTCCGCCTCCAGGCCCAAGGCCTTCAGGCTGGAAGAAAGGGAAAACAGGTTGCCCACGCCATAATCTACGATCGCGATCATTTACAGCACACCTTTCGTGCTCGGAATCTCATCCTGATGCTTTTCGTCCAGAGCCGCCGCCTGCTTCAGCGTCCGGCCCATGCCCTTGAAGACCGCCTCCAGGATGTGGTGGGTGTTCTCCCCCGCCAGCTGGCGGATGTGGATGGAGGCGGGGCAGCAGCGCACGAAGGCCAGCCAGAATTCCTTGGCAAGCTCCGTGTCGAAGTCCCCCACCTTCGCCGCCGGCAGCTCCACCGCCCAGCCCAGGTAGTCCCGGCCGGAGAGGTCGCAGGCGCACAGGACCAGGGTCTCGTCCATGGGCAGCAGGAACTGGCCGTAGCGGGCGATGCCCCGCTTGTCCCCCAGGGCCTGGGTGAAGGCCCGGCCCAGGCAGATGCCGATGTCCTCCACGGAGTGATGGTAGTCCACCTCGGTGTCCCCGTGGCAGGTGACAGCCAGGTCAAAGTCGCCGTGGCGGGCGAACAGGGTCAGCATATGGTCCAGGAAGCCGCAGCCGGTGGCGATCTCGGATTTTCCGGCGCCGTCCAGGCACAGAGTCAACTCAATTTGGGTCTCTTTTGTGTCACGCTTGACGCTTGCGGTACGCATAAGGCTCCCTCCTTTACACTTCTTCCAGCAGGCGGGCCGCCTCGTCCACCAGGGCCGCCATCTGCTCCAGGGAGCCGATGGTGACGCGGACGTAATCCCGGACGCGGTCCGCGTCGAACCACCGCACCAGGATACCGTTCTCCTTCAGCTTCCGGTACAGCTCTCCACCGGGGATTCTGTCGCTTTTGGCGAAAATGAAGTTGGCCTGGGAGGGCAGGACGGTGAATCCCAGGGCCTCCAGCTCCCGGACCGTCCACGCCCGGTTGTTCTGAATGGCGCCGGTGCAGGCCTGGAAGTAGGGCTCGTCCTCCACGGCGGCGGCGCCGGCGATGATGGACAGGCGGTTGACGTTATAGGGGTTGAAGCTGTACTTCACCCGGTTCAGGGCGGCGATCAGTTCGGCGCTGCCCAGGGCGAAGCCCACCCGGCCGCCGGCCAGGGACCGGCTCTTGGACATGGTCTGCATCACCAGAAGGTTGTCATAGCGGTAGATCATGGGCACGCAGCTCTCGGCGCCGAAGTCCACATAGGCCTCATCCACGATGACCACCCGGTCGGGGTCCGCCTCCAGCAGCCGCTGGATGTCCGCCCGGGGCACGGCCATGCCGGTGGGGGCGTTGGGGTTGGCGATGAAGATGGTGCCGGGGAAATCCATGTAGTCATCCACGTTCAGGGTAAAGTCCTCCCGCAGGGGGATGACGGTGGCGTCCAGGCCGAAGAACGCCGCCTGGGACTTATAGAAGCCGTAGGTGATGTCGGCGTAGGCCACGCCCTTTCCCTGGCCGCAGAAGGCCCGGAAGGCAAAGGCCAGCAGCTCGTCGGAGCCGTTGCCGGTGATGACGTTCTCCGGCTGGAGCTCATACCGTCTGGCGATGGCACTGTTCAACGCGGCGCAGGTGGGATCGGAATACAGGTTCAGCTTCAAAAGCTCCGCCCGGGACAGGGCCTTGAGGACCCTGGGGGAGGGCGGGAAGGGGCTCTCGTTGGTGTTCAGCTTCACATACTGGGCGTCCTGGGGCTGCTCCCCGGGGGTATAGGGAGCCAGGCGCTCCGCCTCTTTGGAAAGGAATCTGCTCATCTGGCGTCTCCTCCTTTTTCATTTCGGATCAATACGGACCGGGCGTGGGCCTCCAGGCCCTCCCGCCGGGCAAACTCGGCGATGCGCTCCGCCACGGGGGAAAGCGCCGCCTGGTCGTAATAGAGAAAGCTGGACTTCTTCACGAAGTCGTCCACACTCAGGGGGCTGGAGAACCGGGCGGTGCCGGAGGTGGGCAGGGTGTGATTGGGACCCGCGAAGTAGTCTCCCAGAGCCTCCGGGGCATTCCGGCCCAGGAAGATGCTGCCAGCGTTCTTCACCCGGTGCAGCAGGGCGAAGGGGGCGTCCACGCACAGCTCCAGGTGCTCCGGGGCGATGCGGTTCACCGCCTCCACCGCCTTGTCCAGGCTGTCGGTGACGATGATCTTGCCACCCGTGTCAATGGACCGCCGGGCCACGTCCCGCCGGGGCAGCCGCTCCAGCTGGACCTCCAGCTCCGCCTGGACCTGCTCCGCCAGGGCGCGGCTGTCCGTCACCAGCACGGCGGAGGCCAGCACATCGTGCTCCGCCTGGCTCAGCAGGTCCGCCGCCACCCACCGGGGATCGGATTTGCCGTCCGCCAGTACCAGGATCTCACTGGGACCGGCGATCATGTCGATGGCCACCTGGCCGAAGACCTTCCGCTTGGCTGTGGCCACGAAGATGCCGCCGGGCCCTACGATCTTGTCCACCCGGGGCACCGTCTCGGTGCCGTAGGCCAGGGCCGCCACCGCCTGGGCGCCGCCCACTTTAAAGATCTTGTCCGCGCCGGCGATCTTCGCCGCCGCCAGGGCCTCGGGGCTGATCTTGCCGTCCTTGTCCGGCGGCGTCACGATGACGATGTCCCGGACTCCGGCGATCTTGGCGGGGATGACGTTCATCAAAATGGTGGAGGGGAAAGCCGCCGGGGCACTGGGTACGCAGACGCCCACCTTCTCGATAGGGGTGTACCGCTGGCCCATGACGATGCCGCCCTCCCGGGTCACCAGGAAGTCCTTGTGGACCTGCTTTTCGTGGAAGGCCCGGATGTTGGCCGCCGCCATCTCCAGGGTGGTGATGAAGTCCGGGTCCAGGGCGTTCCAGGCCGCCTCCATCTCCCCTTCGCTGACTTGCAGGTCCTCCAGGTCCACGCCGTCGAACCGCTTTGTATAGGCCCGTAGTACCGCGTCGCCCTTCTCCCGGACCTCCGCCAGCACCGCGTCCACGGCGGCGTCCACGTTCTCCTCCGCCCGGATGTCCCGGTTCAGGATGTCCCCGGGCGACAGATGATCAAATTCCAGAATGGGGATCACTGTTCCGTCACCTCCGTCAAGTGCTTCAGCAAGGTCTCGATCTCCTTGCGCTTGAACTGGTAGCTGGCCCGGTTGGCGATGAACCGGGCGGAGATGGGCATGAACTCGGTGATGACCTTCAGGTCGTTCTCCTTCAAGGTGGTGCCGGTCTCCACGATATCCACGATCACGTCGGAGAGGCCCAGGATGGGGGCCAGCTCGATGGAGCCGTTGAGCTTGATGATGTCGATGTCCCGGCCCTGGGCGGCGTAATGCCGCTTGGCGATGTTCACAAACTTGGTGGCCACCCGCAATGCCCGGCTCTGGTCCTCGGCGAAGTCCTTGGGCCCCGCCACGCACATCCGGCACTTGCCCAGGCCGGTGTCCAGCAGCTCATACACGTCGGCGCCGGACTCCTCCAGGATGTCCTTGCCCACGATGCCGATGTCCGCCGCGCCGTGCTCCACGTAGATGGCCACGTCACTGGGCTTCACCAGGAAGTAGCGGATGCCGGCGGCGGGGTTCTCCACCACCAGCTTCCGGGTGTCGTTGTAATTCTCCGGGCAGCCGTAGCCCACGCCGGCCAGCAGGTCGTAGACCTTGTCGCCCAGGCGGCCCTTGGGCAGGGCCACGTTCAGCATGACCTTCCCCTCCGGCTCCGCCGGCTGGTCCGTCAGCCGGTCCAGCTCGTCCAAGTACAGGGCAAAGCCGATGGCCTTGGCACCGGGACGGAACTGCTCCGCCAGAGGGTCGTATCGGCCGCCCTTCAGCACCGCCCGGGGCAAGCCCGCCAGATACCCCTGGAGCACCAGGCCGTTATAGTACTCCATGTCGTTCACCAGGGACAGGTCCAGCTTCAGATTCCCGGTCTCTCCCTGGGCCTCCAGGGTCTCACACAGCGTCCGCAGCTCGCCCAAAGCGTCGCCCATGGCGGCGTTGAGGGCCAGGGGCTCCGCCGATGCCAGCACCGCCTCCCAGGGGCCCGTCAGCCCGCTGAGACGGCACAGGGCGTCGGTTCCCTGGCGGGAGAGGCCCGCCGCGGCGGCGGCCTTTTGCAGCTCGTGCTGGTTCTTGTCCCGGATGCAGGTCAGCAGCTGGGGCCGGACGGTCTCCGGCGCCCCCACCGCGTCCAGCAAGCCGGTGACGAAGCCCATGTGGCTCAGCTCCACGGCGAAGCCCCGACCTGTCAGGGCAAGGCTCTGAATGGCCAGGGATACCGCCTGGGCAGTGACCTCATCGTCCACCGCGCCGATGCACTCCAGGCCCATCTGGCTGATTTCTTGAAACGTGTGGCTCTCCTGGCTGGGACGGTAGACGTTCTCCGCGTAGTAGAACCGGCCGCAGCCGCCCTCAGCCACCTGGGCGTTCTTGGCGATGGAGAGGGTCACGTCCGGCTTCAATGCCAGCAGGCGGCCGTCCAGGTCGGTGAAGGTGATGACTTGCTCGCTGGAGAGGAACCGGCGGTTCTCCTGGTACAGGCCGTATTCCTCGAACCGGCCCATGTGGTACTGGCGGAAGCCCGCCTTTTCATATAACAACCGAAGCTGTAAGGATACCCGCTCCTGGGGCTTCAAGATATTCAGGTCCAATTCCATGGAATAAACTCCTCCTCGTGGGGCACCACGGCCCGCTCTCTTTCACGGGGTTATTCTACTTTATTTTATTAGCAAAGTAAAGTGGTAATTCGGTAATAAGCGAAATTCTGCTGTTTGCACAAATCCGCCGGACCGAAAAGCGGGATACAAGGTGATTTTACACCTTGTATCCCGCTTCAGCTTGTCGAAAAACCACTGCTTAAAGCAACTGGGTTGCATTTTGCAGGGGGAGTACGAGGGGGCGGGAGCCCCTTCGTGTGGAATCAAATGCCTGCAAAAAGCCTGCGCCAGCAGGCGTTTGCGCCGCGCAGCGGCAGATTTTCGGGCAGCAGAGCGGCCAGAAAATCGAGGTATTGTGAAGGCGTCGAAAAAGTCCGTCGGACTTTTTCGACAGCCTGAAGCGGGATACAAGGTGATTTTACACCCTGTATCCCGCTTTTGCAATCAGTTGTCCAGCGCAATGGTGATGGAAAAGGCAAGCCGCTTTTCCGCTCTGTCATCCCGGGGGATCGCGATGTACATGGAATCCGACAGCACATAGCCCTCCATCTCCACATGGCTGGCGACGGTGCCGCCGAACAGGTCCAGGGAGCCGTCCGCCCAGTCCAACTCCGTCAGGGCCATGGTCTGCTCCTTCCGGGCGAAGGACCAGAAAGGCGTCTCCTTCCCGGCCCAGAGAAGGGCCGTCACCGCTGTGACGGCCTGCTCCACAGGCAGGTCCAGGTAACCATCCCTGTTCTCCGCTTTTGCGGAAATAGTCACCGCCGTCACCCGGCTGCCTTCCACCGTGTAGGTGAAGGGCAGGTTCTTCACGCCCCAGCCGCTGAAGACGCCGTAGGCGGTACCGTCAAAAGGCTTGTCCGCCCAATCTCCCCGCTCATTCAGCTCCTGGCCGGTAAAGTCCACGCCCATATAGGCAGCCTGACGGTTGAAATTCTCAGCGAATTCCGCTACCGTCAGGTCCCCTCGGTTGGGAGGCAGCTGGGCATAGGAATTAGCGATCTCCGCTGCCAGGATCGCGCCGCCCACTGCCAGCAGGTATCCCACCAAGCGGCGGAAGCGAAACTCTGACGCCGTGTAAGCCACATCCGTGTCCCAGGGCTGGGGCTCCCCTTCTTTGCAGCGTTTGGCGCACTGGTACATCCGCACCAGATTCCAGATGGGAATTCCCAGGCCAAGACCGTACCACAGCAGCAGGAAATGGCGGGTGAACGCCTCCGCGTAGGTCAGCTTCTGCCCGCCGGCCCCCATCAGGCGCAGGCCCAGCAATGCCTTGCCCGGCGTGGTGCCCCAAAGGTGGATCAGCAGCGGCTCCACGAACAGAAGGAGCCCCTGCACCACCAGTCCCAGCAGCGTCCCGCTGGCCAGTCCGGGATTATGCCCCGTTAAGGCCATTGCCGTCATCAGGGTCATCACCATCAGGAACTCATCAAGCACCCGGGCAAATAAGCGCCGGGGGATACTGGTACAGATGGGCAGTGCGTCCGCCTCCGGCAGAGGCGCGGGCCGCGCCTGGGACCACCACACTTCCTGTCCGTCGGACGGAAGGCTGGGCGCGTCCAAGGCTTCCAGGTATTTGCCCGGCTCCAGGCCGGCGAAAGTGGCCCCGGCGCTTTTCAGGTCGCCGCAGACCCGCTCTACCCGGCCCAGGGTCTCCCGCTCCCCGCCCAGCTCCGCCAAACGGCGGTCCAGGACGGCGGACAGCTCCGCCCTGCCGGCGGTGAGGGCCTTCAGCTCCTCGATGGTCACTCCCAGCCGCCGAAGGAGCTTGATCTTCTCCAGTGCCGCCAGATCATCCTCACTGTACTCCCGGTAGCCGTTTTTCGCCCGGGCCGGACACAGCAGGCCCTCTGCCTCGTAATACCGGATATTCGCCCGGGCCACGCCGGACCGGGCCTCCATTTCTTTACTGGTCATCGTTCAGCCTCCTTTGGGCCTACCGTACACTATCAAGGAACTTGAAGGTCAAGGGGTTTTGGGGGAAACGGGCGATTTTTTCCCGCTGCTCTCCTGCCGGCTGGACAATCGCCCGCCGGAATGCTATATTGATGGTACCGATTTTACCATCCTGCCGCCGCTGCCGCAAGGGCGGCCAGTCCAAAAAGGAGGAACCTTTATGTATACCCTGTCTGAAAACTGCCCCCGCCGGGACGCCTGCGTCCAGAACGGCAAGGGCCTCATCCACATCAAGGACCTGACCGACAAGGAGGGCCTGTACGGCCACGGCCGGATGTTCGCCCACGTCACCGTGGACCCCGGCTGCTCCATCGGCTACCACGCCCATGAGCATGAGACCGAGTTCTACTACATCATCAAGGGCGAGGGCGTATTCCAGGACGACGACAAGGAGGTTCTGGTCCACCCCGGCGACATCTGCGCCACCGGCTACAGCCACAGCCACGGCCTGGAGAATCGGACCGACGAGCCGGTGGAGCTCATCGCCCTCATCGTGCTGGAATGACCATGGTCTCCCTGACGGAACGGCTGGCCGCCCGGGGCAACGACACAGCGGGCGCCCTGGCCCGCTTTTTAGGAGACGAGGCGTTGTACGGCGACTGCTTTCGGATGTTCCTGGACGACCCCTGTTTCCTCCAGCTGGAGGACGCCCTGGCCCGGCGGGACGCCCCCACCGCCTTCGACGCCGCCCACACTCTGAAGGGTGTGGCCGGCAACCTGGGGCTGACGGCACTGTACGGCGCTTTGAGCGCCCTGACGGAGCCACTGCGCCGGGGACAGACGGAGGATCTGGTCTCCCTGCGTCAGGCGGTACAGGCGGAACGGGAATCGCTGGTCCGGCTGCTGAACGGATAAAAAAGAGCGGCTTTGCCGCTCTTTTCCGCTTGTCGAAAAACCACTGCTTAAAGCAACTGGGTTGCATTTTGCAGGGGGAGT
>CAMCDX010000017.1 GCA_945873695.1 uncultured Clostridia bacterium | reverse complement strand
CTGCAAAATGCAACCCAGTTGCTTTAAGCAGTGGTTTTTCGACAAGCTGAAACGGCGGCCCCGAAGGGCCGCCGTTCTTCTCCGTTACACCATTTTCTCCGGCCGGACGGTCTCGTCGAACTCCTCCGCCGCCATCAGGAAAATGCAATATTATTTTGAACGGTAAAACTTCCGAGGACCGTTTCGCCGTCCGCTGCATAGAGAGGAATCGTACGTTCAGGGGTTAACGACGCATTGTACGTAATGGATTCAGTAAGGGATGAGACGGCTGACACATTAAGGTCCGTTGCTTTTACATATCCCTCTATTCCATCCTGGCCAATAGCCGCAATTAAATCGGGAGTAATTCCAAATTCATCCAAAAAGAGTTCAGAACCAAAAGTTTCTCCCTTTTGATTTGTAGAAATATATGGTGCGCTTCTAGTCACCTGGATATTTGGAGTAGCATTACAAGTATAAGTTGTGTAGCCATCCCCATTATATAATTGGACCTGACTTTTTGAATAGTGCGTCCCAGATTGACCAGTCGTTTGACTGCCAAAATGACAGTTATAATTTGCAGCCCAGTCAGTCGGTAAAAACAACCAATCGGAACTGACAACTAAAGATCCAGAAGAACTATAAAGTCTTGTCTTTACTCCTACATAGCCTTCCAGCATTTCTTCAGTACTGGAAACACTACCACCATAACTGCAAATACCAGAAGACACAGGTTCAATGAAAGAATCATATGTATAGCTTTGTCCAAAAACAGTTTTTGTCTGGCTTGCGGAATGTGAACATCTTGAATATCCTTTAGGACAACTGACAGCAATAGCTGAGATTGACATAGCTGAAAGCATGATTATCACAACCGCAAAAAAAAACACTTAGTAACTGATTTTCTCATTTTCATATCGTTACTCCTATTCTCAGCAGTTATTTAACCTACCCGATCACAAACTCTCCTATGGCTGTTTTTCCATCCTGCAAGTACATTATCAAAGTATACTGATTAGATGTCCAATTTTTTGCTTCTTCCAAAGTTGCCGCACCCTGTGGTATACTATCCTTTTTTACATATCCGTCTACACCTTCTTCGTTTCGCACTAAAATCAAATCTGGCTCGGATAAACTATCTTTCACATCTGGCCCGTATGTCTCTCCTGAATCATTCATTGGGTAACCATTCTCAGAAATCCAGTCCTGCGAAGGTATGATGAGTGTCGTTTCGGTGTTGCAGTGGGTCTCATTAATTTCCATTTTTGCTTCAGTTCCGTTCATATTCTGAACGCTGTAATTATTTTTTTCTCCCTTATCCATTTCGATTAATATATTTGTATCATCAAATATTTTTTGTAAAGACATACTAAACATACTAATGAGAAGCAAAGCAATTACCCAACATATGCCATATAATTTTCTTCGCATTTGTGTTGCCCCTTTCTTATTAGTTTATATTGCATATTTTAACATAAGCATTTTTATTATACAATGGGCAATTTACACAAAAGCCGTTCTGGCGTTTTCACGTCGGAGTGATCCAAGCACTTTCTGCCGTTTTTATACCATCTTTACACCATTTTCTCCGGCCGGACGGTCTCGTCGAACTCCTCCGCCGTCAGCAGGCCCAGGGCCAGCACCGCCTCTTTCAGTGTGGTTCCGTCGCGGAGGGCCTTTTTCGCGCACTTGGCCGCCGCCTCGTAGCCGATCTTCGGCGTCAGGCAGGTCACCAGCATCAACGAGTTGTGGAGGTTGTACTCCATCCGCTCCGCGTTGGGGGTGATGCCCTCCACGCAGTTGGCGCGGAAGGAATCCATCACGTCCGCCAGCAGCCGGGCGGAGAGCTGGAAGTTATAGGCGGACACCGGCAGGAACACGTTCAGCTGGAAGTTGCCCTGGCTGGCGGCCATGCCGATGGCCGCGTCGTTGCCCATGACCTGCACCGCCACCATGGTGACGGCCTCGCACTGGGTGGGGTTCACCTTGCCGGGCATGATGGAGCTGCCGGGCTCGTTCTCCGGGATGCGGAGCTCCCCCATGCCGCACCGGGGACCGCTGGATTCGAAGCGGATGTCGTTGGCGATCTTCATCAGGTTGGCCGTCAGGGCCTTCAGGGCCCCGTGGGCAAACACCAGGGCGTCCTTGGAGGTCAGGGCGTGGAACTTGTTGGCATCGGGCACAAAGTCCAGGCCCGTCATCTCCCGCAGCTGCTTGCACACCATCTCGTCGTAACCCTTGGGGGCGTTGAGGCCGGTGCCCACGGCGGTGCCGCCGATGGCCAGCCGCTCCAGCTCCGTCAGGGCCAGCCGCAGCATCCGAACCGGGGCCTCCACCAGCTCCCGCCAGCCGGAGACCTCCTGGGCGAAGCGCAGGGGCGTGGCGTCCTGGAGATGGGTGCGGCCGATGCGGATCAGGTCGGGATAAGCGGCTTCCAGCTTCCCGAAGGCCGCCGCCAGCCGCTCCGCCGCCGGAATCACGTCATTGGCGACGCTCAGTGCCGCCGCGATGTGGAGGGCGGAGGGGAAGGTGTCGTTGCTGGACTGGGAGGCGTTGACGTGGTCGTTGGGATGGAGGGTCACGCCGTGGTCCGCCGCCAGGTGGGCGATCACCTCGTTGACGTTCATGTTGGTCTGGGTGCCGCTGCCGGTCTGCCACACCACCAGGGGGAACTCCTCGTCCCACTTCCCCGCCCGAATTTCTTCGCAGGCGGCGGAGATGGCCCCGGCCTGCTCCGCCGTCAGCTTGCCCACCTGCTGGTTGGCCCGGGCGCAGGCGTCCTTCAGGTAGGCGAAGGCGGTGATGATCTCCCTGGGCTGGCGCTGGCCGCCGATGCGGAAATTCTCCACGCTCCGCTGGGTCTGGGCGCCCCAGTGGCGGTCCGCCGGGACGGCGATCTCGCCCATGGTGTCGTGTTCGATGCGGGTGTTCATAGGTCGTTCCCCCATTTGTACAAAATTTGGAATCATTATACCCGGAAAGCCGGCGATGCGCAAGAGGGGCCCGGGTCATTCCGGCTTATATTTGGAAAACAGAAACCGCCCCAGGCCCCGGGTCTCCAGGACGCCGAAGTCCTCCGTCCCCTTCTGGGCGTACCGCACCCGGAACACCCCCTTCTTCGGATCGTACTCCGCCGTGGTGGAGTTGACTCCCCAGTTGTCGTGGTTCGGCAGGTCACTGAGGTCCAGGACGCCCTTCCAGATGGTGTCCCCCCGGCGCTGGTAGACGAACACGTCCCGGTGGCCGTCGCCGCCGTACTGGACGTTGGCCGCCAGCTCCTTCTCCCCGGTGCCGTCCAGGTCCACGGACCAGTCCTGGGGGCCGTCGTAGCCAAAGCTCCCGGCGATGGGGAAGGGGCCCCGGTCCGTGACGGCGTAGTAGGTCCGCCTCTGCCAGATGCCGCCCTCGGTCTGCATATAGCCGTCGTAGCCCAGGATATCGGTAAAGGGAACACTGTTTTCCGGCAATGGCTGCTTGCTCATGATGGTCTCCTCCTTTGGGGTGTCAGTCTGCCGGTCTATCCTATGCGCCGGGCCGGGCGCATGTGGCGCGGATCTTCCGCGGACAAAAGATCCCCGAAGCCGGGCGGCTTCGGGGACCGGAATCATTCACTTTTTCCCGCTCCAGCTGGCGGGGGTATCGTAGGGGTGATAGGCGGAGGTCAGGACCTTTTCGAAGATGGGGGTATCCGGGTCCTCCACCCGGCGGAGGATCTGCTCGCCGGCGGCAGTGCCCAGTTCCTTGACGGGCTGGACGATGGAGTCCATCTGGTCGGAGTAGAGCTGGTAGAAGTTGTAGTCGTAGTCCACGAAGCTGACCAGGTCAATATCCTTGGCCAGCTGGATGTTCTTCATGTGCAGGTAGCTGATGGTCTCGGCGGCCATCAGGCCCTGGCAGACAATGATGGCGTCGCAGTCCCGGGCCAGCAGGTCGTCCAGGCAGGCCTGGGCGCTGTTCTCCATGGAGTCGCCGTAGCGGATCAGGTCCTGGTCCGTCGGCAGGCCGCAGTCCGCCACCGCCTGCTGGTAGGCGCTGATACGCTCCTTGGTGGTGCTCAGCCGGGGAAGGCCGCCGATGATGCCCACCCGCCTGGCACCCTTGCCGGCCAGGCGGCAGACGCTGCGGTAAATGGGCTGGAAGTTGGACACCGACACGGAGGAATACTTCTGGCTGTCGAACACCCGGTCCACCAGCACCACCGGGAAGCCGGCGGGAATCAGCTGGTCGAAGCGCTGGAAATCGTCCATGGTGCTGGCGATGAGCAATCCGTCCACCAGGCCGGCAGTCAGCAGGCGGATGTTGGTCTCCTCCCGGTCCATGTCCTCCTTGGTGTTGGCGATGATGAGGTGGTAGCCGTGGGCGGAGAGGCAGTTTTCCACCGACTCGATCATGGTGGCGAAGAATTTGTTGGAGATATCCGGCACGATGAAGCCGATGGTCTTCTTCTTGCCGGTGCGGAAGCTGCGGGCGGAGGCGTCCGGCGTGTAGCCCAGCTCCGCGATGGCCTGGTATACCTTTTCCTTGGTCTCCCCGGAAACGTAGCGGGTATTGTTAATGGTGTGGGACACGGTGGCGGTGGAAACACCGGCCAGCTTGGCCACGTCGCTGATGGTCACTTTCATAGGTTCCACCCTCTCTTGCGTAATGGAAGTTCCATTTACGTAATCAATTAGTTTCCACCAGTATAAGACAGGCTTCGGGTCCCGTCAAGGGGTTCTTTCCCTTTCTTCCGGCAAAACTTTGGGGAAATCGTCGTTTTCTTATAAAATATTCACAAGGGAATCGTTTAAATGTTATTTGAAATGACAGTTGCAAGGGAAAACGACTTGTGATAGTATGCTGATATAAACGATTAGGCAAAACGTTTGCGCAAACGTTTTGGTGGTTCTTTTGGGAACCCCCAACATCTGAAAGGAGTATATTCAATATGAAAGCCAAGATCGGTATCAATGGTTTCGGCCGCATCGGCCGCCTCGTCTTCCGCGCTGCCCTGACCCACGACGACGTTGAGGTCGTCGGTCTGAACGACCCCTTCATGAATCCCGAGTATATGGCCTATATGCTGAAGTACGACAGCGTCCACGGCAAGTTCCCCGGTGAGGTCTCCGCTGAGGACGGCGCTCTGGTGGTCAACGGCAAGAAGTACCCCGTCTTCACCGCCATGGATGTGAAGGACATTCCCTGGGCCTCCGTCGGCGCGGAGTATATCTGCGAGTGCACCGGCAAGCACCTGAGCAAGGATCTGTGCCAGGGCCACATCGACGCCGGCGCCAAGCACGTCATCATGGGCGCTCCCTCCAAGGACGACACCCCCATGTTCGTCATGGGCGTCAACAACGACAAGTACACCTCTGACATGACCTTCGTGTCCAACGCCTCCTGCACCACCAACTGCCTGGCTCCCATCGCCAAGGTCCTGAACGAGAAGTTCGGCATCGTGGAAGGCCTGATGACCACCGTGCACTCCGTCACTCCCACCCAGAAGCTGCTGGACGGCGCTTCCCTGAAGGATTGGCGCGGCGGCCGTGCCGCTACCGGCAACATCATCCCCTCCTCCACCGGCGCCGCCAAGGCCGTGGGCAAGGTCATCCCCGAGCTGAACGGCAAGCTGACCGGCATTTCCATGCGCGTTCCCACTCTGGACGTGTCCGTGGTGGACCTGACCGCCAAGCTGGCCAAGCCCGCCTCCTATGAGGACATCTGCAACGCCATGAAGGAAGCCTCCGAGGGCGAGCTGAAGGGCGTTCTGGGCTACACCGACGAGGATGTTGTCTCCTCCGATTTCCTGGGCGACACCCGTACCTCCATTTTCGACAAGAAGGCCGGCCTGTCCCTGACCGACACCTTCGTGAAGGTCGTCTCCTGGTACGACAACGAGTGCGGCTACTCCAACAAGATGGTGGAGCTGATCGCCTACATGTACTCCGTGGACAACAAATAATCCATTCCACAGGATCGTTTGTTTGACAGTGCAGCGGCAGTCCGGGCCGAAAGGTCCGGGCTGCCGCGTTTTTTATATGTAGAGATTTCCCATTCCAAATGAGTCTGGCCGCTGAGGCCGGCCCCGCCCCGCGGCCAATCCCTGTGCAGATTTCCCCATACATAACATTTCCCCCCATCGTCGCCGTCAAAAGCTCCGCTATAGGCGCCCTGTCTCGCGCCAGGGCTTCCGCCGCTCCGCTTCCTCCGGCTCTTCCCACCGTGACCGCTTCGCTGGGTCCCGGCGGGAGCCCTGTTCGGCGAATGGGGGGCTCACTCATTGATGGGATTGATCCCCACAAAACCTTTGGTTTTGCGGGGCCCCTCCATAAAACTCAAATGGCCGGGCAAAGCCCGCCCATTTCAAGATTTTTGCTCCGCAAAAATACTTGTCGCCGCATTTGCGGCGGCTCGGCTTTGCCTCGCGGACAATCCCTGTGCAGATTTCCCCATACATAACATTTCCCCCCATCCGCTCCGTCGGCGAATGGGGGGCTCACTCATTGATGGGATTGTCCAATGGTCGATACCTCGTGCTTTCTTCAAATTACCGTTCCAGCTTGGGGTAGGGGTCCGGGGAACTCTCGTCTCGCCAATCCTTAAAACATCAGATACACGCAGGTTACACTCGTGCGGCTCATCATAGTGAGGTGTGTTTCGTTTTTGGGGAATGCCGGAGTCACTCGGTTTTCGCGGTTTTGAACGGCGCTGAGGTCACAGTTTTCGGAATCTCTTGAGCTTTCCTAGCCCATGGGACTCACTCCTTTCTGTGTCTATAATGTACAACACGCCAAGCGTTTTGTCAATATGGTTTGTGTGATTTTTACAGTTTCAACAAACGCAAATCGTTTAACGGCAGCAAACCGCACAAAGGCTGGCTCATCCCTCCAGCGCCGCCAGGAACTGCCGGAGGGAAAAAGCCTCTTCTCTGCGGAAGGCCTCCAGCAGGGCGTCCAGATTGCCCTCGTCGTGCTCGATCTCGCAGCTGAACCGCCGAAGCGCTTCGGCCAAGCCCTCGTCGGCGCAAAGTCCGCTTCGGTCGGGACCGTCTTTCGGCGTTTCCTCCTTCCGCTTCCTTGCGCCTCCTCGCCCCATCACGACCGTTTCACCGGGTCGTGATGGGAACCCTTCACATACCGCCGCCAGCTTCTCGATCACCAGCACAGCAAGCACGCACAGCTCCGCCCGGCCCAGCAGGTCCCCGTCGTTGACAGCTTTCAGCAGATAGCGGAAAGCAAAATAGACTGCGGTCCGCTCCAGCAGTTCCTCCGGTGCGGTCCCCGGTTCCGCCGTCTCCGCCCGCTTCAAGATGGCAGGCCAGTCCGGGTCCAGGACCTCCAGTGAAGTCAGGAACCGCAGGGTATAAGGGAACAGCAGGCTGCCGCCGTCCTCCTCCGCCCTCTCCGACGGAGTCCAGGACGCCGCTAAGGCAGGCAGCTCCGCCTCCCGCTCCTCCTCCAGATACAGCTGCGCCTCCCCGGCCAGCAGCAGGAAGTCCCCCAGGCGGCGGCGCAGGGGCAGAGCCCGGTCCCGCAGGATGTCCAGCAAACGGCGGCGCAGGGGCAGCAGATACGCCAGCCATTCATCCTCGTCGTCACAATCCCCCAGGGGAGCTTCTCTTGCCCCTGCGGGGCAATTCACCTTCAGTCCGCTTTGCTCCGTTTCCCCCTGCGGGGAAAACTGCGCCAGCTCATCTTCGCCCAAGTGCCGCCCTGCCGGGCGGTTGGCTTCGACACCCGCCTGCGGGCGCAGCCTTGTTCCTCCTCTCCCCACAGCACCCGCTTCACTGGGCTGCTGCGGGGGCCCCGGGATATTCTCCGCTTCTTCCGTTTCAAAGGTGCGGAAGGTCAGGGGGGCTTCGCTGCCCAGCAGCAAAGCGTTGGCCGCCGGGCAGGAGGCAGACAGGGTGATCTCCCGGAAGGAGCCGTAGTCCTCGGTGAACCGGGGGTGCTCCCGGCAGGTGACGCTGGTGGCCGCCTTCCCCAGTTCCTTGTGAATTTCGCAGAGGTTGTCCCCGTCCAGAAAGGGACACCGCCCGCCGTCCAGGGGGAAGCAGAAGTCCCCGTCCTCATCCACCTGCAAAGCGCTCCGCAGCCTGTCTCCCAAGGTTCCGGGCGCATCAAAATACCGGCAGGCGGTGTCCTCGTCGATGACCACCTCCCACTTTTCGCAGCAGGTGTGGGGGCAGGCGCCCGCCAGGCATTGAAATTCATCAAAAAAATCCGGCACGGTGACACGCATCAGTCTATCTCCTCTCCCCGCCGCAGCAGGCGGAAGTGGTTCTTTCGGAACTCCAGGACCCCCTCGTCCCGCAGCTTTCCCAACGCGGCGGACATGGCGCTGCGCTCCACCGCCAGGAAATCCGCCAGCTGCTGGCGGTCCAGGGGGATGCGGAACTCCGCCTTCCCCGCCCGCAGGGCCTGGGCGGACAGATAGCTCAGCAGCTTCTCCCGGGTGGTGCGCCGGGACATGTGGCGCATCTTTTCCGTCAGCATCAGGTTTTTCTCCGCCAGCAGGGTCATCAGGTTGGCGGACAGCCGCTCCGACAGGTGCTCCGCCTCCAGAAACAGCGCCTCCCCGTCAGAGGCCGCCAGGACGCTGACTTCCAGAGGCTCTCCCGCCAGGGCGTAGGACTCGGCGAAGATCTCCCCCTCCCCCGCCAGGCCCACGATGCTCCGGCGGCCCCAGAAGTCCTCCCGGATGACGTGAACGGTGCCGGACAGCACCAGCCCCAGCCGGCGGGTGGTCTCCCCCCGGCGGAGCAGCAGCTCTCCCTTTTGGAAGGGGACCCGGTGCGCCGCCGTCCGGTCCAGCAGGGCAGGCAGATCCCTGGCCGGGATGCCCCGGAACAGGGGCGAGGCGGAAATTTCCATAGACTTCTCCTTTGATTCGTTGGAAATACAACAGACTTTTGAGGCTCATTATACGATACTATCCCCAACAGCGCAAGATTAAAAATCGAAAAAGGAGATACAATACGTATGGTTCGGAGAATCATTGAAATCGACCGAGAGAAGTGCAATGGCTGCGGCGCCTGCGCGGCAGCCTGCCACGAGGGCGCCATCGGCATGGTAAACGGCAAGGCCGCCCTTTTGCGGGACGACTACTGCGATGGCCTGGGCGACTGCCTGCCCACCTGCCCCACCGGGGCCATCACCTTCGTGGAGCGGGAGGCGGCGGCCTATGACGAGGCTGCCGTACTGGCAAAGAGAGCGGCGGCATTGAGGAATTCCGCCCCGGTCCAGACGCCGCCCTCCGGCGGATGTCCCGGCAGCATGGCCCGGGCTATGAACCGGGATGGCGCCCCCGCCGCCCCCACTGTCACCGGAGCCCCCATTTCCCGGTTGGAACAGTGGCCCATCCAGATCAAGCTGCTGCCCGTGGAGGCCCCCTTCTACGACGGCGCCAGGCTGCTGATTGCGGCGGACTGCACCGCCTTCTCCCGGGCGGACTTCCATGAGCGGTTCATGCGGGGCCGGATCACCATGATCGGCTGCCCCAAGCTGGACGAGGGGGACTACGCCGAAAAGCTGACCGAGATCCTCCGCCGGAACCACATCCGGGAGGTCACCATCGTCCGCATGGAGGTCCCCTGCTGCGGCGGGCTCCAGCGGGCGGCGGAAACGGCTCTCCGCGGCAGCGGCAAGTTCATCCCCTGGCAGGTGGTGACACTGGGCCGGGATGGAAATATCATCCAGTGAACAGGAGTGTTCCCTATGAAAGCAACGGTCAACGAAAACTGCATCGGCTGCGGATTGTGCGCCGGTGCCTGCCCGGAGGTCTTCTCCATGGGCGATGACGGCTTCGCCCACGGCGGCCAGGTCCCGGCGGAGCTGCTGGACACGGCCCAGGAGGCCCGGGACGGCTGCCCCGTCAGCGCCATCAGCATTGAGGACTGACCACGGGAAAAAGCCCCCGCCGTATCGGCGGGGGCTTCAGTCTGTCAAAAAGCCTTCGTTAGAAGCAGAAACTATTCATGACGCAGGGGGAGTACGAGGGGGGCGGGAGCCCCTTCGTGTTGAATGAAATGCCTGCAAAAAGCCTGCAATAGCAGGCTTTTGCCCCGCGAAGCGGGAGCTTTTTGGACCGCGCCGCGGGCCGAAAAGCGAGGCATTGTGAAGGCTGCGGAAAAAGTCCGGTGGACTTTTCCACAGCCTGAGCCCCCGCCGTATCGGCGGGGGCTTCGTCTCTTTTATCGTGCCGAGGCGTTGCGGCGCTTTTCCTCGTACATCCGCCGGTCCGCCTCGTCCAGCAGCCGCGTCAGGAAGTCCTGGCTGCTCTCGAAAGCGTCGGTGCAGGCATAGCCAAAATCCGCCTGGGCCACGGCGGCCACCGCCGCCCGCAGCTCCTCCACCTTCCGCCGGACCACACTCTCCTCGCAGTTCGGCAGCGTCACCACGAACTCGTCGCCGCCCAGGCGGATGACGGAGTCCTGGGCCCGCACTCTGTCAGAAAGAACCCGGGCGACCTCCTCCAGGACACGGTCTCCCGCCAGGTGGCCCTGGGTGTCGTTGACCTGCTTGAACTGCCGCAGGTCCAGCAGGATCAGCCCCAGCTTTTTAGGCAGGAAGTCCAGCCCCCGGTGGAGAAAGGTGAACTCGCTGAAATAGCGCCGGTTGAAGGCCCGGGTCAGGTCATCCCGGTACAGCTTCTCCTGCAGCTCATCCAGCCGCTGGGCGAAGGACTTGCCGTCCTCCTTTTCCAGCAGCAGCTGGTCGGACACATGGCTGACGATCTCCAGCACCACTGGTGTCTCCTCCGCCAGCAGCAGCGTCAGGGGCCGGGAGACCACATAGAACACGTCGTCCCGGATAAACTCATACTTCGTCCGCTGGCAGCCGCCCAGCATACTGTGGATGCTGGTGCAGTTTTTGCACCGGCACGCCTTGTCCCACACCCGGAAGCACTGGTAGGGCTCCCGGCGGAGGGTCCCATCCTCCTCCAGCGTCAGGACGGCGGTGTCCCTGGGGTCCACCAGGCGGACCACGTCGAAGATGGGCGCCAGACACGCCAGGGTCCGCCGCATCTGCTCCGCGGTGTAACGGTCTCCAGTTCCCATGGCTTCTCCCCCTTGGTCGTAGTACTCACCATTATATGCCATCAGGGAGAAAAAGCAAGGAATTTCCGTTTTTTCTGATATCAGGTATTATCCCGGCTGATGGGCTCCCGGAAGAGCAGGCGGCGGAGGGCTTTGCCGTTGAAGGGGATCAGGGGATAGAGGTACCCCTTCCCCACCATGGGCTTGGTGGTGGCCAGCAGCACCAGGATGCCCGCGGTGCCCAGGAAGAAGCCCCACACGTCGAAGGCCGCCGTCACCAGCAGCAGCGCCAGCCGCAGCAGCTTGAAGGCGTAGCCCAGCTCGTAGCTGGGCTGGGCAAAGCCCGCCACGGACACGAAGGCCATATACACCAGCACCTCCGGCCCCAGCCATCCGGCCTGGACGGCGAAGTCGCCCAGGATCAGGGCCCCCAGCATGGAAAAGGAGTTGGACAGGGAGTCCGGCGTGTTCAGCGACGCCAGCTTTAAAACGTCGATGAGAAACTCCACCACCAGCAGCTGCCATAAAAGCCCCAGCGACGCCGGCTCCGGGGAGGAGAGGAACTCTAGCCACTCCGGCAGCCGCCCCGGCTCGCTGACCATCAGGTACCAGGCGGGGGTGATGAACAGGGAGATGAGGAACACGACGATCCGCAGCAGCCGGAGGTAGGACCCCACCAGGGGCGGGAAGTAGAACTCGTTGGCCTCCTGGGTGAAGTCGAAGAAGGTGGTGGGCAGCAGCATCACCGACGGCGAGGTGTCCACCATCACCACGATGCTGCCCTCCATCACCGAGGCGGCGGCGGTGTCCGGCCGCTCGGTGTAGCGGACCTTGGGAAAGGGGTTGTACCACTGCTTGGGCCGGATGGCCTCCGCCACGCTCTCCTGGCTCATGCACAGTGACCGAACCTGGATGGCCGACAGTTTCTCCCGGACCTCCGCCAGCAGCTCCCGGTCCACCTTGTCGTCCAGGTAGCACAGCACCACGTCGGTGTGGGACCGGGTACCGGCCTTCAAGCCCTCCATGGTGAGATGGGGGTCCCGGATGCGGCGGCGCAGCAGGGCCATGTTGGGCACCACCGCCTCGATGAAGCCGTCGTGGGCGCCCCGGAGCACCTTGCCGTCGGGAGGCTCCTGAACGCCGCGGCCGGGGTACTCCTTGCAGTCGATGAGGGCCGCCCCCCGGACGCCCTCCACCAGCAGCAGCGTTTTCCCCAGCAGCACCGAGGTGACGATGTCATCGCGGCTGGTGCTGGCGTTTGCCTCCATGAAGGTGACGAAGCGGTCGATGAAGGTCTGCATCTCCGTCAGCACCCCCACCTCCGCCGGGGCCAGCCCCAGCCAGAAGGAGCCCATCCGCTCCAGCACCGCGTCGCCGCCGAAGCCGTCCACCACCCAGATGCGGGCCCGGCGGCCGCCGATGGACAGGTCCCGGCTCACCATATCGCAGCTGCGGCCTACCCCCAGGGTCTCGTTGAACCAGCGGACGTTTTCCTGATAGTCCAAAGAAAGTTCTTCCATGCGCCACCTCCGTAAACAGAGGTAGTATGCGCGGAAAAGGGCCCCGTATTCCAACCCTTTCCGTTTTGCGGTTGTTTTCTCCGCTACGGTCTGTTATATTGTTACCAGATTCTACATCTCGTTATGGAGGGACCGCCATGGAGTTTTTGAAATGCGCCTGCGTTGAGACGCTGTACACGGAGCTGCCCTTTTGGGACCGCTTCCGGGCGGCGAAGGCCGACGGCTTCGCCGCCGTGGAGTTCTGGAGCTGGGAGGACAAGGACCTGGCCGCGGTCCGCGCCGCCGCCGGAGCGGCGGGCATCTCCATCGCCGGGTTCAACGGCGACGGCCCCTTCTCCCTCATCGACCCCGCCCAGAAGGCGGACTACCTGGACTACCTGCGCCGGAGCGTGGCGGCGGCTCACACGCTGGGGGCCCGGGCGGTGACCATCCACTCCAACGCCCTGGGGGAGGGCGGCGTAGTACTGAACGCGTACCCGGAGCTGTCCCACACCGTGAAGCTCTGCGCCATGTTCGACACCCTGAAGGACTGCGCCCGCATCGCTGAGGAAAGCGGCGTCTCCATGAACCTGGAGGCTCTGAACGTCACCACCGACCATATGGGCAACTTCCTGGCCACCACCCGGATGGCGGCGGAGCTGGCGGCCCTGGTGGGCTCTCCCAAGCTGAAAATTCTCTACGACGTATATCACATGCAGCTGAACGAGGGGAGCCTCTGCGACAACATCCGCCGCTACGCCCCCCAGATCGGCCACGTCCACGTGGCGGACGCCCCCGGCCGCCACGAGCCGGGCACCGGGGAGATCCACTACCCGGCGGTATACCATGCGCTGTGGGAGGCGGGCTACCGGGGCCTCATCGGCTATGAGCTGTTCCCCAAAACCACCACCGCCGAAGCGGTGAAGGCCATCATGGCGGAGTAAAAAAGGAGCGCCTTTCGGCGCTCCTTTTCGTTTATTCGGTCGCTTTCCCCACCTTGGGGAACTCCACGGTAAAGGTGCTGCCCTGGCCGGGCCGGCTGGTGAGGCTCACCCGGGCGCCCAGGTAGGCGGCGCCGTGCTTCACAATGGAAAGGCCCAGGCCGGTGCCGCCGGCGGAGTGGCTCTTGTCCACCCGGTAGAACCGCTCAAAGACCCGCTCCTGGACCTCCCGGGGGATGCCGATGCCGGTGTCCGCCACCGTCACCCTGGCGCCCTGGGGCGTGTCCGCCGCCGTCACCGTGACGCTGCCGCCCTCCACATTGTAGGCCACGGCGTTGTCACAGAGGTTGTAGAGGATCTCCTCCAGGATCTGGGGCACGCCCCGGGCCATGGCGGGACCGCCCTCCAGCTTCAGCGTCACATGCTTCCGCTCCGCGGCGGCGGCCACCTGGTCCAGCACCTTCTCCGCCAGGGCGTACAGGTCCACCGTCTCCCACTGCCCCGTAGGGCCGCCCTCGTCCAGCCGGGACAGCTTGATGATGTCGTTCACCAATCCGATGAGCCGCTCCGCCTCCCGGTGGATGTTGCCGGCGAAGTGGCCCACGTCCTCCGGCTTCACCAGGCCGTTTTCCAGGATCTCCGCCGTGCCCAGGATGGAGGTCAGGGGCGTTTTCAGCTCGTGGGAGACGTTGGCGGTGAACTCCCGCCGCAGCTGATCCCGCTGCTCCTTCTCCGTCACGTCCAGGATGATGAGCACCGCGCCCACCAGGGCGCCGTCCTGCTCCACAGGGCTGGCGATGATCTGGCGGCAGCAGCCCTCCTTTTCCAGCAGCCCCTCGCAGCGGCGGCCCGCCAGGGCCTCCTCCACGCAGCGGCGGAAGGGCGCTTCCCGGTCCAGGGTGTAGACGCTCTCGCCCACGCCGCCGTCGGGCCGGCCGCCGAGCAGCCGCAGGGCCGCGGAGTTCCGGGACAGCACCCGGGTCTCCCGGTCGATGACCAGGAGGCCCTCGCTCATGTTCTCCGTGATGGCGGCGAACTCCTCCTGCTGGCGCTTCAGATCCGCCATCTGCTGCCGGATCTGCCGGTTCTGGCCCCGGATCTTGCTCAGCAGCGGCGCCAGCTCCTCATAGCTCTCCACCGTCCCGACGTTGTTCAGATCGATGGCGTTGATAGGCGCCACCAGCTGCCGGGCCAGCCGGGACGCCAGCCACAGAGCCAGGCAGAAGGCCAGCGCCATCACCAGCGCCATGGGCTGCAGCGCCTGGAGCACCATGCGCCAGACGGAGTACTGGGTGTCCGACACCCGCAGCACGGAGCCGTCGCTCAGCCGGACGGCATAGTACAGTGTCTCCTCCGCCAGAGTGTCGGAGTAGCGGCTGGCCCGGCCCTTGCCGATCTCCATGGCCTCCCGGATCTCCTCCCGCTGGCCGTGGTTCTCCATGGTGGCGGCGTCCTGCCAGTTGTCGTAGAGGACGGTGCCGTCGGACGCCACCCAGGTGACCCGGCAGTCCCGGGACAGGCCGGAGGTCAGGTAGTCCATTCCCTCCCGCTCAACGCCCCGGGCGATGTAGCCGGTGCGGCTCTCCAGCTCCCAGGCCACCCGGTCCTCAAAATAGCCGTGGAGCACGCCCACGATCAGTCCCAGGCTGGCCAGCAGCACCGCCAGGGCCACCGCCAGGATGGATCGGAAAATGCGCTTTGTCATATGTTTCCTTCCTCCGCCAGCCGGTTCTCCACGCTGATCTTATAGCCGTAGCCCCGGACGGTCTCGATGTAGGCTCCCGCCTCCCCCAGCTTCTGCCGGAGGGTGCGGACGTGGACGTCCACGGTGCGGCTCTCGCCGGTGAAGGCGTAGCCCCAGACGTTTTCGATGAGCTGCTCCCGGGAGAGGACCTGGCCCCGGTTCTTCAGCAGCAGGCACAGCACCTCGAACTCCTTCTGGGTGAGGGACACCTCCTGGTCCCGGACCCGGACGGTGTGCCGCCCGGTGTCCACCGTCAGGATGCCGCAGCGGTAGGCGCCGCTCTCCTTCTCCGTCCGCCGCAGCAGGGCCCGGATGCGGGAGAGGAGCTCCATCATGCCGAAGGGCTTGGTCACGTAGTCGTCGGCGCCGCCGTCCAGGCCCAGCACCTTGTCGTACTCGGTGCTCTTGGCGGTGAGCATGATGACCGGCAGCCGTGCCGTTTTGGCGGAGCCCCGGAGCTTTTTCAGCACGCTGAGGCCGTCCTCCTCCGGCAGCATCACGTCCAGCAGCACCAGGGAGGGCACCTCCTCCGCCATGGCCTGCCAGAACTCCGAAGGCAGGGCAAAGCCCCGGGCGGCCATGCCCTGGCTGCTCAGGGTGTAGATGACAAAATCGCGGATGCTGTCGTCGTCTTCCAATAAGTAGATCATAGCGTCCTCCTGAATGATGAGGAATGTGGGCGGCCAAAGGCCGCCCCTGGGTGGGAGCGGGGGCAGCGCCCCTTTATATGAGCTGCTGCTCGTTGATCATGAGCTTGAATTGCAGGCCCAGCTTCTCCGCCGCCTTGCGGCATAGGAGCATCCGGCCCATGAAAATCTCGAAGTAGTCCATAACGGAGCCGTACTTCGTGTCCACGGACAGCTTCAGCTTGATGAGGGTATGCTCCTCGTTGATCTTCAGCTGGGACTTTTTCACCGAGTAGTTCACCCGGTCGTGGATATCAAAGGTGGCGGGGTCCTGGTTGCGGACCCGGCTGCGGCGGACGTCGGACTTGTCCGCCAGGATCAGCGCCGCCGCCACGGCGTTCACCGGCTGGCCGGTGCCCTCGTCGTGGTTGCCGATGGCGGTGACGATGGTGGCGATCTCCTCCGGGTCGCAGTCCAGATTGTCCAGGATGCGGAAGGCCATGACGGCGCCGGACTGGGAGTGGTCCACCCGGTTCACCAGGTTGCCGATGTCGTGGAGGAACCCGGCGATCTTCGCCACCTCCACCGTCCGCTCCGGGTAGCCCAGGGTCTCCAGGATATAGGCCGCCCCCTCCGCCACCACGGTGACGTGGGCGAAGCTGTGCTCCGTGAAACCCAGAGCGATGAGGGACTCGTCCGCCCGCTGGATATAGGTGCGGATCGTGGCGTTGTTCTTGACTTCTTCAAAGGTCAGCATGCCGATTCTCCTTTCAGCGGGGGACCGGCGCCGCCGTCCCCCTTTAATTGCTGGACGGGTGGATGCCGGTGATACTGTATTCCACCCATTCCGCCACATTGGTGGCGTGGTCGCCGATGCGCTCCAGGTACTTGGCCACCATCAGCAGGTCCAGGCCCTGCTCGCCGGAGCCGGCGCCGGCGGCGATGAAGGCGATGAGCTCCTCCTTCACCCGGTCGAACAGCTCGTCCACCTGGTCGTCGGCGGCGCAGACGCACCGGGCCAGGGTCAGGTCCCGGCGGACGAAGGAATCCACGCTGTCCGTGACCATGCGGATGACCGCCCGGGCCATGTCGGCGATGTGCAGCAGGCCGGAACCGTCCGGCAGCCGCACGTACCGGGTCAGCTCCGCGATGTCCGCCGCCTGGTCGCCGATGCGCTCCAGGTCGGAGATCATCTTCAGCGCAGCGGAGATTTCCCGCAGGTCCTTGGCCACCGGCTGCTGCTGCAAAAGCAGCTTCAGGCACAGGCTCTCCACGTCCCGCTCCTTCTGGTCGATCTCCCGCTCCGCCTCGATGGCGGTCCGGGCCAGTTCCCCGTCGCCCTTCAGCAGGGCCTCGGCGGCGGCGGAGATGGCGTCCTCGCACAGGGCGCCCATCTGGATCAGCTCCACATGGAGCCGCTCCAGCTGTTCGTCGAACTTGTTTCTCATATCAGCCAAACCTCCCGGTAATGTAGTCCTCCGTCCGCTTGTCGGCGGGGTTGGAGAACAGCTGTTCCGTCTTGCCGAACTCCACCAGCTCTCCCAGCAGGAAGAAGGCGGTATTGTCGGAGACCCGGGCGGCCTGCTGCATATTGTGCGTCACCATGATCACAGTATACTTGTTTTTCAGCTCCGCCGCAAGGTCTTCGATCTTCGATGTGGAAATGGGGTCCAGGGCGCTGGTGGACTCGTCCATCAGCAGCACCTCCGGCTCCACCGCCAGAGCCCGGGCGATGCACAGCCGCTGCTGCTGGCCGCCGGAGAGGCCCAGGGCGCTTTTTTTCAGCCGGTCCTTCACCTCGTCCCAGATGGCCGCGGAGCGCAGGGAGTTCTCCACGATCTCGTCCAGCTTCACCTTGGAGCGGATGCCGTGGGTCCGGGGGCCGTAGGCCACGTTGTCGTAGATGCTCATAGGAAAGGGATTGGCCTTCTGGAACACCATGCCCACCTGCTTTCGAAGCCACGTGGTGTCCACGGCGGGGGCGTAGATATCCTTGTCCCGGTAGGAGACCCTGCCGGTGATGCGGACGGAGGGGATCAGGTCGTTCATGCGGTTCAGCGTCCGCAGGAAAGTGGATTTGCCGCAGCCGGAGGGACCGATGAAGGCGGTGATCTCATGCTCCGGCAGGTCGACGGTGATATCGTGGAGGGCGTGGTTCTGGCCGTACCACAGATTCAGGTTTTCCGCTTTTAAAATCGTTGCCATAGAGATTCTCCCATTCAATGATTCTTCAGTTTCCTGCCGGCCAGGTTGGCTGCCAGGTTGATGAGGAAGGTCAGCACCATCAAGATCGCGGCGACGGCGAAGGCCACGCCGGTCTCGCCCCGCTCGTTGGCGTAAACGTACAGCGCCACCGTCAGCGTGGCGGAGGAGGACTGGAGGGCGGTGAAGAAATCGTTCAGGACCAGGCCAAAGCCGGCGGTGAACAGCAGCGCCGCGCTCTCGCCCACGATGCGGCCCACCGCCAGGATGCAGCCGGTGACGATGCCGTCGATGGCATTGGGCAGCACCACCGTGCGGACCATGTGCCACTTTCCCGCCCCCAGGCCCAGGGCGCCCTCCCGGTAGGACTGGGGAACGGTCTTCAGGCTCTCCTGGGTGGTGCGGACGATGGTGGGCAAAATCATGATCACAAGGGTCAGTCCGCCGGCCAGGATGCCCGGCGCCAGCCCCAGCTTTTGAATGAAGAACAGCATGCCCACCAGGCCGAAGATGATGGAGGGAATGCCCGTCAGGGTCTCGGTGGCGAATTCGATGATCTCCACCACCCTGTGGTTGGTGGAATACTCCGTCAGATAGATGGCGGCGCCCACCCCCAGGGGCAGGACGATGATCATGGCCACGAAAAT
Organism: uncultured Clostridia bacterium; assembly: GCA_945873695.1. Taxonomy (GTDB): domain Bacteria; phylum Bacillota; class Clostridia; order Oscillospirales; family Oscillospiraceae; genus Oscillibacter. The sequence goes on along the minus strand of CAMCDX010000017.1, from coordinate 3,491 downwards.
GATATAGAGCGTGTTGAGGATGTTGGGCAGGATGCCGATGGTGTCCTTGATATAACTGGTCTGGGTGGTCAGCAGCTCCCATGTGATATTGCCCAGCCCCCGGTAGAAGATATAGCCGATGAGGAACACCAGCAGGGCGCAGGTGAGGCCGGCGCAGATCCACAGCAGCGCCCGCAGGCCCTTGTCATAGAACTGGCGGCGGGGGGATAATTTCTGCTCCATGGCTCAGTCCTCCTTTTTGTTCTTGATGAACACATTCAGCAGCACGTTGATGAGCATGATGAACAAAAACAGCACCAGGCCAATGGAGTACAGGGCGTTGCGCTGGAGGCTGCCGTAGGCGGCGTAGCTCATCTCCGAGGCGATGGCAGTGGTGAGGAAGCGGACGGAGGTAAAGAGGCCCGGCATGTTGGCCACGTTGCCGGCCACCATGATGATGGCCATGGCCTCGCCGATGGCCCGGCCCACGCCCAGGACCACGGCGGTGGCCACGCCGCTGCCGGCGGCGGGCAGGGAGACCCGGAAGTAGGTCTCGATCTCCGTGGCCCCCAGGGCCAGGGAGGCCTCCTCGTACTCCTGGGGCACGGCCCGGAGGGCAGTCTCCGACACGTTGATGATGGATGGCAGGATCATGATGGCCAGCACGATGATGGCGGCCAGCAGGCAGGCGCCGGAGGAGAGGCCGAACAGATCCCGGATGGCGGGCACCAGCACGATCATGCCCACCAGGCCGTAAACCACGGAGGGGATGCCCGCCAGCAACTCCACGGCGGTCTTGATGACCCGGGCGGCCCTGGGGGGCGCCACCTTCGCCAGGAAGATGGCAGTCATCAATCCGATGGGCACGCCGATGAGCACCGCGCCGGCGGTGCCGTAGACGGAGGTCAGGATGAAGGGCAGGATTCCGTAGGAGGGCTCCACCGTGGTGGCGGTGGGGGCCCAGGTAGTGCCGAAGAGGAAGTCCGCCAGGCCGATCTCCCGGATGGCGGGCAGGCCGGAGACGATCAGGTAGATGCTGATGAACAGCACGAAGGCCACCGCCACGGTGCCGCACAGCAGAAACAGCAGGTGAAAGAACAGCTCCATGGCCTCCCGGCCGCCCCGCTTCTGTCCGGGAGCGGCACCGCCGCCCCGTTTTTTCTCTGTCGTCCGGCTCCGGGCAGGTGCCCGCAAAGCGTTTTCCATTTCCATGTTTTCTCCTTCCTGCCCTCAATGTGCAAAGGGCGACACGGGAACGGCCCCCACCCCGAATTTCCGTGGGTGAGGGCGCGCCCCAGAGGGGGATCGTGTTGGATCAGGCCACAGGCACGGCGCCGGCGGCACGGATCAGGTCATTGGCGTCGGAGGAGGTGGCGAAGTCGAAGAAGGCCTGGGCCTGGGCACTCAGCGCCACGCCGTCCTTGGTGACGAAGACGAAGGGGCGCTGGATCTCATAGCTGCCGTCCAGGACGGTGGCCTCGCTGCACGCCACGCCGCCCACGGTGACGGCCTTGACGGTATCCTTCAGGGCGGACAGGGAGGCGTAGCCGATGGCGTTGGGATTACCGGCGACAGCCTCAATGACGGCGCCGGTGGAGGTCAGCTCCTGGTCCAGCTTGCAGGCGTCCTTGGTACCGGTGATGGACTCGAAGCCGTCCCGGGTGCCGGAGCCGGCTTCCCGGCCGATGCAGGAAATGGTGCCGCTCTCGCCGCCCAGCTGGCTCCAGTCGGTGATCTCGCCGGTGAAGATTTTGGCGATCTGCTCCACAGTCAGGTCCTCCACGCCGCTCACGGGGTTCACGATGACAGCGATGCCGTCCAGCGCCACGGTGGTGCCCACCAGGCCGGAGGCGGTCTCCTCGTCCTTCAGGGCCCGGGAGGAAAGGCCGATGTCGGCGCTGCCGTTGGAAGCGGCCTCGATGCCGGCGCCGGAGCCGGTGGCGTCATAGGTGACGGAAACGCCGCTGTTGTCGGCCATGAACTGCTCGCCCAGAGCGCCCACCACCTTCTCCATGGAGGTGGAGCCGTTCAGCGCCACGGCGCCGGACAGCGCGGCGGGCTGCTCGGTCTGGGCGTCGTTGTTCCCGGCGGCGGGCTCCTCGGTCTTGGTCCCGCCGCAGCCGGCCAGCAGCGCCGCGGTCATGGTCAGGGTCAGCAGAATCGCAAATACTTTTTTCATTGATGATTACTCCTTTTCGGCATATGTCTGTTGCTTCGTGCCATGGTCCTAGTATAAACAGCTCCGTGTAAAACCCGACACCAAGCCCATGTAAAGTCTTTGTAAAAAACATGCCCCGCCAAAAGCGCGAAAAAGGCCCGGCCGATTGGCGGGCTGGCCAGGAACGATGCCGGGAGCTCAAATGACGAACGCCCTTGGGACCATAAAGTCCCAAGGGCGTTTTCCCTTTGTTCCGCCGGAGCGGCGCTCACGCTTCTTCTGCCATCTGCTTACTGAAGTGTTCCAGCACCAGCTGGACCACTCCCAGGGCAGCCCAGGAGGTGATGTCGTTCACGTCGAGGGTGGGGGCCACCTCCACGATGTCCATGGCCCGGATAGGCAGCGCCTCCAGCAGCCGACGCAAAATCTCCAGCAGTTCCCGGCTGCTGAGACCGCCGGTGGAGGGCGTTCCGGTGCCCGGCGCGAAGGCCGGGTCCAGCACGTCGATGTCCAGCGTCACATAGACGGCGTCATAGTCCCGGTAATGGCCGATGAGCCGATCACAGACTCCGGCCCACCCCTCGGTGTAAACGTCCCGGGCCCGGATGGTGGTGATCCCCGGGTTCTGGGCCAAAACCTCCAACTCGGAAAGCTCCGCCACCCGGACCCCTACAAAGGTCAGGTCCTCGCCCCGGACGACTCCCTCCAGGGCCCGTGCCTCGGTGCAGGCGTGGGACCAGGGGTGGCCGTCGTAGGCGGGGCACAGGTCATAGTGGGCGTCGAAGTGGATGACGCCGATCCTGGCGCCGCTCTTCCGCTGGCGCTGATAGCGGCCGAAGGCCTTGTGCAGGGGGATGGTGACGGAGTGGTCGCCGCCGAAGAAGAGGCAGAAACGGCCGCTTTGCATCAGCTGATACGCCTCCGCCTCCACCTGCTGAAAGTAGGCCTCCCAGTCCAGGGTGACAGGGACGTCCCCCAGGTCATACAGCACGCCGGGGCGAATGGGGATCATCTCCTCCGTCACGTCTGACATATCGATGGACAGCTCCCGCATCCGCTCCGGCGCCTTGGAGGCGCCCTTGTTCAGGCTGACCGCCTGGTCGAAGGGAACGCCCATCATGCACACCCTCGCCTCTTCCGGGGTGGCCGCCGACCAGCGCAGCCAGGAGCCTTTTTCCAATCTTGCATACTTCATAAAACACGCTCCCGTCGCTTCCATATTCTCAAAAAGCAGGACCCCCGCCGGGAGGCCCTGCTTTTTGTGTGCATGGTTTTCGCTTTTCCTATTGGAGATCTCCGGGCATCAGCGGACCTGGAACTTGGGATCGCCGAACTCGGGACGCTGCAGGTCCTT
>CAMCDX010000016.1 GCA_945873695.1 uncultured Clostridia bacterium | reverse complement strand
AAAGCCACCTCTCCCTTTTCTCCCTCGCTGCGGCTATGGAAACCGTGGAAAACCGAAAACGGTTTACACACCGTTCCCACAGCCTGCGCTCACCCTCTTTTTCCTCTCTGCCTTTCTCCCTATACAGAGAAAAGTGTCCATTTTCTATCCAGAAAACGTACAGTTGCCGTGATGAACAGAGGTCAGCGTGTCAATATGGCAAAGAAAAGCAAACGGCACACAGGCGGTTTTATCCTCAAAAAAAGCCCCGAAACATGACAAAAGAGAAACCCAGCACCACGCCATTATCGTGGTGCTGGGTTTTTAGCCGTAAACTCACTCTGAGATTAAGCCAAAGTGCCGCAGCGCATCTTTAATTGCCTCAACCTTTTCAGGCGGGCAAGGATGATACTCATGCTTTCTCTGCTCTACCGCATTCGGTGCTTTGTGCATATCCAGTCCGACCATGCGCTTGACCTCGGCAATATATGCCGTATGAACTTTGAAGCCGTACTTCTCCTGCACATACTCCTGAATTCGCTTATAGGTCGGATGCTCCTTGACCTCGCCGGTTTCCACTTCCATTCTGACCTCAACCGTCAGTGGATTTGTTTCCCGTGACAAGAGGACCACCGTCTCCACGTGCCTTGTTCCCGGGAACATGTCCACGGCGCAGGCCCGGACCGCGTGGTAGCCGAAACCGTCGAAGATCTTCACGTCCCGGCCCAGGGTGGCGGGGTCGCAGGAGACGTACACCACCCGCTTCGGCCCCATGGCCGCCACGGAGGCGATCACTTCCGGGGCAAGGCCCTTCCGGGGCGGGTCCACGGTGATCACGTCGGGCCGCAGGCCCTCGGTCTCCAGCTTCGCCGCGATGTCCGCCGCGTCGCCGCAGAAGAACTCCGCGTTTTCGATGCCGTTCCGGGCAGCGTTCTCCTTCGCGTCCTCGATGGCCGGCGGCACGATCTCGGCGCCGATGGCGCGTTTGGCCTGTTTTGCAAGGCACAGGGTGATGGTGCCGGTGCCGCAGTACAGGTCCAGGACGGTCTCCTCCCCCGTCAGCCCGGCAAACTCCAGAGCCTTGCCGTACAGCGCCTCCGCCTGGTCCCGGTTCACCTGGTAGAAAGAGGGCACGGACAGCTTGAATTGCAGCCCGCAGAGGGTGTCCATCAAAAAGTTCTGGCCCCAGAGGGTGCGGTACTTATCGCCCAGGATGACGTTGCCCTTTTTCGTGTTGGTGTTCAGCACCACGCCCACAGTCTTCGGCGCGGCGGCCTGGATATAGGCCGCCAGCTCTGGCTCCCGGGGCAGCTGCCTGCCGTTGGCGATGACGCAGCAGAGGCTCTCGCCTTTTTTGTTCACCCGGACATAGATGTGGCGGATAAGGCCCTTGCCGGTGCGCTCGTCGTAGGCCGTCACTTGATACCGCTTCATCCACTCCCCCACGGCCTCCGCCGTCCTGTCGGAGGCCTCCGACTGGATGAGGCAGCGGTGGATGGGCACCACCTTGTGGGTCCGGGCCTGGAAGAAGCCGATGGCGCCATCGGCCCCCACGGGGTACTGGCTCTTGTTGCGGTAGTGGGCGGGGTCTTTGGCGCCGATGATCTCCTCCACCTGGAGGTCCGTGCCCCCCAGCCGGGTCAGGGCGTCCTGGACCCGCTGGCGCTTGGCCCACAGCTCCTCGGCGTAGCTGAGGTGCTGGAAGTCGCAGCCGCCGCATTTGCCGTAATAGGGGCACTCGGGCTTCGCCCGCTCGGGGGACCCTTTTTTGACCTTGACGATCTCGCCCGCCGCGCAGGTTTTCATGACCTTGGTGATCCGCAGGTCGATCTCCTCGCCCCGCACCGCCTGGGGCACGAACACCACGGCGCCGTCCAGGCGCACGATGCCCAGGCCCTCGCTGGAGTAGCCCTCCACGGTGCCGGTGTAGATGTTGTTTTCACGTAATTTTTCCATAGTGACCTCTGGATACGCAGGCAGATGCCCGCGGGGATAGTCTCCTGTCAGGGGACGGGGCGGATGATGGAGTCACCGCTGGTCGGTGCGGCCCAGCAGATAGTCCGTGGCCACGTCAAAATAATCCGCCAAAGCAACCAGTCCCTCAAAGTCCGGGCGACGCCCTCCGCCCTCATAATGCTGATAGGAACGAATTTTTATTTGCAAAAACTCTGCCATCTCCCGCTGAGTCACTTTCTTTTCCGTTCGCAATTCATGCAATCTCTCTGCAAATTTTACCATAGAATCTCCCCAATCTCTTGACACGTTCATTTTGAACGTATATAATAAATACGTACAATATGAACGTCAAGAGGTGCTTTTATGAACGGTCCCATGCAGGTGCTTTTCCAGTATACCTCAGAACAGCTTGTCCGCAGCTTCCTCTCCCCCACCCAGGAGCGCCTTTTCGGGCGCCGCCTGGACGCGCTGGAGGAGTCTCTTCTGGGCACCATGACCGATGCCCAGAAGGACCTGTGGGACCAGTGGCGCGGCGCGGAGACGGACTATGACCTGCTTTACGAACAGGCCCTGTTCCAGGCCGCCTTCGCCCTGGCGAGGGAACTGGGATAGTTACGCCTCCCACTTCTCCAGCAGCTGCCGCAGCTGGTCGGCGAACCGGGCCAGGCTCTTGTTGTCCCGGCCCTTGGAGCGCTTGATGGACGCCATGAGCATCTCGCCCACGGCCACCAGCCGCTCGTAGGCGGAGGAGCCCTTGGCGCCGGTGGCGGCGGACCGCACCTTCCGCTCCGGCAGGTAGCCGGGCGCCAGCATCTTGTCCGTGATCAGGTCGTAGACCTCGGTGTACTGGGGCGCGTGGGCGGTGAAGCCCATGTTCTGGATGGTCTGGGCGAAGAAGGGCGCCACCTCCCGGTCGCCGTGGACCACGAAGACGTGCTGGGGCTTCGGCGCCTTGAAGTCGGCGATCCAGCTGAGCAGGTGGTCCCGGTCGGCGTGGGAGGAAAGGCCCTGGAAATTCTCGATCTCGGCGTTGACGGCGATCTCCTCGCCAAAGAGCTTCACGCTCTTGGCGCCCTCCAGCAGGGAGCGGCCCAGCGTGCCCTCGCCCTGATAGCCCACGAACACCACGGTGCACTCGGGCCGCCACAGGTTGTGCTTCAGGTGGTGGCGGATGCGGCCGGCGTCGCACATGCCGGAGGCGGAGATGATGACCTTGGGCGTGGGGTCCATGTTCAGCGCTTTGGATTCCTCGCCGGTCTCGGTCATCCGCAAATTGGTGAAATTGAACATATGGGTGCCGTCCTGGACCAGTTCCAGAGCCGCCTCATCCAGGTAGCCGCGGAGGTTGCCGGTGAAGATGGTGGTGGCCTTCTTGGCCAGGGGAGAGTCGATATAGACGGGGAAATCCGGATTGGACTTCACCAGGCCCGCGTCCTTGATCTCCCGGATGAAGTACAGCAGCTCCTGGGTGCGGCCCACGGCGAAAGAGGGGATCACCACATTGCCGCCCCGGGCAATGGTCTTGTCGATGATGGCGGCCAGGTCGTCGGTGTAGCTCCACACCTCGGTGTGGTTGCGGTCGCCGTAAGTGGACTCCATGATGACGTAGTCCGCGCCGTGGATGTGGACCGGGTCCCGGATGATGGGCTGGTCCACGTTGCCGATATCGCCGGAGAACACCAGCCGCTTCGTCACGCCGTCCTCGGCGGCGTCCACGATGATGCTGGCGGAGCCCAGCAGGTGGCCGGCGTCGATGAACTCCACGGTGACGCCCTCGCACAGGTCGATCTTCTCACCGTACTCGCAGGTGGTCATAAACTCCCGGACCCGGGCAGCGTCCTCGATGGTGTACAGCGGCTCCACATGGGGTGCGCCGGACCGCTCGCCCTTGCGGTTCTTCCACTCGGCGTCCTGCTCCTGGATGTGAGCGGAGTCCAGCAGCATGATATCCAGCAGGTCCGCCGTCAGGCGGGTGGTGAGGATACGGCCCTGGAAGCCCTGCTTGATGAGCATGGGGATGCGGCCGGAGTGGTCGATGTGGGCATGGGTCACCAGCACGCAGTCGATGGTGTTCGCCGCGAAGGGGAACTCGGCGTTGGAGACCTCGTCCCGTCCCTGCTGCAAGCCGCAGTCCACCAGGATGTGCTTTCCGTTCACCTCCAGGCAGTGGCAGCTGCCGGTCACGCACTGATCGGCGCCGAAAAAGCTGAGCTTCATGTGGGGGTCCTCCTTTATTAGAAATCATAGGCTGAGCTGTTTTTTCTATTGTACCATCTTCCCCGGGAAATCACAATCGACGTTTTCGGAAAAGTGTCTGTTTTCTGAATGGGAGGCAAAAAGGACGCCGAAACGGCGTCCTTCAGTCCTTTTCATATCGCATGATATCACTCAGTTCGCAATCCAGGAAATTGCATATCCGGGCCAGCACATCCAAATCGACTCTGGCCACCTTGTTGTTGCAGTAATTTTGCAGCTGCGTCCGCTGGACATTGGCACCCTGCACGATTTTGTTCTTGCTGATATTGTGTGCGCGGCGATACGCTTCCAGCGTGATCACGATTCTGCCGTGTGCGCCATCCATCAAGCGTATCCCCTCCTTCAGCGTTATTGTATACAGCATAAATCTACCCGGTCGAAATTGACAGGGGTAATATTTTACTGTATAGTTAGATACACATTTAGGAGGCGCGCCATGGACGAAACACGTTCTACGTTTTATAAACAGCAATTCGACGCATTGATGCGGGCCATTTATACGGCTGTATCCGCGCTGGATGACCAGGATTCGGAGCGGGCCAGAAAGGTCCTGGCCGACGTCTGGGACAGCTCCGTCCTGTTGTCCCACCAGTTCTTCCTTTCAGATGCCGGCCAGTGAGGCCGGTCTCTTTTTTCCCATTTTCCGCCGCCTGATTATGAACTTTTTTCGGAATCCCTCTTTTTTCTTTGCAATCCCCGGGTGTTTGTGGTATGCTACACTTGATTTTGTGTGTTCGCACTTATTTTAATAAAAGTCTGCGTTTTCCAGGCAAGATATGGAAAGGACGTTCACAGCATTATGAGTCTGATGAAAAAACTGTTTGGTGATTACAGCTCCCGGGAGCTGAAATCCGTCTATCCCATCGTGGACAAGATCGACGCCATGGCCGACGAGTACAAGGCCCTGACTGACGCCCAGCTCCAGGCCAAGACGGGCGAGTTCAAGGAGCGTCTCGCAAACGGCGAGACCCTGGACGACATCCTGCCGGAGGCCTTTGCCACCGTGCGGGAGGCCGCCGACCGTGTCCTGGGCATGCGCCCCTACCGGGTCCAGCTGGTGGGCGGCATCATCCTCCACCAGGGCCGCATCGCCGAGATGAAGACCGGTGAGGGCAAGACCCTGGTGGCCACCCTCCCCGCCTACCTGAACGCCCTGGCGGGCCGGGGCGTCCACATCGTCACCGTCAACGACTATCTGGCCAAGCGTGACTCCGAGTGGATGGGCAAGGTCCACCGCTTCCTGGGATTGAAGGTGGGCCTGATCGTCCACGGCCTCACCAGCAAGGAACGGCAGGACGCCTACAATGCCGACATCACCTACGGCACCAACAACGAGATGGGCTTCGATTACCTCCGCGACAACATGTGCATCTACTCCAGCGAGCTGGTGCAGCGGGGCCACGCCTTCGCCATCGTGGACGAGGTGGACTCCATCCTGATCGACGAGGCCCGTACCCCCCTGATCATCTCCGGCCAGGGCGACAAGTCCACCCAACTCTACGACATGGCGGAGATGTTTGTCTCCCGCCTGAAGAAGCAGGTGGTGGTGGAAGTGGACAACAAGGAGGAAGAGGACACCTCCGTGGACGCCGACTACGTGGTGGATGAGAAGGCCAAGACCGCCACCCTCACCGCCCGGGGCATCGCCAAGGCGGAGGATTTCTTCCATGTGGAGAACCTGTCCGACCCCTCCAACTCCACCCTCAGCCACCACATCAACCAGGCGCTGAAGGCCCACGGCACCATGAAGCGGGATGTGGACTACGTGGTGAAGGACGGCGAGGTCATCATCGTCGACGAGTTCACCGGCCGTCTCATGTTCGGCCGCCGGTATTCCAACGGCCTCCACCAGGCCATCGAGGCCAAGGAGCACGTCAACGTCAACAGCGAGAACAAGACCCTGGCCACCATCACCTTCCAGAACTATTTCCGCCTGTACGACAAGCTATCCGGTATGACCGGTACCGCCATGACGGAGCAGGAGGAGTTCGGCACCATCTACAACCTGGACATCGTGGAGATCCCCACCAACAAGCCCAATCAGCGTGTGGACCACCACGACGTGGTGTACAAGACCGAGGCGGGCAAGTTCCGGGCGGTCATCCAGCAGATCAAGGAGTGCCACGCCAAGGGCCAGCCCGTTCTGGTGGGCACCGTTTCCATCGAAAAGAACGAGCTGCTGGGCAAGCTGCTGGCCCGGGAGGGTATCCAGCACAACCTGCTGAACGCCAAGAACCATGAGAAGGAAGCCGAGATCGTGGCCCAGGCCGGCAAGTTCGGCGCCGTTACCGTGGCCACCAACATGGCCGGCCGCGGTACTGATATCATGCTGGGCGGCAACGCCGAGTACCTGGCCAAGGCTGACCTGGTGAAGGCAGGCTACGCCGAGGAAGTCATCGTGGACGCCACCGGCTACGCCGATACCGATAATCAGGAAATTCTGGACGCCCGTAAGCTGTTTGCCGAGCGTCTGGCCGCCCACAAGGCCGTCATCGCCCAGGAGGCGGAGAAGGTCCGGGCCGCCGGCGGCCTCTTCATCATCGGCACCGAGCGCCACGAGTCCCGCCGCATCGACAACCAGCTCCGCGGCCGTGCCGGCCGTCAGGGCGACCCCGGCGAGACCCGGTTCTATATCTCCCTGGAAGACGACCTGATGCGCCTGTTTGGCGGCGACCGCATCACCAACATGATGGAGAAGTTCGACCTGGACGAGGACACCCCCATCGAGAACAAGATGCTGACGAAGGCCATCGAGAACGCCCAGACCACCGTGGAGTCCCGGAACTTCCAGTCCCGGAAGTCCGTGCTGGAATACGACGACGTCATGAACAAGCAGCGTGAGATCATCTACGCCCAGCGCCGCCAGGTGCTGGACGGCATGGATATCAAGGAGACCGTGCTGAACATGATGCGCACCTCCATCGCCAACCATGTGGCCCTGGCCTTCGGCGAGAATCAGTCCCTGGACGCCGCCGGCTATAAGGAGATGATGCGGGGCCTGGAGGGCATCTACTTCCTGCCCAGCGCCGTCACCGTCCCCGCCTCCGAAATTTCCTCCAAGACTCAGGAGGAGCTGACGGACCTGTGCGTCGCGGCCGCCGAGAAGACCTACGAGACCAAGGAGGCCGAGATCACCCCCGCCATCATGCGGGAGCTGGAGCGGGTCATCATGCTCCGTGTGGTCGACGAGTACTGGATGGACCACATCGATGCCATGGACGACCTGAAGCAGGGCATCCGCCTGCGGGCCTACGGCAACACCGACCCCGTCATCGCCTACAAGCAGGAGTCTCTGTCCATGTTTGAGGAGATGATCGCCGCCATCCAGGACGAGACCGTCCGCCGGCTGTACTCCGTCCGTCTGAAGAAGGACGAGGAGGTCAAGCGGGAGCGGGTGGCCAAGGGCATGGTGGAAAACGTGGGCGGCGACGGCACCACCCCCAAGAAGCAGCCTGTCAAGGTCAACAAGATCGGCCGCAACGATCCCTGCCCCTGCGGCAGCGGATTGAAGTGGAAGAAGTGCACTTGTAAAGAATATCACGACCAGTAATTTCGTCGTTGCGGCCGATGCGAGCGTAAGCGAGCCGCGCCTTTGGCGCGTCCAAGCGTTTTGACGCAAAGCGTCAAAACCTTGCCGCAGGCAGGCTCCGCCTGCCGAGGATGTTCAATCGGAAGGGTTCCCATGGAGCCCCGCCCCATGGGATTCGCAACGATCCCTGCCCCTGCGGCAGCGGATTGAAGTGGAAGAAGTGCACTTGTAAAGAATATCACGAATAACTTCGAGGGGGCGCAGGCAACACCGTTGCGGCATAACGATTCCCGGGCACTTCGTGCCTGCCAATCGTGCCGCTGCCTCGAAAGCGGCTCGCTTTATCCGCCGCCGGCGGCGCTTCGTCGCTTTCCCCTCGACCTTCCCCCTCCAATCACGTCCCCCTGTTCTCCAACTGCCGGAGGGCAGGGGACGTTCTTTATCAAGTAAGGAGAAAGTTATGTCCTTTGACATTCATAAGGAAAAAGGCCTTGTCTGGCTGTCTTCTCCCCTGCTGTCAGATATCCGCCACGGCTTTTCCACCCGGCAGGGCGGCGTGTCCGCCGCACCCTGGGATTCTCTGAACCTGGGCGTGGGCCGGGGTGATGACCTCTCCGCCGTTCAGGAAAACTACCGCCGCTTCTGCGGCGCCTTGGGTGTGGACCCGGCGCGTCCAGTCCTCAGCAAGCAAGTCCACGAGACCACCGTCCGGGTCTGTACTGCCGCTGACGCGGGCAAGGGCCTGTGGTCCCAGCGGGACTACACCGCCGACGCCCTCATTACCAACGAGTCCCAGCTGCCCCTGACGGTCTTTTCCGCCGACTGCGGCATCATCCTGCTGTACGATCCTGTCCGGCAGGCCGTGGGTGCCGTCCACGCTGGCTGGCGGGGCTGCGCCGGGGGCATCCTGGAAAAGGCTGTCCAGGCCATGATGGACACGTTCTCCTCCGCTCCCGGAGACATTCTGGCCGCCATCGGCCCCTGCATCCGGCAGTGTTGCTTTGAGACGGACAGCGACGTCCCCGCCGCCATGGAGGCCGCCCTGGGCGCTGACGCGGCACCTTATGTGGAACGCCGGGGCGCCAAGTACCACGTGGACCTGGCTGGTCTGAACCGCCAGTGGCTGCTGCGCTCCGGTCTGACGCCGGACCATATTGACGACTGCGGCCTCTGCACCGCCTGCCGGCCGGACCTGTTCTGGTCCCACCGAAAGATGGGCAACGCCCGGGGCGCCCAAGTGGCCATGATCGCCCTTTCTCCAGAGGAGGACCGCCTATGAGACAACGCCTTTGCGCCTTGCTCCTGGTTCTGGCACTCTCCCTGACGACGCTGACCGGCTGCTGGGAGGAGCCCGCCCCGGAGGACGGGGACTTCATCCCCACGGAGAGTGAAGCCGAGGAGCCTGCCCCGGAGTCCAAAACCGTGCTGCCCACCGATTTCACCCTCCCCTACGCCTCCCGCCAGACCCTGGACCCGGTCGCCTGTCCCGACGGGATGCAGCAGGTGGTGGGGTCCCTGCTGTACGAGGGCTTATTCCGCCTGGACCACCAGCTGGAGCCGGAGGCGGTGCTGTGCGGCGACTATCGCTACGACCCCGAGGTTCTGACCTATACCTTCACTCTTCGGAGCGGTGCGGCCTTCTCTGACGGCTCCGCCGTCACCGGTGAAGACGTGGCCGCCACCCTGCGGCGGGCCATGACCTCCGACCGCTACCGTGCCCGGCTGTACCAGGTGTCCTCTGTCACTGCCAGCGGCAGCGTGGTCAATGTGAGGCTGTCCTCCCCCAACGCCGGCCTGCCGGCCCTTTTGGACATCCCCATCGTCAAAGCCGGCACCGAGACCAGTCTGGCGCCCATCGGCACCGGCCCCTACTGTTTCACCCTGGAGGAGAACGGCGCCGCCAGCCTGACGCCCAACCCCCACTGGACCGGCGGCAGCCTGCCGCTGGACCGCATCTGCCTGTCGGAGGCCGCCGACCGGGACACCATGCTGTACCAGTTCACCTCCCACGACATCCAGCTGATCACCGCCGATCTCACCGGTGCGGACCCCATTACCGCCACCGGCAACATCAGCTATCAGGACGCCGACACCACCATCCTCCAGTATATCGGCTTCAACACCCAGCGCCCCCCCTTCGACCAGCCGGCCCTTCGGGCCGCTCTGGCTGCCGGCATCGACCGGTCCTCGGTCATCAGCGCCTTTCTCTCCGGCCATGCCGCCGCCGCCCAGTCTCCGGTGTCCCCGGTCTCTCCCCTGTATCCCCATTCCTTGGACGTCACTTACTCCTACGACGCTTTTGCCGCCGCCATGGCCCGGGCGGGCTATGATACCGGCGTGGAGCGGACCGCCACCCTGCTGGTGAACGAGGAGAATACCTTCAAGGTCTCCGTGGCCAAGTACCTGGCCGCCTCTCTCTCCGCCTTCGATCTGAAGATTGAAGTCCAGGCCCTGCCCTGGGAGGAATACACCGCCGCCCTGGCCGCCGGGGACTTCGACCTGTATTACGGCGAGGTGAAGCTCACCGCCGACTGGGATCTGATCCGGCTGGTGGGCACCTCAGGCTCCTTGAACTACGGCGGCTGGTCCAATGCCCAGACTGACCTGCTGCTGTCCCAGTACGCCTCAGCCACCGACCGTGCCGCTGCTCTGGAAGCTCTGTGCGCCCATCTGCGGCAGCAGACCCCCATTGTGCCGGTGTGCTTCAAATCCACCTCCGTGCTGGTCCAGACGGACGTGGCGGAGGACCTGGCCCCCACCATGACGGAGCCCTTCTACGATATTTCCTCCTGCGTCTTCCACCTGCGGGAGGCATCCTGAGCGTAAAACGCCGGGGCAGAGAAGTTCCCTCTCCGCCCCGGCGTTGTTTTATTCCGGCGTCCAGGCCTTCACCAAGGTCAGCTTTTCCGGCCGGCTCAGCCGCTTGATGGCCGCCTCCCGCCGCAGCGCGGCGGACCGGTCCGCCAACTCTTCCCGGTAGACCAGCTCCACCGGAAGACGGCTGCGGGTATACTTGGCTCCCTGGCCGCTTCGGTGGGCCTTCAGCCGCCGTTCCACGTCGTTGGTGGAGCCGGTGTACAGCGACCCGTCGCCGCACCGCAGGATATATACGAAATACGCCACCACCGGTCCTCCTCTTTCCGCTTTTCTTTTAGTATACCACGATTTGCGCCAACGGGCAAAGCGCTCCCGGCATGAGGACTTCCCTTCTCCGCATACGTTTTCTCAGGAGGGATCGCCATGTTGTCTGCCGCGCTGCTGCTGTTCGCCAATACCCTGCTGTTCTCCCTGCGCCTGTCCGGCGGCGGGACCTTTCCCAAGCCTCTCACCGCCGCGGAGGAGCGGGAATACCTGCGCCGCTACGCCGAGGGCGACCAGGAGGCCCGAAACGTCCTCATCGAGCGGAATCTGCGTCTGGTAGCCCATATCGTAAAAAAGTACTATACCCAGTCCAGCGACCAGGAGGACCTGATCTCCATCGGCACCATTGGCCTCATCAAGGGCATCACCAGCTTCGATCCCCAGAAGGGCGCCCGGCTGGCCACCTACGCGGCACGGTGCATTGAGAACGAGATCCTGATGTACTTCCGGAGCCAGAAAAAGCTCCAGGGCGAGGTCTCTCTCTCGGACTCCATTGAGTCCGACAAGGAGGGCAACGCCCTGCAGCTGATGGACGTGGTGGGTGTGGATGATACCATGCTGGATGACATCCACGCCCGGGACAGCGCCCTGCTGCTCCACCGGCTGATTCGGGAGCGGCTGACGACGCGGGAGGCGGAGATCGTCCGCCTTCGCTACGGCCTGGGCGGCACCGTCCCTCTGACCCAGCGGGAGGTTGCCGCCTCCTTCGGCATATCCCGGTCCTATGTATCCCGCCGGAACTAATGTAAGCGATGCCCGGAAAGCCTTGAAAACACTGGGTTTTCAAAATCACTTGCTTCACTCACTGCGCGACGGATAGCGTCACGCCTAATGTAAGTATTGTGCAAAACAAACAAAAAACTCTAGCGACTATTCATCACTTTTTCATCTTCACATATGCTCAATTCTTCCCAATCCTCTTGGTTTCCAATGCGCCTTAAATAGTCAAGGCCACCATCGACAGCTACTGCGCCGCATTTGCAACACTTGAAATCATGTCGTCTTTTGCTCTGGATAATATCATTGCACTTCTTACATCTAATCGCATTTCTCACAATACGCTGCATTTCTTTATTCGTCCCTTCTGTTCAGCAGTCCAAGTATTATACCATAATAGTGGAATTAACGCAGGAAATGCTCATTCCTGCGTTTTCAAATATACAAACGCAGGAGGTGAATCCTATGCCGTTAGATTTGCCCTATTACTATGGACATTCCGGTGAACAGTATGCTTTCTTCCGCATCCCCAAATTGCTGCTGACGGATGACCGTTTTGCCGAAGTCTCCATCGATGCAAAACTGCTGTATGGCTTGTTGCTGGATCGAATGGAACTGTCCTATCGGAATGGCTGGATTGATGATCAGAATCGTGTCTTTATCATCTTTACAGCAGAGGAAGTTATGTCCACTCTGCGCTGCCGCTCTGAGAAAGCAGCGCGGCTTTTTGCTGAACTGGACAGTGCCAAGGGCATCGGCCTGATTGAGCGAAAACGGCAGGGCCTGGGGCGTCCTACGATCATTTATGTGAAGAATTTTTCCAGTGTATTATCTGGGTGATTTCTGACTTATATCCGTTATTTTGCCACAGGAATAGTTTGCAAACTCCAGAGATTCGATTTTCGAATTTCAAGACATTCGATTTTCGGATTTCTGGACATTCGATAATCGAAATCTAATAAGACTGATTATAGCAAGACTGAGAATAGAAAGAATACTACCCGAAAAAAGAATATACAGGAAAAGTAATCGCTTTGTTAGAACAGGAGCCGGGAGGCTCCTTTTTTGTTGGAGGTGTTTGAAGTGAAAACAATCGCCCTTGCAAACCAGAAAGGCGGCGTCGGCAAGACCACCACAGCCGCCAGCCTTGCCATTGGTCTTTCTCGGCAAGGTAAAAAAGTCCTTTTGGTGGACGCAGATGCCCAGGGAAACCTGACCCAGATGCTGGGCTGGCCCCAGCCGGACGAGCTTTCCCCCACCCTGGCCGACCTGATGGGCAAGATCATCACCGACCAGCCGGTCAGCCCCGGAGAGGGCATCCTGCATCACGATTCCGGCGTTGACCTGCTGCCGGCAAACATCGAACTGTCTGCGCTGGAGGTCACGCTGGTCAATGCCATGAGCCGTGAAACGGTCATGCGCCAGCTTTTGGCCACAGTGCAGGATCGTTACGACTATGCCCTCATCGACTGTATGCCCTCGCTGGGTATGCTGACGCTGAACGCACTGAGTGCGGCGGACAGTGTGATTATTCCGGTGCAGGCGCATTATCTCCCAGCAAAGGGTCTGGAACAGCTTTTGCGGACAGTCGCCCGTGTGAAACGGCAGCTCAATCCCAAGCTGGAGATCGACGGCATTTTGCTGACGATGGTGGACGGTAGGACCACCCTGGCAAAAGGTATCAGCGAACAGATCCGGCAGGCATACGCCGGTCGGGTTTTTACCAGCGAGATACCGCGCTCTATCCGCGCTGCTGAGGTCAGCGTGGAAAACAAGAGCATCTATGACCTCGACCGAAACGGCAAAGCGGCGCAAGCCTACGAAAATCTGACCAGGGAGGTGTTGAACATTGGCCGGCAGCCTAAAAAACATCGGTCTGACCTCACTCGATGACCTGTTCAAAACCGATGAGCAGCGGCAGGCAGACGCGCAGGAGCGGGTGCAGATCGTCTCCGCTGACCAGGTTTTCCCCTATGCGCGTCAGCCGTACTCCATTGACCGCCCCACGCAAGACCTCGCACAGCTCATGGACAGCATTGAGCGCGTGGGCATTGCCGAGCCGCTGATTGTCCGCCCCCGCGGTGGCGGTGGCTATGAGATCATTGCAGGCCACCGGCGCGACTACTGTGCAAAGACCATCGGGCTTGAAACCCGCCCGGTCATCGTCCGGGAGTACAGCGACGAGGATGCCGACATTCTGGTTGTGGACTACAACATCCACCGCGATGACCTTCTTCCCAGCGAGAAAGCCAGGGCTTACAAGCTGCGGCTGGATGCCATGAAACGGCAAGGAAAGAGACTTGATTTAACTTCGACCCAAGTTGGGCCGAAGTTTGTTGGTACGAGAAGCAATGAAGATTTAGCCCAGCAAGCGAATGAAAGTAAAACGCAAATCCAGCGTTATATTCGCCTGAACAGCCTTATCCCATCTTTGCTTGACAGGGTAGACAACGGCACTCTGAAATTTGTTCCTGCGGCGGAATCCATCTCATACCTGACCGAAAAAGAGCAAATCTATCTGGCGATGGTCATGGAACGCGACGAGGTATCCCCTTCCATGGATCAGGCCAAGCGGTTAAAGCAGCTCAGCGCCGAGGGTAAACTGGCGGAAAACATCATCGACCTTATCATGCGGGAGGAAAAACCTCTGGAACGGAAGGTCACGCTTCGGAACGACAAGCTGGAGCGTTTTTTTCCCAAGAGCTACACGCCGAAGCAGATGGAGGATGTCATTTTGAAGCTGTTGGAAGGCTGGCAGCGCAAGCGTCAGCAAGAGCAGGCGCGGTAGGAGGTGCAGAAAATGCGAAGAAATGAATTGCCCGACACCTGCCTTTCCGTCCTGGCATCGACAGGGCAGCTCATTATCATCAAGAAAGGCGAGCATGGCTATTATCCGACCGACTGGGATACCGGAGATCGGGCAGAAAACCGGGAAATCGCTGACACCCACAACAAGCGGCGCGGTATTTCGGATATTCAGGAGACAGCCATGATTGCAGGCTCCATGTTCGGCTGGACCTTGCCGGGAGCCTCGCCGCAATGGTATCTGGACAACGCAAAGTATGTGAACTCCAATCCCACAAAGGGACATATCAAAGATCCTGTTCTGAGTGCGTATTATCCGTTCAACGATTTTCTGCTGCGTTATGAAATCATGGGGAAACAGCGGCTTTATCTGCCAATGTCTGCCCTGCCGAAAGAGTTGATGGGTGCCGATGCTCAGTTTGTCATGCAGCCCGACTTGGTGCTTGGAATGCCGGTCATGCCGGTAACGGCAACCTTTGGCGATAACGGAAGCTGTACGGTTCAGTTGGAGGACGGCAGCTACACCACAGAGAAAGAAATCAACGCAGAATATCAGATCACGGCGCGTGTTCGCGTCGGCAATGCCGAGTTTGTCATCGGGGAACACCCAAAGTCTCCCGACCAATTTGTAACATGGGAGCGCAACTGTCAGAACGATGGCGGCGGCCCGCCCAATTACTTCTGGGGACATTACGGATCAAATCGCTCCGCCATCATTGAGGACTTCTGTGAAAGGGCCAGCGGCGAACACCGGCTTCAACACCCTGTCCACGAACATAAAGCCGGAAAGGAACGGTGAACCATGGAAAAACGCGAAATGGCCGGTGACTATGAAATTTTGCAGGCTGTCCGGCTTGGAGGCAAAGAGGTATTGCTTGGCTACAATCCCAAAGACGGCTGTGCGCCTTATATGACCAGCTACCGGGAGGTGAATTTCCTTGGCGACTACACCTATCCCAAAGCGATAGGCGGCAATGATTATCTTGAAATCATGCAGACATTTTTGAACCGAGTGCAGGAGCAGGCAAAAGTGGTAGCGCAATTCCGTGAGAAGCGAAATGTGCCGATTGAAATGCTCGACACGGAGCATTGCCGCAAACGCGGAGAAAATGAGAGCTTGGAGGGTAAGCTGATTATTCTGCGCCCCACAAGCCTTGCACCGGAATACCGTACCGCTGACTGTCAGCTTGGCTTTGCCACAGGTGGCTTCGGATGTTCCCCGGGCGCTCGTGGGCGCGCTGTCTACTTTGAGGAACTGTATTCCGGTGAACGGTGCCGGTGGGAGATCGGAGATGTGCTTGGCATTGCCGATCCAGACACACTGCCGGATTGGACCAAGGAAAAGCTGTCTGAACGGGAAACCCAGCACAGCAAGCCGAAAAAGCTGGAACGAGGTGAAGCCCGATGAAGTACATTCGCCAGCTGTCAGCAGATGAGCCGCTATACGAACAGCAGGACACCTGCGTGATCTGCGGCAGGTATCTGCCGGAGGGCAGCGGCATGGTATGCCAGGACTGCATGGCCGCTGTGGACGAAAAATATGCCGCATATCAGCGGCAAGGAGGAAACAAATGAACCAGGAACCTGTTTTAATCAAAGGTGTAGTGGCATTCCCCAATCCGAACGGAAATCGGGAAATCCGATTTATCGACGCCTTTTATCACGACCTCTTCAAGATTCCCGACCATAGCAATATCGTCATCAGTTATCTGGATGGCGGTAAGCGGTGTGTTCCCTGTGAGTACATCGACGATACTCATGTGGATATTGACGGCACGGCCTTTCATATCTGTCAGTTTGCAGAGCTGATGATGCGCAACGGCGCGACCTATGAGCCGGAGCATCTCCCGGCAGAGCCGACCTACGGCACCTATGAAATCTATCAAATCAAGGATGTGGGCCGGGTGGACTACTGCTTTATGGGATATGAACGAGCCAAGAAGCAGTTTGACCCCAACGATTACCGGCGCGAGTATGCGTATATGCTGCCAAAGGACATGACCCTTGAGGAAGTTTTCAGCCGCCACAATGCGGACACCCGTCCCTTCGGTATGCGGATGCGCTCCATGTCTGTCAGCGATGTGTTGGTGGTCAATCGGGATGGCAAGAAAACCGCCTACTATGTGGACAGCTTCGGCTTCCAGGAAGTCAAGCAGTTTTTCAAGCAGAAAGGGCCGAAAAAGAGAGAGCGGGGTGAGGCCAGATGAGAAAGTTTGCGAAAACGCCTACTTACCAGACCATTGAGATTCTTGGACAGCCTGCAATCTATACAGACTACCGCATCGAGCATACCTCTGTTCCGCAGGGCTTTTATCTCTATGAAATCCGCCATTCCGATGAAGATTGGGGCATTCCCTGCCAGTTGGCGCGGAACATTGCGGTCAACTTCTATGGCACGATCATCACCAACACGCCCATTCAACTTCCGCCAGACGGTCTGCTGGATTTTGACTATGAGCAATTCTACTTTACAGATGAGGCATTCAATACACTGGCCAAGTTTATGGAAGCTCACCCGGCAGAAAGCAAAGACTTAATAGAGATTGCTGCCGCAAAAGAAAGCGAGTATGCGTTGATGTTCTCACAGTCTGAGCAAGATGATCACGCCAATGGCTGTATCGGACATCTGCGTGGTGACTTCGGCACAGATGGCAACGAATTTCATACTACCTGGTGGCCGCATCAGAACGATGCGTTGAACACGCACGAATTCAAGTCGGACATTGATCGTGTTGTGAACTGGCTGCGTGAGGGGTTTGCACCGCTGAAAGACCGCAACACCATGCGGCGCTTCTGTGAACTGCGTGGGCGTGTGCTAAATCCGGAGGAGGCTATTCTGCCGCCTTGCGGATTTTCTATCCATACAAAGAATTATCAATATATGCTCCGCTGCATCCCTCGAAAGGGCGATTATAATTTCTATCTTTACTGCTACGACAAGGAGGCGCGGGAGCAGGAACGCACCACGCCGCAAAAGAATACCCGGCCCATAGCCAAGAAGCGGACAGAGCCGGAGCGATGAGGAGGTGTCCCCTTGCCCACAAAATTTCAGCTTATCACCGAGCTGTATGACCATACGCTGAAAAGCGTTACCGCCAGCTATCAAAGCTGGACAGGCTTTCTCCGTGCTGCCTGCTATAACTACAAATGCCCCTTTGACGAGCAGATCCTGATCTATGCCCAGCGCCCGGATGCTACGGCGGTGCTTGAAATGAACCGCTGGAACCGGCAGTTTGGCCGCTGGGTGAACCGTGGAGCCAAGAGCATTGCCGTGTTCAGCGACAATGGTCAAAGCCCCCTCAAGCTCTATTTCGATGTGTCGGACACCCATGCGTCCCGCTTTTCCCGTCCGTTGCCCATCTGGAAAATGGACGCAGCCTTTGAACCGGCTGTCATTGAAACGCTGGAAAATACCTTTGGTGACCTTGCCGAGAAAAGAACACTGGCAGAGGCGGTGCGCTCCGCCAGTCACAATGCCGTGGCGGACAACTTCCCGGACTACCTCCAGGATTTACAGAATTGCCGGGAGGATAGCTTGCTGGAGGAACTGGACGATCTCAACCTTGAGGTGTTCTACCGGGATGCGCTGGAGGTCAGCGTGGCCTATATGCTGCTGACACGCCTGGGCCTGCGGGCGGACGAGTATTTTGACCCGGACGAATTTGCCCATGTGTATGATTTTAATACGCCGCCCACCATCAATGCCCTGGGCATTGCCACCAGCGATATTGCAGAGATGGGGCTGCGTGAGATCAGCCGCACGGTGCTCCAGGCACAGCGGGAGCAGTTTTTTGCAAAGGACGGCCAAAACCGCTATGATGCAAATACAGAGAAACAATTTGATGCTGAAAGGAGCGAGAATCATGGAAGTCACATACCGGATGCAGGACGGCTTCCTTCTGCCGAACCTGCTGATGCCGCAGGAGACGGAAGTCCATCTGGGCAAATACGCGGAGCTGCGGCGGCAGTATCTGATGAAGCACCGGCGCGTACTCTACACCAACCTGAAAACGAGCTGCCGCCTGACGGAGCATCTGGCGGAGATCGAGCAGACGGCGCAGAAGATGGTGGAACAGACCGTGGCGCAGATGGCCAGAGCCGAGGGCGTGACGGAGGAACTGAAGGCGACCGACCCGCTGCGCTGGACGGGTCTGATGAACAACTTCAAGCACTCAGCGGAGGAAATGGTGCTGAACGACCTGATTTACAGCTGAATGATAATGACGGAGACGCCGGGAGTGATGCACTTCCGGCGTTTTTGGATACCCACCTCATCGAAGCAATTCTGCTGGATGACGGCGGTCGGAAGCATAAGCGGCAGGACATTTTCAACTACTTCCAGGCCCATCAGAACCTCGCAGAGCGCACGGAGTTTCTGAAAAACAGCTACAACAATATATGGGTGGAAGTCCTTGCCGGTACGGATAAAGTCCGGGTGGGCTACCACGCCGAACAGGACGGACTTCTGATGTGGGAGGGCAGCTACCTCTCCCGCACATCGGAGTCCGTTTTTTCGTGGTCAGTCATCACGGAAATGACCGAGGGTCTGATCGAACGCGGTGAGTACAAGATCAAGCTGGGACTGCAAAATGCCCCGGTGATGGCGGAGCAGCTTGCCCTGTTCGACATGGGCGGCGATGCCCCCGTGTACGAAGCCCCGGAGGGAAATCTGTCCGGCCCGCTGTTCCCGGCGAAGGAAGTCCCGCAGGCGGTCATTGACCAAGCCCTATATACGGCGGGCAACAGCTATAACAGTGCCTACCGGGTGGCGATGTTCTATATGCGCGAGCGCCCGGAGGCGGACTGTATCGCGTTCCTGCGCCGGGAATTCGGCAAAGAGAACGGGCGCGGCATTGAGTATGAGGGCCGCAAATACGCCGCCTGGTTCATGGAAGATGGCATCCATCTGGCGCAGGGCGACAATGTCCGCACCGGATACAGCCCCACCGTGGTGACCTGGGAACGGGCGTCTGCCCGGATACTGGAGCTGCTGAAAGCAGGCACTTACCTGTCTGCGGCAGAGCTGGAGCAGGCACCGGATAAGGTGCTGTCTGAAATGGCAGATGCGCTCCTGATGACTGCCCGGGAGCTGACCAAAGAGGGACGGGCAAAGGGCCTCTTTCCGCAGACGCTGGCCATCCACGACCAACACAAGGGCTACCCGGAGCTGGATGCGGATGTGGTTGCCTTTGCAAAAAGGGACGGCGGTCTTACTGCTTTGGCGGAAGAATACCACGCCTTTTTGAATGCCTATGCCCAGGATGACAGCATCACGCGCTTCCGCCTGTCACCGTACAACACCCACCGGATTGGCGTTGTGCTGGATGGCCTTTCCTACCCGGAACGCAGCTTCACCGCCCAGCCGGATTTCCTGCGCCAGTGCAAAATGTTCATCACCCAGGACGAGATCGACCGCTTTTTTCTGAGCGGAAGTGTTGAGGAGCGGTTGTCTGTCTATTCCCACTTCTGCTATCCTCATACGCCGGATGAGAGCCAAAAATTCATCAAGAGCCAGTTTGGTGAGTACAGCGGCGGAGGGTATGACGGGTATGACTACACGAAAACCCACAAGGGCCTGACCTATCAGCGGGATTATGCCCGCAAGCGCTATGCCGAGGTCAAGCGGACCATTCCCAATGTGGTAAAGACCTATGAACGCCTGATCGCCCAGAAGCGTTTCCCCGGTGAGGATGCTATCGCGCAGATCCCGCAGTATGAGCTGCACCGGCTGGCGCGGGTTGTGTATTTTGGCTTTTCCGATGCCCCGGATGAGATCTCGCGTCCCTATCCGAAAAACGCGGATTTTTACGCCGCTGTTCCCGCCATCGAAGCACAGCTCCCGAATCAAGCCAAGGCATCGGAGATGCTGGAGGCGCTGACCTACCGATTGGACGGGATGACAGAGGGCGAGCGCTATTACGATTCTGTCCGCAATGCAAAAGAGCAGCTTTCCGAGTATGTGGTTGGCACCTTCAGCCTGTTCAACCACAGGCATGACGCACCGCAGCAGGAGTTTTCTGCCGAACTTCCGACCGAACCGGAACCCACGCCGCAGGAGGACTCTCCAACCATCGAGCCGGAGCAACCCCAGCCGCAGGCGGATGAGCCGCCTGCGCTTACCCCGCCGAGAAAGAAAACACACACCACCCTGGCACACCCGCTGGACGCTTCCGGCAGCAACTACTGTATTACCGATGACCATATCGGAGAGGGCGCGCCGCTGGAACGGTTTCAGCGCAACCTGGATGCTATCCGGCTGCTGAAAGCCGTGGAAGCGGAGGGCCGCGCCGCCACGGCAGAGGAACAAGCGGTGCTGGCGCAGTATGTGGGCTGGGGCGGTCTGGCGGATTTCTTTGACGAGAAAAATGCCCGGTACGGTGAACTGAAGGAACTGCTGACCGACGCCGAGTATGCCGCTGCCCGCGAGTCCACCTTGACGGCGTTCTACACGCCGCCCGTGGTCATCCGCAGCATTTACGCCGCGCTGGAACAAATGGGTTTTCAGCAGGGCAACATCCTGGAGCCGTCCTGCGGCGTGGGCAATTTTCTTGGTATGCTGCCGGAGAGCATGACGGACAGCAAGCTGTACGGCGTGGAGCTGGATGACCTCTCCGGCCGCATGGCCCGCCAGCTCTATCAGCGCTCCGGCATTGCGGTACAGGGTTATGAGAAAACCGCTTTCCCGGATAATTTCTTTGATGTGGCCGTTGGCAATGTGCCTTTCGGCCAATTCAAAGTGGCAGACAAACGGTATGACCGGCTGAACCTGTCCATCCATGAGTATTTCATCGCAAAGACGCTGGATAAAGTCCGCCCCGGCGGCGTCATCGCCTTTGTGACCTCCAGCTTCACCATGGATAAACGCACCGCCAATGTGCGAAAGTACATTGCACAGCGGGCGGAACTGCTGGGGGCCATTCGCCTGCCCAACAATGCGTTCAAGGCTGCGGCAGGAACGGAAGTCGTTTCGGATATTCTGTTCCTGCAAAAGCGCGACCGCATGGTAGACATTGAACCCGAATGGGTGCATCTTGCCACCAATGACGACGGCATTCAGATGAACAGCTACTTCGTGGACAACCCGGATATGGTGCTGGGCGAGATGAAAATAGTGTCCGGCCCGTATGGCCCGGAGCCGACCTGCGCGCCCTTCCCGGATCAGCCGCTGGACAGCCTGCTTGCCAATGCCATCCAGAATATCCATGGCGAGATCACGGCCTATGACCGGGAGGAAGAACTTGAGGGCGAGGACCGTTCCATCGAAGCAGACCCCACTGTCCGCAATTTCTCCTACACGCTGGTGGACGGCAAGATCTACTACCGGGAAAACAGCCGCATGAACCCGGTGGAGGTTTCCAAGACCGCCGAGAGCCGTATCAAGGGCATGATCGAGCTGCGGGACTGTGTACGGACGCTGCTGGAGTATCAGACTGAGGACTATCCCGAAGAAGAAATCAAAGGCCAGCAGGCCAAGCTGAATACCCTCTACGACGCCTTTACCCGGAAATATGGCCTCATCAATTCCCGTGGCAATGCCATTGTCTTCGACCAGGACAGCTCCTACTTCCTGCTCTGCTCTCTGGAAGTGCTGGATGAGGAGAAGAACCTGAAGCGCAAGGCAGATCTGTTCACCAAGCGCACCATTCGCAGCCACAAGCCTGCCGAAAAGGTGGATACGGCCGTGGAGGCGCTGGCCCTGTCCATTGGAGAGAAAGCCCATGTGGACATGGCGTATATGAGCCAGCTCACCGGCAAGGACGAGGAGACCCTGTTTTCCGAGCTGAAGGGTATCGTATTCCTGAACCCGGACTATGCCGAGGGCGTTAATGAAAAGTACCTCCCCGCAGATGAATACCTTTCCGGCAATGTAAGAAAAAAACTGGCGGAAGCCCAGGCAAAGGCGGCTCAGGACCCGCAGTTTCAGGTCAACGCAGATGCTCTGGCAAAGGTGCAGCCGGTGGATCTCACCGCCAGTGAGATCTCCGTCCGGCTGGGTGCCACATGGCTGAACCCGGAGTATATCCGGCAATTCATGTTTGAAACGCTGGGTACGCCCCGGAGCGCCCAGTGGAACATCAAAGTCCACTACTCCAAGATCACCGGCGAATGGCGCATTGAGGGTAAGAGCAAAGACCGGGGCAATGTGAAGGCTCTCACTACCTACGGCACCAAACGGGTCAACGCCTATGAGATCATCGAGGACAGCCTGAACCTGAAGGATGTCCGTGTTTTTGATTATCAGTATGACCCGGATGGGCGGAGAGTCGCCGTCCTCAACAAAAAGGAGACGGCCATCGCCCAGAGCAAGCAGGAACTACTCAAGGAAGCCTTTACGGAGTGGATCTGGAAAGACCCGGAGCGCCGGGAGACCATCTGCAAAGCCTATAACATCCTGTTCAACTCCAACCGCCCCCGTGAGTATGACGGCAGTCACATCAATTTCTCCGGCATGAACCCGGAGATTACCCTGCGGAAACATCAGGTAAACGCCATTGCCCATATCCTCTATGGCGGGAACACCCTGCTGGCCCATGTGGTGGGCGCAGGCAAGACCTTTGAAATGGTTGCCGCAGCCATGGAGAGTAAGCGGCTGGGCCTTTGCCAGAAATCCCTGTTCGTGGTTCCCAACCACCTGACGGAGCAGTGGGCCAGCGAGTTTTTGCAGCTCTATCCTGCCGC
>CAMCDX010000015.1 GCA_945873695.1 uncultured Clostridia bacterium | reverse complement strand
CCCGTCAGGGGGCCTCTTGACATTGGTACGAAACCGTACTATCATAATTTTAGTACGAAACCGTACTGAGAGGAGAACGTGAATGGATGTTCTGAAGCAAATTGAGGTCCTCAGCGCCTGTATATGCAAGCAGACGGAGCTTTACGGGGAATGGGCGAAACGTCATGGCATGAGCTACAATACCATGATGATCTTGTATGCCCTGGACCGGGCGGGAGCTCAAACGCAAAAGGAGATCGCGGAGGGATGGATGATCCCCAAGCAGACGGTCAATACGGTGGTCAAGGACTTGGAGCGGCAGGGTTATCTCCGCTTTGAGAACGGACGAAATCAGAAGGAAAAGAGCATCTGTTTTACTCCGGCGGGCAAACTGTTTGTGGAAGGCCATATGCGGGAGCTCTATGAGATCGAGGAGCGGACGATGACAGCTATGGGCCCGGCACTGTGCGACGCGCTGGTCAGCGGGAACCGGGCGTTTACCGAAATATTTGAGCAGGAGGTGCATCGTGGACGATAACGCCCTGGCCCGGCAGTTTACCGCTGCCTCTCTGCTGCGGTTTGCCCTGCCCAACATCGTCATGATGGTGTTTTTGTCCCTGTACACCATTGTGGACGGGATCTTCATCTCCCGCTATGTGGGAACGCTGGCCCTTTCCGCCGTCAACATGTCTTATCCACTGGACTGTCTGGAGATGGCGGTGGGCATCATGCTGGCCACCGGAGGCAGCGCCGTCATCGCCCGGGAGATGGGCGAGGGAGATTCCCAGACCGCCCGGCAGAATCTGACCTGCATCACCGTGGTATGTCTGGGGTGCGGCATCGCCTTCGCGGTGCTGGGGAACCTGTTTCTGGACCCAATTCTGCGGCTGCTGGGCACCAGCCCGGCCCAGTTTGCCCTGTGCCGGGAGTACACCCGCATCCTGATGGTCTTCGCTCCTGCCTTTTTCCTCCAGACGGCCTTTCAGGTTTTCTTTGTCACCGCGGGCCGGCCCGGTCTGGGCCTGGGGATGACGATGGCGGGCGGGATGGCCAATATCCTGCTGGACTGGCTGTTTATGGGCCCTCTGGGCTGGGGCATCCGGGGCGCCGCCGTGGCCACCGTCATCGGCTACTGCGTTCCGACGGCGGGGGGCATTGTCTTTTTCCTTTGGAACCGAAAGGGGAGCCTGTGCTTCACGGCCTTCCGGCCGGACTGGAACATGCTGTGGAGTGCCTGCGGCAACGGTGCCTCGGAGATGGTCAGCAACATCGCCAGCGCTGTCACCACCTTCCTCTTTAATTTGATCTTCCTGCGGTACTGGGGAGAGGACGGCGTGGCCGCCATTACCATCGTCATGTACTTTCAGTTCGTGCTCACCGCCGTGTTCTTTGGCTTTTCCATGGGTGTGGCGCCGGTGGTCAGCTATAAATTCGGCGCGCAGGACACAGCCCAGATGAAGCGTGTCTGCCGCTTCTGCCTTGGGGCCACCGTGATTTGCTCCCTGGTGTCCTATGTGCTGTCCCGGCTGACGATCGGCTTCTGTCTGTCGGTCTTTACGGACCCGGACAGTCCCGTGTTTGCCATCACCATGGAGGGATTCCCCCTCTATGCCGTGTCCTTCCTGTTCATGGGTGTCAGCATCTTCGCCTCCTCCCTGTTCACCGCCCTTTCCAACGGTACCGCCTCCGCGGTCATCTCCTTTGCCCGGACCTTTTTGTTTCTGGTGGGGATGCTGCTGCTCCTGCCCCAGCTGCTGGGAGAGACCGGCGTCTGGCTGGCTGTCCCCACGGCGGAGCTGCTGGGAATGGCGGTATCCATCGGCTTCCTGATCTGGGGAAAACGTGTGTATGAATACTAAAAAACGGGCTGTGCGGTTCATTCCACACAGCCCGTTTTTTTCGGAGTCAATGCTTGAATTCCTTCACCCGCAGACACCGGGTGGCGTTGAGGATGGCGATAAAGGCCACGCCCACGTCGGCGAACACGGCCTCCCACATGGTGACCACGCCGAAAGCGCCCATCAGCAGCACCAGGGCCTTGACGCCCAGGGCGAACCAGATGTTCTGGTTCACGATGCGCAGCGTCTTCCGGGAGATGCGCATGGCGGTGGCGATCTTGGAGGGCTTGTCATCCATCAGCACGATGTCGGCGGCCTCGATGGCGGCGTCGCTGCCCAGGGCGCCCATGGCGATGCCGATGTCCGCCCGGGTCAGCACCGGGGCGTCGTTGATGCCGTCGCCCACGAAGGCCACCTTGGCGCCGCTGCTCTTGGCGGAGAGGATCTTCTCCGTCCACTCCACTTTATCGGCGGGCAGCAGCTCGGCGTGGTACTCGTCCACCCCCAGCTCCGCGGCAACGTTTTTCGCCACCGCCTCGGCGTCACCGGTGAGCATGACGGTCTTCTTCACGCCGTTGGCCTTCAGGTCGGCAATGGCGGCCTTGGCGTCCTCCTTGGGCAGGTCGGAGATGACGATGTGGCCGGCGTAGAAGCCGTCCACTGTCACGTGGACAATGGTGCCCGGCAGCTCGCAGGGCAGCCAGTTGACGTTCTGCCGCTCCATGAGGCGGCTGTTGCCCACGCAGACCGTCTTGCCGTCCACCTTGGCGCAGACGCCGTGGCCGGCGATCTCCTCCACGCCGGACACCCGGCCGGCATCCAGCTCTGCCTGGCAGGCGGCCTTCAGGGACAGGGAGATGGGATGGTCGGACCAGTGCTCCGCCAGGGCGGCATACTCCAGAATCTGCTCCTGGGTAAAGGTTTCCTCAGGGTGGACGGCGGTGACGGAGAAGGTGCCCTTCGTCAAGGTGCCGGTCTTGTCGAAGATCACGGTTTCCGTCCTGGCCAGGGCCTCCAGATAGTTGCTGCCCTTCACCAGAATGCCGCACTTGCTGGCGCCGCCGATGCCGCCGAAGAAGCTGAGGGGCACGGAGATCACCAGGGCGCAGGGGCAGGAGATGACCAGGAAGATGAGGGCCCGGTGGAGCCACTCCGTCCAGACAGTGCCCGCCAGGAAGCCGGGCTGGCTGGCCGCCGGGATCAGAGCCAGGGCGATGGTGGGGATCAGGAACAGCGCCGTGGCAGCCAGCACCACGCAGGGGGTGTAATACCGGGCGAACCGGGTGATGAAGTTCTCACTGGAGGCCTTCTTCTCGCTGGCGTTCTCCACCAGGTCCAGGATCTTGGAGACGGTGGACTCCTCGCAGGGTTTTGTGACTTTCACCCGCAGGACGCCGGACTGGTTCACGCAGCCGCTGATCACGTCGTCGCCCACCGTCACATCCCGGGGCACGGATTCGCCGGTAAGGGCAGCGGTGTCCAGAGCGGAGCTGCCCTCCACCACTTCGCCGTCCAGGGGCACCCGCTCGCCGGGCTTTACCACGATGATAGCGCCCACTTCCACGTCCTCCGGGTCCACTTCTTTGATTTCGCCGTTCTCCGTCTCCAGATTGGCGGTGTCGGGGCGGATGTCCATGAGGGCGGCGATGGACTGGCGGGACCTGCCCACAGCGTAGTCCTGAAACAGCTCGCCCACCTGGTAGAACAGCATGACGAACACCGCCTCGGCGTATTCGGCGGTGGCAAAGGCGCCCACGGTGGCCAGGGCCATCAGAAAGTTCTCGTCGAAGACCTGACCGTTCAAAATGTTGCGGACGGCGTCATACAGCACGTCCCAGCCGATGACAGCGTAAGGCGCCAGATAGCAGACAGCGGTCAGCAAGCCCTGCTCCGGCAGAAGCTCCAGAGCGCACAGGACCTTGACCAGCACCAGCAGCACGGCGGCGATGACGATGCGCCAGACCATTTTTTTCTGTTTTCTTGAGAGGTTGTTCATAGGGGTTCCTCCTTAAAAAAGCGCCGCCGGGAAAGGCGGCGCCATTTATTTACAGGTACAGCTCGCAGTCCGGCTCCACCTTTTTGGCGACTGCCACCACTTCTTTCAAAATTTCGTCAAAACGGGCATCGTCGGCGTCCAGCATCAGCTTCTGGGCCATAAAGTTCACGGTGGCGTCGTTGACACCGTCAATCTTC
This sequence comes from uncultured Clostridia bacterium, assembly GCA_945873695.1. GTDB lineage: Bacteria > Bacillota > Clostridia > Oscillospirales > Oscillospiraceae > Oscillibacter. Next base: position 20,348 of record CAMCDX010000015.1, on the reverse strand, counting down.
TTCACGGCTGCTTCCACCTTGGCGGCGCAGTTGGCACAGTCTACCTCGAACTTGTAACGCTTTTTCATGTTGATTTCCTCCCAGTTTTTATAAAAATGTGGAAAACTTATTCCTTGACGTGTTCAATACCCTGGTCGATGATGGTCTTCACATGGTCATCCGCCAGAGCGTAGAAAACCGTTTTCCCCTCCCTGCGGGACTTCACCAGACGGGCGTTTTTCAGTGCCCGCAGCTGATGGGAGATGGCGGACTGGGTCATGCCCAGCAGCTGGGCGATGTCGCACACGCACATTTCCGCCTCAAACAGGACATACAGGATGCGGATGCGGGTGGAATCGCCGAAGATGCGGAACAGCTCCGATAGGTCGTACAGGGTGTCCTCATCCGGCATCTCCTGCCGTACCTTTTTCACAACGTCCTCATGGGTGCAGATGAAGTCACAGCACTCCACGTTGTATCGGTCCTCCATAGTCCGTCTCCTCTCACTTGAACAATTGAACGACTGTTCATACGTTCAGTATACTCCGCCGTCTTCGTTTGTCAACCCCTTTTTCAAAAAATGTGGAAAAATTGAGGATGACATGTTATACTGGACACAATTCGGCAAAAGGAGAGCGACTATGAACGAATTGGAGATCCAAAACGAGGAACTTATGCGGGAAAACGCCTTCATGATCTACAACCATGTGGAGCTGGAATCCGTGGAGAGGGATCATGCTGTGTATAAGCTGAATATCCGTCCGGAGAGCAAGAACCCCTATGGCATGGTCCATGGCGGCGCCATCTATACCATGGCGGACAACGCCACCGGCGCGGCGGCCCACACCGACGGACGGTTTTATGTGACCCAGACCAGCGCCCTGCACTTTCTGCGGAACCAGTCGGAGGGTACCGTCTGGGCGGAAGCCCATGTCCGGCACCGGGGCAAATCCACTTGTCTCGTATCGGTGGATATCACCGGCGAGGGCGGCACCCTGATCGCCACGGGAGAGTTTACCTTCTTCTGTATAGACATGGGCGTGATGGCTGAAAAGGTCAAAAAGGGATAAGAAAAAACCGGGTGACCATGGGTCATCCGGTTTTTTCTCGTTTCCGCAAATGAAAAGGTGAAGGCAGCGATGCGGGGAAGGAAAAGGGCCGGTCTTGGCAGGCCCTTACTTTTTCAGCGCCATCGTGTAAATAAACCGGGTGCCTGCACCATCGCTCTCCGCCTTCAGAGTGCCTTTGTGCTCCTGGGCGATGGTCCGGGCAATGGGCAGCCCCAGGCCGAGGCCGGATTTCTCCCCCCGGGAATCGTCCGCCCGGTAGAACCGCTCAAACAGGCGCTTCAGCTGCTCCGGGGGAATGGGGGCGCCGGCGTTGGACACCGTCAGCCTGACCTGGCGGTCCGTCTTTTCCAGGGACATGGCGATGGGCTGGCTGTCGGCGCCGTATTTGATGGCGTTGTCCAGCAGGACGGATACCAGCTGCCGCAGCTTGTCTTCGTCCCCCAGCACCACCGCGTCCTCCGCCAGCTGGTATCGGAGGGGCTTGCCCGCCTCAAAAGCCACCGGCTCGAAAGCCAGGGCGCAGTCGGCGGCGATGTCGGAGAGGGATACCTCCGCCAGAACGGCGGTGCGGACCATGTTGTCCGCCCGGGCCAGGGTCAGCATCTCCTCCACCAGGCGCTTCATCTGCCGGGCCTCGGAATGGATATTGTCCGCCCAGCGGGCGGGCTTGTCCGCCAGGTCCGCTGTTTCCAGCAGCTCGGCATTGGACAGGATGACGGTCAAAGGGGTCTTCAGCTCGTGGGAGGCGTCGGACAAAAACTGGCGCTGCTGGCGCCAGGCTTTCTCCACCGGCCGGGTGGCCCACCGGGACAGCAGGACCGATATCCCCAGCAGCACCAGCAGCGCCGCCAGGGCAATGGCCAGATAGGACCGCATGATCCTGTGGAGCACGGCCATCTCCATGGACATGTCCACAAAGGCCAGCTTTTCGTACAGGCCGTTGTCCTGCCGCAGATACCGCAGGCGGTACTGGGAGATGATCCCCTCGTCTCCCGCCCGGCTCAGGCAGTCCTCCAAAATCGCCTGGAGAGTCTCGGTGTCTTCCAGATTGGAGTAGGTGCCGCCGGTAATATAGGCGGTGCCGCCCCAGACATCCACGGTGAAGTAAGGCAGAAGCACCCGGTCGCCGCCGATGGTAATGGAAAAGTCCGGCTGGGTCATGCCGTTCCGGCCCTGGGTGTAGGAGGGGTCCTGGATCACCCGGTGGAGCACCTGACTGCTCAGCTCAGCGATGTTCCGCTCCACAGAGAAATAGACGGAGAAAAACACCGCCGCCAGGACGGCGGTGACCAGTGCCATGGAAATGGCCACGAATTTCAGCCGCAGCTTTCGGATCACATCAACACCCCTTTGTCGAAAACTTTGTGGAAAACGTGGAAAAGATGGTGGAAAACGCGGAAGAAGGTCAGTTCTCCGGCAGCTCCAGGCAGTAGCCCACCATGCGGATGGTCTTGATCTTCACCTGAGAGCGCAGGTGCTCCAGCTTCTTTCGGAGGAAGGAGACATACACCTCCACGTTATTGTCCTCGGCGTCGGACTCGTAGCCCCAGATCTTCACCAGCAGCTTTTCCTTGGTGATGACCACCTTCTGGTTCAGCATCAGCAGCTCCATCATGTCGTATTCCTTCCGGCTCAGCCGGACGGACCGCTCTCCGCAGGAGAGGGTGAAGCTGCTCTTCTCCAGGGTCAGGTCGCCGCATCGGAGCAGGTCGGTGCTCCGCAACTCCGGCTGCCGCCGGGCCAGGGCCCGGACGCAGGCCAGCAGCTCCCGGGGCTCGAAAGGCTTGGTCAAGTAGTAGTCGGCGCCGCTGTCCAGACCGGTGACTCTGTCCGTCACCTCGGACCGGGCGGTGAGCATCAGCACAGGCACGGCGCAGCCCGCCGCCCGCAGCTGCCGCACCACGGTGAAGCCGTCCATCCTGGGCAGCATCACGTCCAGCAGCACCACGTCATAGATGTTGGTCAGGGCGTTGTCCAGGCCGCTCTCGCCGTCGTGGCACACGTCGGCGGCGTAGCCGTCCATCTCCAGCAGGTCCTGGAGAGTGGCGGCCAGGCGGACCTCATCCTCTACGATCAGTACGCGCATCGTTTACCTCCGCAAAAGCATCTTGCTGAAAAGTCCGTGAGGGGAGCCGCCAGGGCTCCCCTCCTCAAGTTCACAGGCCGTTGGCCGCCATGTCCAGCAGGGCTGTGACCGCCTCGCTGTCCACCTGATAAATGGCGGTGTCCTCGTTTATCCGGGCGTAGTAGCCGGTGTCATCCAGCGTGTGGCCGCCCAAAGTCAGCAGCAGGGTCTGCTCCGCGCCGCCTTCACGGAGATAGATGACGGACAGCGTCACCGCCGGCTCGGCAAAGCCGCACAGATTGGCCGCGTCGTCAGATGGCTTGTAGTCCACGCACCTGATAAAGCGCAGATCCTCCAGTTCCTCCAGCAGGGAGGCCACCGCGGGGCTGTCGGTGACATTGGCGCCGCCGGAGCGCCAGGTGACGGGCCCCTCTTCTGCCTTGGCGTCCTTCTCCTCCTCCGGCCGGATGGCCCGGATGGTGGTGGTGGCGGTACCGTGAATGGAGATGATGTCGATGGTGTCCGCTGTCAGAGACGGCAGCGCCGGCAGGTCCATCATGTCGTAGATGGGGACGCACATCAGCTTGTACAGCGTGTCGGCGATGATGTAGACCGTCTCCTCGCTGCCGTCCAGCATCACGTAGTAGCTGTCGCCGTCGGTGGTGGTCTTGCCGAAGTCCAGGGTGAGGCTGGCGGTGTCGCCGGAGGCGGTGACGGTGGCCGCCGGGGCGTCCAGGCCGTAGCTCTCCAGCCCCTCCTCGTTGGCCAGGGTCTGCTGGAACTTCAAACTGGTGAGCAGGTCCAGGATGGCGGTGACGGTGGTGTCGTCCAGGGGGAAGGCTGGGTCATCGGCCCAGGTCCACTTCCCCGCGTCGTCCAGAGCAAAGTTCAGGGTGGTGGAGCCGTTGCTGTATGTCAGGGCGGTGTAGCCCCGGGCCTGGGCGGCAGAGCCCTCCTCCGCCAGCGCGGAGGCCTCCGCCGCCTCCCGCCGGGCTTCCCGGTAGTTCAGCGCCAGCCGAATAACGGCTGCCGCCGCCAACGCGGCCAGCACCAGGGCCAGCAGCTTCAAAAGCATTCGTTGTGTTCGGGTCATAGAGGAGCGTCCTCCCGTCATGGTCTTATTTCCGGCGGCGGTCTCCGCCGTTTCACCAAACATTATATCACATGGGCGAAAACCGTCAATGCAAAAGCGGCCGCCGCTCCACCCTTATAAGCATACCCGACGAAGCTGAAATCCATCTGAAAGGTCCGCACCGTTAAAATATTGAAAATAATGAAGGATTTCAGGAATTTCCAGCCGGTCCGCCTTGCAAAATCCCAGCACCTTCGGTATAATGAGGGCGCAATCACAGAGTACCCGGGATGGTATGCGACTGCCCGGCGAAACATGGAGGAAGAAAATATGAGAGGCGTACACAGCGCGGTGGACGACATCCGCCGCGGCGTTTTTACCGAGGTGGCCCGTCTGGCCTATGAGTATAACGAGAACGATCAGGACAAAGTAGACCTGATCCCCTATAAACTGGTGCCCGGCGACGTCGCCAAATACCGCCATGACGTGTATCTGGAGCGGGCGGTCATCATTGCCCGGGTGCGTCTGGCGCTGGGTATGAACATCGACATCGGCGGCCACCTCAGCACCCACATCAACGAGGCCGTCACGGACCAGAAGTATTTTGAAGCTCCCCTGGTCAACGTGATCCACTCGGCCTGCAACGCCTGCCCCCCCAAGCAGATCCGCATCACCGACAGCTGCCAGGGCTGCCTCTCCCACCCCTGCATGAACGTCTGTCCCAAGGACGCTATCTATTTGGATAAGGAAAAGCACTGCCACATCGACCAGAGCAAGTGCATCAAGTGCGGCAAGTGCTTCAACCAGTGCCCCTACCGGGCCATCAGCTATATCGAGCGCCCCTGCGCCGCCGCCTGCGGCATGAACGCCATCGAGACCGACGAGCGGGGCCGGGCCAAGATCAACTACGATAAGTGCGTCTCCTGCGGCATGTGCCTGGTGAACTGCCCCTTCGGTGCCATCGCGGACAAGAGCCAGATCTTCCAGCTCATCACCGCCATCCGCCGGGGTGAGGAGGTCATCGCCTGCGTGGCTCCCGCCTTCGTGGGCCAGTTCGGCAAGGACGCCACCCCCTCCAAGCTGAAGGCCGCCATGCGGACCTTGGGCTTCGCCGACGTGGTGGAGGTTGCCATCGGCGCTGACCTGTGCACCGTGGAGGAGGCCCACGACTTCCTGGAGGAGGTCCCGGCCAAGCAGCCCTGGATGGGTACCAGCTGCTGCCCCGCCTGGTCCATGATGGCCAAGACCATGTTCCCGGAGTTCAAGGATTACATCTCCATGGCCCTGACCCCCATGGTCATCACCGCCCGCATGGTGAAGAAGGACCATCCCAACGCCCGCATCGTGTTCATCGGGCCCTGCGCCGCCAAGAAGCTGGAGGCCAACCGCCGCACCGTCCGCTCCGATGTGGACTTTGTGCTGACCTTTGAGGAGCTCCAGGGCATGTTCGACGCCAAGGACATCGACTTCACTAAGATCGAGGCCAATCCCGCTGATGACATGAGCGAAGGTACCGGCATGGGCCGCGGCTTCGCCGTGGGCGGCGGTGTGGCCGCCGCCGTGGTGGAGGCCATCAAACACATCGATCCCGACCGGGAGATCAAGATCGAGTACGGTGACGGTCTCCGGGAGTGCAAGAAGATGCTGATGATGGCCAAGGCCGGCAAGCGGGACGGCTACCTGCTGGAGGGCATGGCCTGCCCCGGCGGCTGCGTGGCCGGCGCCGGTACCATCCAGCCAGTGAAACAAAGCGCCATGAACGTGGAGAAGTTCAAGAACGCCGCTCCCGAGATGAGCTGCACCACCAGCCCCTATTTGGACCGCCTGGAAGAAGTGGAGGAGCGGTAAGCGCCGTCCCTGTCCCGAAAAGAAAAACCCCTGCCGGATCACCCGGCAGGGGTTTTTGTTGAAATTTCGACAGTTTTGGACTATACTGAGAGCATATGGCAGCAAGGAGGTGTTACCATGCCCAGAACGGTCCTGATTGTGGACGACAACGGGGTGAACCGCGGCGTTCTGCGGAAGATCCTGTCAGAGCGGTACGAGGTCCTGGAGGCCGGAGACGGCCGGGAGGCCCTGGAGATCGTGGCACAGCGGGGCGCCGGACTGTCCGCTATCCTGCTGGACCTGGTGATGCCGGGAATGGATGGTTTCGCCTTTTTGCTGGAGCTGCGGCGGCAGTATGCCCAGGCCAATATCCCGGTGATCGTTATGACCGGTGAGGACGACGAGGATACAGAGATCCGAGCCCTGAGATGCGGCGCCATGGATTTCCTGGGAAAGCCCTATCGGCCGCAGATCATCCTGGCCCGGCTGCAAAACATCATCGGATTGCGGGAGACTGCCGCCCGGGTGGACCGTGTGGCCCGGGACAGCCTGACAGGCCTTTACAACCGGGAGGGATTTTACGAGCAGCTGGAGCGGCTGATGGCGGAGCGGCCTGGCGACCCGGTGGAGATCGTAGCCATGGATATCGGTAATTTCAAGCTGGTCAACGACCTGTACGGCGAGGAGGCGGGAGATGAGCTGATCCGCTCCGTGGCCCGCAGCGTTCAAAAGAGCTTTGGCGGCGGCGGGACGATCCTGGCCCGGAAGACCGGGGACCAGTTCCTGCTCGCCTTTCCCAGGGGGGGCGTGGACGGTCAGGAGATGTGGCGAATCAGCCAGACCTGGGACTGCCCCCTGGATATGACCCTGCCCTTCCGCTTTGGTATCTACCGGCCCCGGGGATCGCGGGAGCCGGTATCGGTGATGTGCGACAACGCCAAGCTGGCGGCGGATTCGGTGCGGGGACGGTACGACATCCATGCCGCGGTGTATGACAGTTCCATGCGCCGCCGGCTGGTGGCGGACCAGAAGCTGACGGAGGACCTGGAGGAGGGCCTGCGGACGGGCCAGTTCCAAGCCTGGTACCAGCCCAAGTGCGATCCATCCACCGGCAGGATCGTGGGCGCCGAGTCCCTGGTGCGCTGGAAGCATCCCGAGAAGGGAATTTTGATGCCGGACCAGTTCGTGCCCCTGTTCGAGCGGAACCGCCTTATTACCCGGCTGGATTGCTTCATGTGGGAGAGGGTCTGCCGGGACCTGGTCGCCTGGCGACAGCTGGGGAACCAGCTGATACCGGTGTCTGTGAACGTATCCCGGGTGGACGTGTACCAGCGGGGGCTGGTGCAGTGGTTCCAGGACCTGGCCCGGAGGATGGAGATCGATCCGGCCATACTGTCCCTGGAAATCACGGAGTCGGCTTACAGCGAAGGCCAGACCCGGCTGACGGATACTGTGAACCGCCTGCGGAAGCTGGGCTTCCGGGTGGAGATGGACGATTTTGGAAGCGGCTGGTCTTCCCTGAACGTGCTGACCAGCCTGCATCTGGACGGCGTGAAGCTGGATATGCGGTTCCTGCGGGAAAACCGTTCCAACGACCGCGGACGCAGCAACCAGTTCCTGCGGAACCTGCTGGAAATGATGGCCGACCTGGGTCTGCCGGTGACGGCGGAGGGGGTGGAGAGCGCCGGCCAGGCAGAGTTCCTGGCCGCCTGCGGCTGCCGCTCCGCCCAGGGGATGTACTTCGCGCCTCCCCTGCCCCGGGAGGAGTTCGAGGCGTTTTTACTGGACCACTTATAAGAAAACCAGCCCGGAAGCAGCTGCTTCCGGGCCGGTTTTTTTGTTTTACAGGACGCCGAAGCCCTTCAGGGATCCAATGAGCACCACCGCTGCCAGGGCTACCAGACACACGATGATGAAGATATCGATGTACTTCAGGGGAATGCCCCGAAATTTCTCGTAGAATTTCTCAATGGCGTTCAGCTGGCTGGGGTCCCGGCGGGGAGCCGGCGTTTTTTTATCATTCTGCTCCATAGTTCTCCTGAAAAGGGGCGGAAGGCCGCCGGAGCGGCCTTCCCCACGGATGTCGGTTCGTTACTTCTTGGCCAGGTACTTCCGCAGGTCCAGAGCGACGGCCACGATGATGACCAGGCCCTGGGCAATGAAGGTGTAGGCGGGGTCGACCCGGAGGAACTGGAGGCAGATCTTCAGAATCTCGAACACCAGCACGCCCACCAGAATGCCGGGCACCTTGCCCACGCCGCCGTTGGTGGACACACCGCCGATGGTGCAGGCGGCGATGGCTTCCAGCTCATAGCCGAAGCCGGTGGCGGTGGAGGCGCCGCCGGCCTTGGCGCCCACCAGGAAGCCGGCCAGGCCGTACAGCACGGCGGCCAGAACGTAGATGCGGATCAGGGTGGCGGTGACGTTCACGCCGGCCACCTGGGCGGCGTTCTCATTGCCGCCGATGGCGTACATGTACTTGCCGTGACGGGTCTTGTTGTACAGGAACCACATGAACAGGCCCACGATCAGGGCGAAGATGGCCAGATAGGGGATGGGGCCAATGGCACCCAGCGCCACGTTGGAGTAACTGGGCTTGAAGCCGCCCATGGGCTGGTTGCCGGTGATGACGGAGCACAGACCGTAGACGATGGTCTGCATGCCCAGGGTGGCGATGAAGGGGGGGACCTTCAGATAGGCGATAACGCAGCCGTTGATGGCGCCGAAGCAGGCCATGACCGCCATGACGATCAGCAGAGCCAGGAACCAGGGGATGTCCGGCAGGCCGGGGATCATGCGGGCGGCGTAATCCACACTCTGCAGCAGCATGGCGGACAGGCAGGCGGCCAGACCAACCTGGCGGCCGGCGGACAGGTCGGTGCCCTTGGTGATCAGGCAGCCGGAGACGCCGCACGCGATGATAAAGCGGGGGGACACGTTGGCAATCAGGTTTTTCAGGTTATTGGCGCTGAAGAAGTTCTGGGTGCTGAAGCCAACCGCCAATGCCAGAATGGCGATCAGAATGATGATGGCGTTGTTGGACAGAAATTTTTTGATGTCGAATTTTTTCTCCATGATGTTCTCTCTCCTCCTTATTCAAACTGGGTCGCCAAAGCCATGATGTTCTCCTGGTTGGCGTCTTTGCCGTCGATAAAGCCGGTGACGCGGCCGTCACACATGACCATGATGCGGTCGGACATACCGATCAGCTCGCTCATTTCGGAGGAGATCATGATGATGCTCTTGCCCTGCTTGGCAAGCTCGGCAATGATGCAGTAGATCTCGTATTTGGCACCCACGTCGATGCCGCGGGTGGGTTCGTCCAGAATAAAGACGTCCGGGTCGTTGGCCAGCCACCGGCTGATCAGCACCTTCTGCTGGTTGCCGCCGGACAGGGACTGGATCAGCGTCTTGGAGGACGGGGTCTTGATGGACAGCTTGGCCACATTATCCTGTACCAGCTGCTCGATCTTCTTGTCGTCCAGCATGATGCCGCCGATGAGGTATTTGTTCAGGGAGGAGATGGAGACGTTGTCGGCGATGGACAGCACGCCCAGGATACCGGTGGCCCGGCGGTCCTCCGTCAGCATGGCAATGCCGTTGTTGATGGCGTCCCGGGGCTGGTTGATCTTCAGCTCCTGGCCCTTGTAGGTGATCTTCCCGGCGGCGTGGCACCGCAGGCCGAACAGGCCCTCCATCAGCTCGGTGCGCTGGGCGCCCACCAGGCCGGCCACACCCAGGATCTCGCCCTTGCGGACGGAAAAGCTGGCGTGGCGGAAGCTCTTGGGATTGATGGAGGTGAAATCCTCCACCTCGAACACCACCTCGCCGGGGACGTTTTCCCGGGGCGGGTACAGGTTGGACAGCTCCCGGCCCACCATCTTGGTGATGATGAAGTCGGTGGTCAGCTCCTTGGAGGCCCAGGTGCCGATATACTGGCCGTCCCGCATAATGGTGACCTCGTCGCTGATGCGGAGGATCTCGTCCATTTTATGGCTGATGTACACGATGGAGACGCCCTTGGCCCGCAGCTCGTCCACGATGGTGAACAGTGCCTCCACCTCGGCGGCGGTCAGGGAGGACGTGGGCTCATCCAGGATCAGCACCTTGCAGTCCGCGGACACGGCCTTGGCGATCTCCACCAGCTGCATCTGGGAGACGCTGAGGGAGCCCAGCTTGGCCTTGGGGTCGTAGTTCAGGTGGACCTCCTCCAGCACCTTGGCGGCGCTCTCGTACATTTTCTCGTGGTCGATGACGGTGATGGGACCGACCTTCTTGGTGGGATAGCGGCCCACGTAGATGTTCTCACCGATGCTGCGCTCGGGGATAGGCTGCAGCTCCTGGTGGACCATGGCGATGCCCCGGTTCAGGGCGTCCAGGGGACCCTTGATCTCCACGGGCTCTCCCTCATAGATGACCTCGCCCTCGTCCATATGATAAATGCCGAACATGCATTTCATCAGAGTGGACTTGCCGGCACCATTCTCACCCATCAGGGCGTGGACAGTACCGGGGCGAAGCTGAAGCTGTGCGTGGTCCAGCGCCTTGACGCCGGGGAAGGTCTTCACGACGCCACGCATTTCCAAACGATATTCTGACAATTCACTGGCCCCCTTTGGTGTTTTAAGCTTGCCCTGTTTCCGAAATCGCGTCGGCGGGAACGACCGCCAAGGCCCGGCGTGCCGGAATACGGAGAACCGCCGAAGCCTCTCCTCTCTCTTTTTTTTGCTCAAACGAAGGCTGCGCGCAATATGGATCAAATGGGCATCTGATAAAAGAGAGGGGTGCGTGCGCTCATGCACACGCACCCCTCTGAGTATCCGGTTGTGGACAGACTTACTTCATGAAATCAGCCACGTTGTCGGGAGTGACCTTGACATAGTCAACGTACACGCTCTGCTCGCCGGCGGCGTAGGTGTCGCCGTTCAGCAGACCTTCCATGCACTCCACAGCCTGAGAGGCCTGAGCGGTGGCGTCATTCAGGACGGTACCGGTCATGTTGCCGGCCTGGACCTCGTTCAGAGCGGCGTCCAGAGCGTCAACGCCCACCAGGTAGATGTCCTCGTTGACCTTGCGGCCGGCGGACTGGATGGCCTGCAGGGCGCCGATAGCCATATCGTCGTTGTTGCAGAACACAACCTCAATCTGATTGCCGAACTGAGCCAGGTCGTTGGCGCAGATGGTCTGGCCCTTCTCACGGTCCCAGTCGCCGCGGGTCAGGTTCAGCTGCTCGACCTCGACGCCGGCGTCGGTCAGAGCCTTGACGGAGTACTCGGTACGCAGCTTGGCGTCGATGTTCTCGGGGTCGCCCTGGATCATGATGTAGGAGACCTTGCCGTCGCCGTTGATGTCGCCCTTGTTGGGGGTATCCAGGATCAGCTCGCCCTGGAAGGTACCGGACTGAGCGGCGTCGCAGCCAACGTAGACCAGCTTGTCATAAGCGGCCATCTCGTCGGCGGTGGGCTCACGGTTGATCAGAACGGTGGGGATACCGGCAGACTTCACGGTGTCGATGATGGTAGCGGCGGCGGAAGTCATGACGGGGTTGATGATCAGCGCGTCAACACCCTGGGTGATAAAGGTGTTGATCTGCTCGTTCTGCTTGGCCTGGTCGTTGTTGCCGTCCACGACGGTGACGGTGTAGCCCTTGCCTTCCAGGATCTCCTGCAGGGCGTTACGATAGGTGGTCATGAAAGCGTCGTCGAACTTGTAGATGCACACGCCGACGGTGCCGCCCTCAGCGGGGGCCTCGGGGGTCTGGGTCTCCTCCTGGCCGGTGGGCTCCTGAGCGGGGGCATCCTCCTTCTCGCCGCAGGCGGCGAGGCTCAGGACCATCATCATGGCCAGCAAGAGCGCAAGAAACTTCTTCATGGTAATCTTCTCCTCTTCACAAAAGATATGCGGTCCGGGCAGAATATGCCCGTCCACTACCAAAACCATAACACCCCCCTTGTGAATTGTCAATAATAAAGAGGGGGGTCAAAAAGAGAAAATTTGGTATTTAGTTTACAAAAAATGCCGAATATAAAGGGCTTGACAGCTTTATTTTTCCGCCATGCGGTATGCGGAGGGACTTTTTCCCGTCTCCCTTCGGAAGGTCCGGGAGAAGTAAAAGGGGTCCTCAAATCCCACGGAGGCCGCCACCGCCCCCACGGGCAGCTGGCTGTGGCGCAGCAGCTGGCAGGCACGCTGGACGCGGTAGCGGGTCAGGTAGACGCTGGGGGAGCAGCCGAACTCCGCCTGGAAGGCCCGGTACAGGCAGCTGCGGCTGACGCCGGCCTGCCGGGCCGTCTCCTCCACGCCGATGGCCCGGGAGTAGTTCTGGTGGATAAAGTCCGCTCCCCGGCGGGCGTAGGCCGCCAGGGCCTCTCCGCCCCGGGGCGGCGCGCTTTCCATCAGCAGCCCCAGGGCCGCCTGGAGGTACCCCGCCATCCGGACGGCGCTGGGATAGTCGGTGCCCCGGGCCTTGTAGATGTCCAGCAGCGCTTGCCGCAGCCGCTCTCCCGCCGCCGGGTGGAGCACCGGCGTCCGGCGGGTAAAGGGCGTCTGGGCCAGCAGCAGCGGCGCGCTGGGGCCGGAAAAGCCCACCCAGTAGTACTCCCAGGGCTGCTCCCGGTCCGCCCGGTAGTAGATGGGGGTGTCGGGCCGGGCCAGAAAGGCGTCCCCCGGCCCGAGGACGAAAGTCCTGCCCTCCGTCTCGTAGGTGCCATGGCCGGAGACGATGTAGTGCAGCAGGTAATGGTCCCGGACGCCGGGCCCCCAGCCGTAGTTGGGGGCGCATTTCTGGAAGCCGGCATTGTAAACAATCAGGGAAAGCTCCGCTCGTTCCGGGGCTTTAAAGGAATGTTTGAAGTCGCTGGCCATGGCCCGTCCCTCCCCTGTTGGTGGTTTCTCTGCTCTCAGGATACACCCACGTAATCGGTTTTGCAACAAAAATCCAGGTATCCGGCGCCGGGAAGGCATGGAAAACCGCCGGTGGGACTGGTACTTTAGAGATAAGAACGACAAGGAGGAGACGCCCATGGAACATTCTGACCTGGAGACCCGCCTGCGGGCGGGCGCCTTTGATGAGACCCTGGACCGCCTGTACGGCGATGTCCGCCGGGAGGAGGCCTGGGACCGCTGCGCCGCGGTGATCGCCGGCTTCACCAAGACCTTCGAGAGCCGGCCGGAGGCCCTGTTCAGCGCCCCCGGCCGTACGGAGCTGGGCGGCAACCACACCGACCACCAGCACGGCCGGGTCCTGGCCGCCGGCGTGGACCTGGACATTCTGGCCGCCGCCGCCCCCAATCAGAGCGGCATGATCCGCATCCAGTCCCAGGGGTATCCCCTCATCGTGGTGGACCTGCGGGAGCTGGCCCCCAAGCCCGGAGAGGAAAACACCTCCGCCGCCCTGATCCGGGGCGTGGCCGCCCGGATGGCAGCCCTGGGCTGCCCCCTGCAGAACGCGGGCCTGGACGCCTACATGGTCTCCAGCGTCCCCGGCGGCAGCGGCCTCAGCTCCTCCGCCGCCTTTGAGGTGCTCATCGGCACCATGCTGAACGATCTGTTCTGGGACGGCAAGTGTACTCCCGTTGAGATCGCCCAGATCGGCCAGTACGCTGAGAACGTGTTCTTCGGCAAGCCCTGCGGGCTGATGGACCAGACCGCCTCCTCCGTGGGCGGCGTGGTGGCCATTGACTTCGCCGATACCGCCCGCCCGGTGGTGGAGCAGATCGGCCTGGACCTGACCGCCCAGGGCTACGCCCTGTGCATCCTGGACTCCGGCGCCGGCCACGCCGACCTCACCGGCGAGTACGCCGCCATCGCCGACGAGCTGAAGACCGTGTGCCGGTACTTCGGCAAGGAGGTCCTGCGGGAGGTGCCGGAGGAGACCTTCCTGGCCGCCCTGCCTCAGGTCCGTAAGGCCGCGGGAGACCGGGCAGTGCTCCGGGCCTTCCACGTCTACGCCGAGAACCGCCGGGCCGCCGATGAGGCCCAGGCCCTCCGGGACGGCGACTTCCAACGCTTCCTCTCCCTGGTCCGCGCCTCCGGCCAGTCCTCCGCCCTGTACCTTCAGAACGTGGTGCCCACCGGCCAGACCGCGAATCAGGAGCTGTTGGTGACCATCGCCCTGTGTGAGCAGGTGCTGGCGGGCCGGGGTGCCGTTCGGGTCCACGGCGGCGGCTTCGGCGGCACCGCCCAGGCCTTTGTGCCCCTGGATATGCTGGATACCTTCAAAGAAAAGACGGAAGCCGTCCTGGGCGCCGGCAGCTGCCATGTGGTGACCATCCGCCCTGTGGGCGGCACCCGAGTGGGATAAGGGGGTACATATCATGATCCATCAAGCCATTGCCGACCTGCTGGGCTACGCCCTCCGCGCCGGCCTCATCGAGGACTGCGACCGCACCTGGGCCGCCAACCGTCTGCTCCAGGCCCTGGGTATGGACAGCTGGGAGGAGCCTGAGAGTGTACAGGACCGCCCTCTGGAAGAAATTTTGAAGGACATCCTGGATTGGGCCGTGGAAAATGGCCGCATTGAGGAGGGAACCACCAGCCGGGACCTGCTGGACACCGAGTTGATGGGCCGCCTGACGCCCCGGCCCTCCCAGGTCATCCGGGAGTTCCAGGCCCGGTATGAGGAGTCCCCGGAGGCCGCCACAGACTGGTACTACAAATTCAGTCAGGATACCGATTACATCCGCCGCTACCGCATCGCCCGGGACGTGAAGTGGGTGGCTTCCACCCCCTACGGCGACCTGGACATCACCATCAACCTCTCCAAGCCGGAAAAGGACCCCCGGGCCATTGCCGCCGCCAAAACGGCCCCCCAGGGCGGCTACCCCAAGTGCCAGCTGTGCCGGGAGAACGAGGGCTACGCCGGCCGGATGAACCACCCCGCCCGGCAGAATCACCGGATCATCCCCATCACCATTGACGGCAAGGACTGGTTCTTCCAGTACAGCCCTTACGTCTACTATAACGAGCACTGCATCGTCTTCAACGGTCAGCACGTGCCTATGAAAATCGACCGCTCCGCCTTCCGCAAGCTGCTGGACTTCGTGAAGCAGTTCCCCCACTACTTCGTGGGCAGCAACGCGGACCTGCCCATCGTGGGCGGCTCCATCCTCAGCCACGACCACTTCCAGGGCGGCCGCTATACCTTCTCCATGGAGAGAGCCGGCGTGGAAAAAGAGGTCTCCTTCCCTGGCTTTGCCGACGTGGAATGCGGCATCGTGAAGTGGCCCATGTCCGTCATCCGTCTCCGCTCCGCCGACGATAACCGCCTGGTGGACCTGGCGGAGAAGATCCTGACGGCCTGGCGGGGCTACACCGACGAGGCGGCCTTCGTCTTCGCCGAGACCGACGGCGAGCCCCACAACACCATCACCCCCATCGCCCGGATGCGGGACGGGAAATTCGAGCTGGACCTGGTGCTTCGGAACAACATCACCACTGAGGAATACCCCCTGGGCGTCTACCACCCCCACCAGGAGCTGCACCACATCAAGAAGGAGAACATCGGCCTCATCGAGGTCATGGGCCTGGCGGTGCTGCCCTCCCGGCTGAAGGGGGAACTGGCGGACCTGGCGGATGCCATGGCGGAGGGCCGGGACATCCGGGCCGACGAGGCGTTGGAGAAGCACGCCGATTGGGCGGAGGAGCTGCGGACCCGGTACACCTTCACCCGGGAAAACGCCATGGGCATCCTGCAAAAGGAAGTGGGCGCGGTATTCGCCCAGGTGCTGGAGCACGCCGGCGTCTACAAGTGCACACCGGAGGGCCGGGAGGCCTTCCTGAGATTCATCCACAGCGTGAAATAAAAGAAGGAGGAACTTACAGATGAAGACCATTCTTGTCGCCGGCGGCGCCGGCTATATCGGAAGCCACATGGTGGCTCTGCTGGTGGAAAAGGGCTACGATGTCATCGTGGTGGATAACCTCCGCACCGGCCACTGGCAGGCGGTGAAGGGTGCCCGGAAGCTGTATGTGGGCGACCTGCGGGACGCCGCCTTCCTGGACCAGGTGTTCAGCGAGAACGACATCTACGGCGTCATCAACTTCGCCGCCTACTCCCTGGTGGGCGAGAGCGTCACCAACCCTCTGAAGTACTACGGCAACAACGTGGCCGGCTCCCAGTCCATGCTCACCGCCATGAAGGAGCACGGCGTGGATAAGATCGTCTTCTCCTCCACCGCCGCCACCTACGGCGAGCCGGAGAAGCAGCCCATCGAGGAGAGTGACCGCACCGACCCTACCAATCCCTACGGCGCCAGCAAGCTGGCCATCGAGGGGATGCTGAAGTGGTGCGACAAGGCCTACGGCATCCACTACGCCGCCCTGCGGTACTTCAACGCCGCCGGCTCCAACCCCGACGTGGGCATCGGCGAGGACCACAACCCCGAATCCCACCTGATCCCCCTGGTGATGAAGACCGCCCTAGGCCAGCGCGGCCACATCGGCATCTTCGGCGACGACTATCCCACCGCCGACGGTACCTGCATCCGGGACTACATCCACGTCCGGGACCTGGTGGAGGCCCACCTGCTGGCCTTGGAGCACCTGGAGAAGACCGGCGAGAGCGGCATCTTCAACCTGGGCAGCGGCGACGGCTACTCCGTGAAGGAGATCATTGACACCGCCCGCCGGATCACCGGCCGGGAGATCCCCGCCAAGATCGAGCCCCGCCGGGCCGGTGATCCCTCCGTACTGATCGCCTCCAACAAGAAAGCGGCGGAGGTCCTGGGCTGGAAGCCCACCCGGGGCCTGGACCAGATCATCGCCGACGCCTGGACCTGGCACAGCGGCCACCCCAACGGCTACGAGGGCTGAGAGATGTATAAAGTGAAGTCCTTTGGGGCCATGAACGGCCAGGATGTGCCCATCATTGCGCTGACCGACGGCGCCATGGAGGCGGAGTTCATCCCCTTCGGCGCGGCGGTGCGGTCCATCCGGGTGCCGGACCGGGATGGGAGCATTGTGGACATCTGCCTGGGCTATGACACCCTGGCGGAGTACCGGGACCAGAGCGGCTGCCTGGGGGCCTGTCTGGGCCGCTGCGCCAACCGCATCGGCGGCGCCAGGTTCACCCTCAACGGGGAGACCTATCCTCTGTTCGCCAACGAGGGAGCCAATACCCTCCACGGCGGCAAGGTGGGGTTCCACAAGAAGCTGTGGGCTTATACCTGCGGGGAACACAGCGTCACCTTTTCCCTGGATTCTCCTGACGGGGAGGAGGGATTCCCCGGAAACCTCCATGCGGAGGTCACCTACACCCTGCGAAACGGCGCTCTGACCATCGACTACCGGGCCGTCACGGACCGGGACACCGTGGTGAACATGACCAACCACACCTATTTCAACCTGGCGGGCCATGACGGCGGCCGGGTAGACGACCATGTGCTGACCATCCGGGCCAGCCGCTACACCCCCGCCGACAGCGGCAACATCCCCACCGGGGAGATCGCCTCCGTGGAGGGCACGCCCCTGGACCTGCGCCGGGGCGCGGTGCTGGGCGACCGGCTGGGTCACCCCTTCCTGGCGGCGGGCCGGGGGTACGACCAGAACTTCGTCCTGGACGGCGGCGAGGAATCGGCGGCGGAGCTGTACTGTCCCCGCACCGGCATCGCCATGGAGATGACCACCACCCTGGAGGGCACCCAGCTCTATACCGCCGGGCACCTGTCCAACCGTCCCGGCAAGGGCGGCGCGGTCTACGACATCGCCCACGCCGTGTGCCTGGAGACCCAGCACTTCCCCGACGCGGTGAACCATCCGGAGTTCCCCTCCCCCATCCTGCGGGCGGGTGAGGAATTCCGCGAGACCACCAGCTATCGGTTTTTTGTGAAGTAATTAAGATGAAAAGAGCCCCTTTGCCAACCGGCAAAGGGGCCCTTTTGACTGATTCAGGAAGAGATTCGTGTAATATCCACCAGCTGCTGGAGGTCTGCCGGAGAGGCATGGTAATAGTTCTTGATGCCGGAAAGCGGCTTCCAGTCGCAGCCGGCGTGAGAGGCGTTGTAAGCGTCCATCAACTCGGGGAGCAAAGCGTCCGCCTCCTCCAGCGTAATGAGACCGCTGTGTTTTTCGCCGCGGTGGTCGGTATAGGTCCATCCCACCTCCTCCAGGTTTTCCACCGTGGCCAGCAATTGCATAGCGTATCGGGACATCCACAGGTCAAAGGTTTCAGAGTCTTTCCCGATAGCGCCCTGCCAGCCGTCCTGGGTGAATTCCAGCGTCCATCGGTAGGGCCGGCTGGAGGTGTGGAGGCTGTTGAGGTAGTCGCCGAAATTGGGACGGATGTTGACAAGCTCAGCAATTTGGTTCAACGCCGGCATATCGCCAATATAGGCGGTCTTGGCCTGATACAGCCGGAAGGTTTCCTGCCGGATGGCGGTGCCGTCCTGCCAGACGGTGCGGCCGCAGAGGCGAACCTCCTTCACGCCGTCCAGCGGCACCTCCACCGTTCCGCCGCCGTCGGGAAACAGCGGGGACACAAGCACCGACCGGGCCCAGATGTTCGCCACGCCGTCGGCAATCTCTACCTTCCAGCCGTGGTAGGCGGTGGCGGAATAGGGCGTGATGACGGACAGGCGCAGCACGCCGTTTTCTTCCACAAACTCGCTGACGATCAGTTCGTTCTCCTGGGCCGGGGCGCCAATGACAAAAATCTTCACCGCGAACCCTGCTAAGATCAGCAGGACGGTGCATAGCACCGCCAGCACCACCCGCCGTCCGTTTCTGCGCTTCACCGTTTTCAGGTAGTCGACTTCCTTCGCCTGCTCCGCCGGTTCGGTGGGCGCTTTCATAGCGTCCCGGCAAGCGGTACACTCCGGGCAGGATGCCAGATGGGTTTCCACCGCCTGGTTCGTCTCCTGGGAGGTCAGGCCCTCTACGTAGGAGGGCAGCAGGTCCCGCACCACTCCGCAGGTCAGATCATTTTTCATCGCAAGCACCTCCGCTCCGCAGTTTCTCCTTGCCCCGGTAGAAGGTCACCCGGGCCCAGGTCTCCGTCTTCCCCAGCACATCGCCGATCTCCCGGAAGCTGAGGCCGCCGAAAGCCCGGAGATAAACGACCTCTTTCTGGGCTTCCGGCAGCTGGTGGACCTGCCGCAGCAATTCCAGCCGCCCTTCCTGGTCCAGTGTTTCCTCCTCCGCCGAGGGCAGGGGCACGTCCACGCCCTCCTCCGGCAAAGGCACCTCCCGCTTTTGCTTCCGCAGGTGCTGATACCACAGGTGCTTGGCGATCTGGCACAGCCAGACCGACACCTTGCACCGTCCGTCGAACCGGTCGATGGACCGGACCGCCTGGTAGAAGGTCTCCTGGGTCAGCTCCTCCGCCAGGTCTTCGTCCCGGGTCTGGGAGAGAAGAAATTTATAGACGGTCTGGGCGTGCTGGCGGTAAATGGCGTTCATATCGTCCACGGTCCTCTCCCCCCCTTTCACCCCATATGTCCCCGGGCAGATGGCTTCGTTACTGTCCCGGTAAAAAAATTTGACGGGAGGGTCCCGTCAAATTCATCAGCCCAAGACTTCCGTCTCGAACATCTCCTCAAAGGAGCGGATATAGTAGTCGGAGATGGCCTGAATGGCCGCCTGGTCGTCCCTGGCGGACTCGTCGTAGACGGCGCAGACCCGGAACCCGGCGCGCTTGGCGGTCTGGATGGCGTGGAGGGCATCCTCGAAAACGACGGTGTCCTTCTTGTTTCCCCGCAGGCGGCGCATGGCCCGTTCGTAGATCTCCGGGCTGTCGTTTTTGCCGGCGCCCACCTCGGCGCAGGTCAGCAGGCCCCGGAAGTAGCCGTCCAGCCCGGCGCGGCGCAGGCCGGCCTCCGCCAGGGAACGGTCGGTGTTGGTGGCCACGTACATCCACACGCCCTCCATCTTCAGCAGGGAGAGGAACTTCTGTACGCCGGGCTTGGCCTGGACCTGGTTGTGGTAAAAATCCTCCGCCCGGGCGTGGACCAGGTCGATGATCTCGTCCACCGTCTGGGACAGGCCGTACCGCTCCTTGCAGTATTCCGCTCCCTGGCGCACGGTCATCACGCTGACAATGGCGTCCAGGTCCTCCTCCGGCTCCAGGCCCATCTCCCGCAGCAGCCCGGAGCACAGGTGCTCCCAGGTGGGCATGGAGTCCAGCAGGGTGCCGTCCATGTCGAAAATCGCACTTTGTAAACGCATAAAAACCTCACAGCATTTCGCCGCGGCGTGTACGTGGCGAAGATACAAAGATCTGTGCGCCTTGGGCGCACACACCAGTCCGCAGACTGGCGGGAGAATCTAAAGGGGGGACAACGTCCCCCCTTCAGCTTGTCGAAAAACCACTGCTTAAAGCAACTGGGTTGCATTTTGCAGG